>CALWKR010000046.1 GCA_944381315.1 uncultured Christensenellaceae bacterium
CGGCTATATTACGGCACATATCAAACTGGGCAATGCAACCGAAGTTGCAGACATTCGGCTCGAAGAAGTGAAAAAAGCGCTTGAACACATTTTTAATAGTGTTCAAACGCTATCCCCTTTGGCGCGGAGAGAGGGATTTGAACCCTCGGTACGGTTCCCCGTACACACGATTTCCAATCGTGCGCCTTAGGCCAGCTCAGCCATCTCCGCATATCGCATCGCTATCGGTGCAAGAGCAATGATAGCACATTCGCGACGATTTGGCAACCGATTGCGATCATTTTGCTCACAAAGCCTGCGTCGAGATCCGCAAAAGCCGCAAAGCGCCGATCTCTCGCCATCTCGTCGCCGTTTTGCATTTTGAATTGTTCTTGCGGCGGCGTTTCGCGTTTTAAGCTTGTCGAATAGTGTCGCAAGCCGTCGAAAAATATTTAATTGCAATATCTGTTGGATATTTTTGACGTGATTTGTCGATTTTATGCGTAATTTCAGTTGCAATATCCACAGATATATTCTATAATTAGCTTATTAAAATTCATTTTTGTGGTGACCTCGGCATGCAAAGATTTGCAGTTCTTGATTCCAGATCAAACAGAAGCGCGCTTGACGCCGCGCTGCGCAAAAAGTTCCCTTTTTCGTCTTTTGTATATTTGGACCCCAACGCTCCCGACGACGATCTCTCCGAGTTCTCTTCCTTGATCGCGGACGAAGACGCCTTCAAAAAGCTTGCCTCCGATCATTCAAAGCATGATCTGGTGGACAAGGCGACGGTCGTCATGCTCGACTTGAACGGCGCGCATACCGACGTGTCGCTCAGCTCGCTGCCGCCGTCGGCGAGGGAGATCTTGGCGAGCGTCGAAGAGCCTGCGTCTGCCGACTTGACGGTGTTTTATCGCATACCTTTGTCTTCCGATCCCGGCACGGAATTGCGGAACGCGGTCAACCTGACCGTCGGAGACAAGCTGCGCGCGATCGCCGATATGTACTTGACGGCTGAGTTCGCTCGGCTCGGTTTCAAGCGCAATCACCTCGGCTATGCCTATCTCAAAGACGCCGTGATGTTTTGCTATTTCGACTCGTCGTCGCTACACGGCAAGATCAACAGCATCCTCTATCCCAAGATCGCGCAAAAGCACAACGTCTCGCCGGCAAGCGTCGAGCGCTCGCTGCGCACGGTGATCGGATATGCCTACAACAATCCCGGTTCGCACGAGCAATTCAAAGAGTTTCTCGGTTCGGCGGACTGCCCCACCAACTCCGAAGTCATAGCCGCCTTGTTGGAGCGGCTATCCAATTATATGCTCGTGACGATGTTCAGCAACAATTGACGACGCGAGCTCCGTCTTCGCAAAAGAGGCATATGCCGCACCGCATATGCCTTTTGCAAACCACACTGCGATCGATCAGATCTTTTCGATCGCCTTTCTTTTTTCACTTATCAAAGCGAGATTTTTTTACGAAAAGCCCATCCTTGCCGACGTAAAACAGGAACGGGCTTTCATTTGATCTCGGACGTTATCTGCCGATCATTGAGCGGCGAACCTTCTCCTCGACTGCCGCTTGTTTGCCGAGGGCTCACTCGCGCTCGGAAAGATATTCTGCGGCGGCGAGAGCGGCGACGGCGCCGTCCGAAGCGGCGGTGACGAGCTGGCGGATCTTCTTGGTGCGGCAATCGCCTGCGACGAAGACGCCGTCTGCGGCGACGCAGTCCTCTCCTGCGATTATGTAGCCCGAAAGGTCGCGCTTGACAAGTCCGTCAAAGAGTGCGGTCGCAGGGGTCTGTCCCACGGCAACGAACACTCCGTCTACGGCGATCTCGCTCTTGGCTCCGCTGACGACGTTGCGGACAACGATCGCGCGTACGGAGTCCTCGCCGACTATCTCGTCGACGACGCTGTCGAGCAAGAATTTGACATTGGGCAGAGCGCGCAGCTTGTCGATGTCAGCCTTTTGGGCGCGAAACTCGCTGCGGCGGTGGATGAGCACGACTTCGGAGCACATGCGAGCCAGCTCGAGAGCGTCTGCCGCGGCGGTGTTGCCGCCGCCTACGACGGCGACTTTTCTGCCGCGATAGAAGGCTCCGTCGCAAGTCGCGCAATAGGAGACTCCCTTGCCGACAAGGCGCGATTCGCCTGCGGCTCCCAATTCACGATTTTTAGCGCCCGTGGCGATTATCAATGCTTTGGCAAAGTATTCGCCCTTGGCGGTAGCGACCTCGAAGCCTCCGTCTTTGCGGGCGACGGAGAGCGCCTCTTTGCGCACGATCGAAACTCCCGTGCCCTCGGTCTGCGCGAGCAGAGCCATAGAATAGTCAAAGCCGCTGATCTTGCCTGTGGCAGGATAGTTCTCTATCTCCCCGGTATTGACGATCTGTCCTCCGGGCATATAGCCCTCGAAAAGCGTGACGTCAAAGCCGCTGCGCTTGGCGTAGATCGCGGCTGTCATGCCGGCGGTGCCGGCGCCGATGACGGCGATGTCGGTGTTGGTCATATTCCTCCTTTGCGCGGTGCGCGTCACTTGCATCTCTCGTCCAGATAGGACGCTTCGATGTCGGCGATGTGCGTGAGGACGGCGAGGGGGTATTTTTCGAAAGCGGCGCTGATGCTGAAATCTCCGCCCTTGACGCGGCTGTCAAAGCCGCCCATATGCCAATTGATCGCCAAGGCCTCCTCGCGCGTGAGGCGCAAAAAGCCGTTGATGATGTAGACGGACTTTTCGCCGTGCCCGTAGGGCAGCTCTTCTTCTATCGTATAGTAAGGGACGCGGATCCATTCGCCGTCCTCTTTTTTGTTGCGATAGTCGACTTTGTAGAAATTGGCCTTGCAGATGTCGTGGAGCAAGCCGCAAATGACGACGCTCTCGTCGGTGATGCGGGCGATGGACTCCTTTTCGGGATGAAGTTTCTTCTCGGCGTCGACGAGCATTTTGAGCCTTCGCGCGACGTTGAGACTGTGCTCGACGAGTCCGCCCTCGAAGGCGTTGTGATATTTGGAGCTGGCGGGAGCGTGGAAAAAGTCGCTCTTGTCCCTCATCCATTCGAGCAATTTGTCCGCTCCTTCCCTCTTGATGTTGTTGGTGTACAGCGCGAGAAATTGCGCAGCGGCGTCCTCTGACATGATCTCCTCCGCAATGTTTTTTCTCTATTATAAAATGCGGAGAAGAAGTTGTCAAGCGCGCCCCGCGTCAACCGCCGAGGCGAGAACCGCAAAGGTAGGATCGCTCTTGGACGTCGCGGCTCAGATCGGCAAGCTCGGAGCACGACGCGAGCGCGTCGCGGCTTGCGCCTGCATACATCTTCATATATCGCTCGCAAGCGGCTATCGACTTGACGACACCGTCGCGGACTTGGTCCAAGATGTTGTTGTCTCCGCCGTGATGTTTGCACCGCCACTTGACGACTTTGACTGCGCACCATACAGAAATTTTGCCGATATGTTTTGGCTTTTTGCCCGATTTTTGGATCGCGGCGCTCGTGCGGACCGCATAGTCGCGATAGCGGACGGCGCTCTCTTCGACAAAGGCGTAGGTCTCCTTTTTTGCGCAATAGGGCAGCATTTGCCCCAGCGCGACGACGCCCATCTGGGCGCCCTTGACGCAATGGTCCAACAATTTTGTGCTTTGGTCTTGCATATCACACCTCGGAGATAGTATGCCCGAGGCGGCGAGTATCATACAAAAGGGGCCCCGAAGGGTCCCCTGCTCGGCGCGAAAAACCGCGATCAGAATGCGGAGAGAGGGATCCGCGTGACGTTGCCCGAAAAATCGGTCGCAAAGATCGCTCCGTCCCGAACTGCCGGCATGCCGACGATCGGAGAACCGACGTCGAACGAGCCGAGCGCCTGTCCGTCCTTGCTCAGCTTGTAGATCTTGCCGTCGAGGGCGCCGAAGTACAATGCGCCGTCCGCCTCGAAGACGCTGCTCGCGACTTCTTTGGCTCCGGGAGCGACATAGGGCGAGGACGCGATCAGCGAGCCGCCGATGTCGTCGAACGTCCAGACGATCTCGAACGTGCTCTCGTCGAGCGCGACGACCCCGCTCGTTGCGGTGGAGAGATAGATCTTGCCGTCCGAGACATAGGGGCGCGTGGCGGTGTCGAGGTTGAGCCCGTCCAGCTTGCGCGAGCGCAGCGTCTTGCCGCTCGCTCTGTCCAGCTCGAACATCGTGTCGATCGCGGCGACATAGAGCTTGCCTTGGGCGATGACGGGAGTCGTCACGCGGTTGCGCAAGCCGTCCTTGTCCGCGCTCCAGATCCGCTTGCCGCTCATATTGTCATAGGCGATCAGCTCGTCCCAATGCGAGCCGACGAGCAGCCTGTCGCCGTCGACGATCATGCGGCACGGAGCGCTGTTGGCGCGGTCGTTCTCCGTCTCCCAGATCAGCGCGCCGTCGGACGCGGAGAGGCAGACGGACTTTTGGGCGCCGCCGCAATAGACCTTGCCGCCGTCGACGACGACGTTGAGTCCCGTGTTGCGCGCGGCGGAAAGTCCGCAATCTTTGCTCCACAGCAGCTGTCCGCTCTCGGCGTCGACGCAATAGACTTTGCCGGTGACGTCTTGCGCGAATATCTTGCCGCCGCTCAGCGCGAAGTCGTTGCGGACGGAGTTGTCGGTCGCGAACGACCACACGACGTCGCCGCTCGCGGCGTCGAGCTTGTAGATCCCGCACTCCTTGGGCCAGCCGTCGTCGATCGTGGCGGCGTAGACAAAGCCGTCGTCGACGATCGGGGACGCGAAGCTCGCTCTGCCGTCGAGCGCGGTGCTCCATTGATAGCCGTCTTGCGGCGTTGCGGAGTCAAAATCGTTGTAGATCAATTGGGAGCGGACGAGCTCGTCGTCCTCGATCCATACTCCCCTGAAGGCAGGCGCCGTCGCGTCGATGTTGCCCGAATCGGGCTTGCCCGTGCAGATGTTGAAGACGCCGCCGTCGGTGCGGTACATATAGTTGTAGTGCCAATGTCCGAAGATCCACGCGAGCAAGCCGTGCTCGGTGAGATCGACCGTCTTGCCCAAGCCGTATTTGAGCACAAAGCCGTCCTCGTCGGGGCAATAGTTGTGGTTGAACATCACGATCTTCTTATCGGGATCGGTGTTGGCGATGTCGTTTGCGACCCACTTCCAGATGTCGCCGTAGCCGTATCTGGCGCGGTAGTCGACGCCCGACACCATCGGGGTGACGATGTAGTGGACGTTGCCGACTTCGAAAGAATAGTTGACGGGGCCGTAGATGCTCTCGAAGTACGCCTCGCCGTAGCCGCCCTTGTCGATGTAGTCGTGGTTGCCGATCGCATAGCGGACGGGGACGCCCATGTTTTGGGAATTCATGCCTTGGATGTGCGTGCGCAAGCCGTCCTCATAGCAGATGTCACCCGTGTGGATGATGAACGCCGCGCCGATATCATCGGCGGCAGATTTGACGCCGTCTATCCACTCTCCCACTCCGTCAGCGCCGATCTCGCTGTCGGCGACTTGCAAAAACGAGTGATCCGTCATATCGTCGTCGCGGCGCGTGAGCGTGAAGTCGAAGTTGTCCGAATCGACGTCGCGATAGTAGTCCTCTGTCCAATATCCGCTGGGGATCGTGACGGAAACAAAGGCGTCTTTGAGCCATCCGTCAAGTTTGAAAAAACCGTTCTCGTCGGTCTTGACGACATCTCTGCCGTTGGTGACCGACACGCCCTCGATGGGCTCGCCGGTCTGCGCGTCGCGGACATAGCCTTGATATTTGTCGTTGTTCACCCCCAGCCAAATGCCGGCAATGATCGCGCCCAAAACGGCAAGCGCCGCAACAACTATCGCCGTGATGGCGATCGCCTTTTTCGCCTTGGTCATAATTCTCCCTCGATCGTCTATCGCGATCGTTTCATTATAACGTGAAAAAGGCGCGGTGTCAATACCGCGCCTTTTTGTAAACAAAAGTTTAGCCAAGCCAAACACAGGCAAGCAGCGCTTGCGCTTGACGAAGCCTTCTCTTTATCTATAGTTTCTCGTTCGTGACAAATCGGGATATCTTTCCTCTTTTTCTGTTCTGAAGAACAGCCCGTTGAGAGCCTTGTCGATCTCCTTCTTCTCTACGTTGGTGACCTCGCCGAGATTGTACACTCCCTTGTATATCGCGTCGTCGCTTGTCTTGTATGCTATTGCTGCTACGCCTGCGGAAGGATCGGGTTTTATGAAACTGTTGTAGACGTCTCCGGTGTTTACGCAATTCTCCATCGTCCCGTATTGATTGACGACAAAAGCCGCCGCACACACTATCTCGTTGGCATTTTCGAACCTGTAAGATCCCCTATTGATGCAATTTTTTATAATGCTATTGTTGTTGATCGTGAAATATGCGGCGTAATCGATCCCTCCATATATTAATCCAAAGCTATCCACTCAATTGATGTCTATAAATATACGCTTTTATCGAAAAATGACTTGCGGTTAAGTTTGCGGATCTTTGAAATAAACTTTTTTCGCCTAACTTCGACCAAAAAAGAGCGCCGCAATGCGGCGCCCGTCTTTGCCGACCGAGCGGCTATTGTCTGTATCTCGCCCTGCCTATGCTCTGCGCCCATCCGACCAAGAGATCGCGGCGTTTCTTGGCAGACATCCGCGGCGAAAATTCTCTGTCGACGTGCTTGCGCGCCTTGATCAGGCTCAGATCGCTCCACATCCCGACGCCCATCCCGGCAAGGAACGCGACGCCGAGGGCGGTGCTCTCGGTGATCACGGGGCGCTCCACCTTGCAACCCAGCACGTCGGCTTGGAATTGCATCAAAAAATTGTTGGCGCAAGCGCCTCCGTCCACCGCAAGACGCGTGATCTCGCAGCCGGCGTCGCTCTCCATCGCGTGCATGACGTCGACGACTTGATAGGCGATCGACTCCACCGCCGCGCGGACAAAGTGAGCCCTGCTCGTGCCGCGCGTTATGCCGCACACGATGCCTCGCGCCCGCGCGTCCCAATGCGGCGCGCCCAAGCCGACGAACGCCGGCACAATGTAGACTCCGCCCGTGTCGGGCACCGACTCGGCTATGCTCTCGGTCTCCGCCGCCGTCTCGATCATCTTGAGCTCGTCCCTCAGCCACTGGATCACCGCGCCGCCGACAAAGACGCTGCCCTCGAGAGCGTATTGCGGCGCGTCGCCGTCTCGGACTGCCGCAAGCGTCGTGATCAAGCCGCGCTTGGAACGCATGCGCTCGCCGCCCGTGTTCATCAATGTAAAACAGCCCGTGCCGTATGTGTTCTTTATGTCGCCCTTCTCGGTGCACAATTGCCCGAACAACGCCGCCTGCTGGTCGCCGGCAACCGCCGCGATCGGGATCTTGGCGCCCACTTCCGCCTCGTCCGTATAGCCGAACAGGTGCCCCGACGGATATGCGTCGGCGAGCATCGTGCGCGGGATGCCGAACAGCTCGCACAAGTCGCGGTCCCAGGCAAGCGCGCCTATGTCGAACAGCATCGTGCGCGCCGCGTTGGTGTAGTCGGTCGCGAAGATCGCGCCGCGCGACAGCCGCCACATCAAATAGGTGTCCACGGTGCCGAACAGCAATGCGCCGCTGTCGGCACGCTCGCGCGCGCCCTTGACGTTGTCCAAGATCCACTTGACCTTGGTCGCACTGAAATAGGGGTCTATCGGCAAGCCCGTCTTGTCATAGATCAGCCCGTCGAGCCCCGCCTCTTTGAGTTTGTCGCAATAGTCGGACGTGCGGCGACACTGCCACACGATCGCGTTGTAGACGGGATCGCCCGAGAACTTGTCCCAGACGATCGAGGTCTCGCGCTGGTCGGTGATCCCGATCGCGGCGACGTTCTCTGCCCCGACGGCGGCGATCACCTCTTTGAGCGCGTTGAGCGATGTAGAATAGATCGCCTCGGGATCGTGCTCCACCCAGCCCGCTCGAGGATAGATCTGTGCAAACTCGGCTTGCGACTTTGCGACTATGTCGGCGTGCTCGTCGAACGCTATCGCGCGACTGCTCGTCGTCCCTTGATCGATCGCTATGACATACTTTTTCATTGCGCCTTCTCCACTGTCTTTGTTGCGACAAAATCAACACCGGTACCAAAAATATTGCCGACGATCACGTCGCCTTCGCGCACCGGCGCGTCCACGACTTTGCCTTTGAGCAAAGCGAGCGCGTCAAAGACGGAAGACTTGGCGATCGCCCCCGACGTCTTGACGCTGGCCATGGCGATCTCGCCGCCGCGCACACGCACCGTTGCGGTCACTACGCGCTTGGGGCTCACCGCTTCTTCCGCTCCGTACTTCGCGCCGCGCGCGCAAGTGTTGCCCTCGACGCGGATCGGGTCTTGGTCGTCATAGACTTTGAGCCTGCATCCCATCGGGCAGCATATGCAGATCATTTCTTTCATCTCACACCTCCGCAAGACGGATGACCGCCTCTTTTGCGCCGCGCAATATCTGCGCCTGCGCCGCCGTCAACGTCAGCGTTTCCATCTCGCCGGGCGTGACGATCTGCCTGCGTCGGCTCGCGACTTCTCTGCCGTCGCATTCGAGGACGATCTTGACGTCCTTGGCGACTTTGCCGACGCGCATTTTGAACCCCAACGCGCCCTCGCCGCCGCGCCTGACGAGCTGCGGAACGGCATATCTGACGCCGTCCTTTGCGCCGATCGCGACGCAGTCGGACAGCTCGCCGCCGCGCGCTATGTATGCCGCCGCCGACGCGCCGGCTCTCTCGCTCTCCTCGCTGACGAAGTCGACGAGATCGTGCACATGAAGCACGTTGCCGCACGCGAACACGCCCTCCTTGGACGTCATCAGCGCGTCGTCCACGATCGCGCCGCCCGTCACGGGCGACAGCTCTATGCCGTAGGTCTTGGCTATCTCGTTCTCGGGCAGCAGTCCCACGCTGAGCAACAGCGTGTCGCACGCTATCTCCTCCTCGGTGCCGGCGATCGGGCGAAGTTTTTCGTCCACGGCGGCGACGACGACGGAGCTCACGCGCTTTTTGCCGTTGATCGCAACGACTGTGTGCGAAAAGCGCAACGGGATGTCAAAGTCTTGCAGACATTGCACGATGTTGCGGTTGAGCCCGGACGAATAGGGCATCAGCTCTATCACCGCCTTGACTTTCGCGCCCTGGAAGGTCATGCGCCGCGCCATTATCAAGCCTATGTCTCCGCTGCCGAGGATGACGACTTCTTTGCCCGGCATCAAACCGTCTATGTTGATCAGCTTTTGGGCGGTGCCTGCGGAGAACACCCCCGCCGCGCGGCAGCCTGCTATGTTGATCGCGCCTCTCGGCCTCTCGCGGCAGCCGCACGCGAGCACGATCGCCTTGGCGCGATAGTGCGTCAGCCCGTCCTCGGCGTTGACGCACGCGACGGTCTTGTCCGCTATCGACAGCACCGTCGTGCCCGTCTTGATCTCTATCCCCCTCGCCGCGACTTCGCGCTCATAGCGCGCCGCATACTCGGGGCCGGTCAATTCTTCTTTGAACGTGTGCAGTCCAAAGCCGTTGTGGATGCATTGGTTGAGGATGCCTCCGGCTCTGTCTTCGCGCTCGAGGATCAGGATGTCCCTCTCCCCTGCGTCGTATGCCGCCTTTGCAGCCGCAAGCCCTGCCGGGCCGCCGCCGACTATGATCAAGTTCTTGTCCATCATTCCACCCTCCCGATGACGATCTCGGAGCCCTTGCCGCTCTTGGTCACCTCGGTGATGTCGCAGCCCAGCTCGCGCGCAAGGATCTCCATGATCCGCGGCGTGCAAAAGCCGCCTTGGCATCTGCCCATTCCGGCGCGAGTGCGGCGCTTGATCCCGTCCAAGTCCTTTGCGCCCGGAGTGCGTCGGATCGCATCCACGATCTCGCCCTCGGTGATCGTCTCGCAACGGCAGACGACTTTGCCGTAGAGAGGATCTGCGGCGATCAATCTCGCCCTCTCGTCGTCCGTCATCTTCGCAAAACACGGCGGCGCGTCGCGGTGCGCGACAAAGTCGCTGCGCTTGGCAAGCGAATATGCGCGCGAGATCTCGCTCGCGACTTCGACGGCGATCGCAGGCGACGCCGTCAATCCGGGGCTCTCTATGCCCACAACGTTGTACAGCCCTTTGCACGGCGCAAAGCCGATCTCGAAATCGCCCGTCGTCAAGTGCGCGCGCAGTCCCGTGAATTGAGTGATCACCGCCTTTGCCGACAGCGACGGCACAGTCTTGCAAGCCTTGTCGAACGCCTCCGCCAAGCCCTCGCGCGTCGTGTCCGTACAGTCCTTGTCGTCGACGTCGACGGCGGTCGGGCCCAACATCACGTTGCCGCCCACGGTCGGGACGACGAGGATGCCCTTGCCCTTCTTGGTCGGGAGCTGGAACAGCGTGGCAGAGGCGACTTGACTCGCCGTCTTGTCCAACAACATATATTCGCCCTTGCGCGCGACGATCTGCAGCTTGTCCGCGCACAGCATGTTGTTGACGTCGTCGCCGTGCACTCCTGCGCAGTTGACGACGAGATCCGCTTCGTACTCGCTGCCGTCAAGACAGCCGACGACGGTCTTTGCGCCGCGATAGCCGAGCGACGAGACTTGCTTGCAAAAGCAGAATTCCACGCCGTTGGCAGCGGCGTTCTCGGCATAAGCGATCGTCATTCCATAGGGACTGACGATGCCCGACGTCGGCGCCCACAGCCCTGCGACGACTTGGTCGGACACATACTTCTCTCGCTCGCGAATTTTGGCGCCCGTGTGGATCTCAAGCTGTTTTACGCCATTGCGCCCGCCTTGCACGGCGAGCTGTTCGAGCACCGGGATGTCCTCTTGGGAAAAGCACAAGACATAGGCGCCGTTGCGCCTGAAAGAAAAGCCGAGCTCGGCAGACAGCGAATCGAACATCGCATTGCCGAGCACGTTGAATTTGGCTTTTTGCGAGCCGGGCTTTGCGTCAAAGCCGGCATGGACCACGCCCGAATTTGCCTTGCTTGTGCCGCAGGCGACATCGTCCTCTTTTTCGAGCACAACGATCTTCGCGTCATAGCGGCTCAATTCTCTTGCGACGGCGCAGCCGATGACGCCCGCGCCGATGATGACAATCTGCATAATTTCCTCCACCGATTTAGTTCATTATATCATATCGCCTCGTCCTTTTCAATGCCTTTCCGCTTTTTGCCCCTCTCTTTTCACGATATGCCTCGGCGGCGTCGCGCGCTGCGCGTCTGCATTCGTTGTCTCGGCTATACGAACGCGCATGCCGTATGCGGAGGCTCGCGCTGTGCATCTGCATCCCTCTCTCCGCGTTTGCCTGTCGCGGCACAAGCGGACATCTTTGCAAAATACTTGTAACTCGCACGCCCGTGTGATATAATATGAGCCATGACGGCAACAAAGAAATCAGGTCGGATCTTTGCGATCGCGGCGCTCGTACTGACGGCGGCGCTGCTCCTGTCCGCCCTCGCGCCGACGATCTCGGCGCAGACGGACTCCGAGATCAAGATCTCTCCCGACGAGACTTCCGTCTTTGCCGCAAAGGACGGCGCGATCGTCTATACCACTCGCGACGGGATCTTGCACTACGCAGTCAGGGGCGGCGAACATACCTCCGCATTCGACGGCACGGCGATCGATCTCGCGGTCGCCGACGACGCGGCTTTTTTGCTCTGCGACGACGGCGGCGAAAAACGCTTGCTGCGCTTCGCTCTGTCCGACGACGGCGTATCGAGCGGCTCGGACGCCTTTGCCGCGCTCGGGATCTCGTCCGATCCCTATGTCAACATCATCCCATTCTTCGACGGCATGACGGCGACGAGCTCGGCGCTGTATGTCTCCGCCGGCGCGATGACGAACGGCGCGGTCTTTGTCGTGCTCCGTTTCGACGGCTCGTCCACCTACTTCCAAACAAGCTCTCGAACGGGCGCGATAGGCGATCTTGCGTGCTTTGACGGCGGCTCGGCTCCCTTCTTCGTCTTTGTCTCGGGCGGCCGCCTGTATTCTTTCAACGGCTCCAACTTCGCCGAATCCGTCCCGATCGACGATCAAAAGACTTGGCTGTCGGTCGCTGCCGACGGCGATACATTCTTCGCCGCCGCCGACGACGGGATCTACCTCGTCGAGGACGGCGCGATCACGCGCATTTCGGACGAAGTCGCGAACGGCGACATCCGCTTCCTCTATGAGGGCGGCACGCGCTATCTGCTGGTCGGCAACGCCGCCGAGCACAGCGTCGTCCAATATTCGGTGATCGAGGACGGCGACGGCTTCTCGCTGAGATATTACAACGTGTTTGACAACACGATCTACGTCTCGCCCCAAGACTATGACATAGTCACCGCAGGCAAGCTCGCCGCGGACGCGAACGGCTACTTCTCGCCCAAGAATCTGCGCCCCGTCGCGCAGTTCTCCGCAGGCGACTATGTGCTTGTGCTCGCGCAGGCGGACGGCTACTATTATGTGATGAAAGCCGACGGCTCCTTCTGCTATCTGGACACGTCCGTCGTGACGGTGCTGCAACGCAGCGAGGACACGGGCAAGGGCAGATATTGCCTCCCCCTCACCAACGACGTCCCCGTACGGAAATATCCGATCGACGGCTCCGAAGTGCTCGCGACCGTCGGCGTAAAAGACGTGCTCGTCGTGATCGAAGACGTCGGCAGCGACGGCGGCGCGCCCGTGTTCGACTGGCTGAGAGTGAGCTTTGTCGACGCAAACGGCGAAGTCGTCGACGGCTATGCCGCCGGCTCCGCGCTGGGCTCTTACAGCAACTATCGCCTGCCCTCGTTCGGCGAGACGGCGACGATCGGCGCCGACTCTCTCGGCGACGGAGTCAACGTCTATATCCTGCCCGAAGAGCGCGACGACTACATCATCGGCACTCTCAACGACGGCGACGAAGTCGAGCTGGCGCAAGAGAAGTTGATCGACGACGAAGAGTGGACCAAGATCAAGTTCGTCGACGGCGACGGCACCGAAGTGACCGGCTATGTCAAGACCGCCAACCTCACGCAAAGCGGCATGACGACGCTGCAGATCACGCTGACGGTCGTCTTCTGCATAGTCGCGGTCGTGTCGATCGTCGTGGTCGTCATCATCGTCAAAAAACGCAAACACGAACGTTACGAATAATTTTTCGGAGAGATATATGAAAGCTACTTTCACCCAACAGATCCTCGCCCGCAAACTCGGGATCGACCCGTGCGATCCCTCGCTCGCTGGCGGCAATCTCGTGCTCGTCAACGCCGACGTCGCGCTGTCCAACGATGTGACCGCGCCCGTCGCGATCGACGTGTTCCAAAAGAGCGGCTGCGCGCTGTGCGACAAGTGCGACGTCACTTTTGTGCTGGACCACTTTACGCCCAACCGCGACATCAAGTCCGCCCAACAATGCAAGATCGTCCGCGACTTTGCGCGCGCCAATGACGTCAAACACTTCTTCGACGTCGGCGAAATGGGCATCGAACACGCGCTGCTGCCCGAAAAAGGCATCGCGCTCCCGTGGTCGGTAGTCATAGGCGCGGACAGCCACACCTGCACTTACGGCGCTCTCGGCGCGTTTTCGACAGGCGTCGGCAGCACCGACATCGCCGGCATAATGATGAGCGGCAAGATCTGGCTCAAAGTCCCGACTGCGATCAAGTTCAACCTGCGCGGCAAGCTGCGCAAAGGCGTCGTCGGCAAGGACGTCATCCTCTTCATCATCGGCAAGATCGGCGTGGACGGCGCGCTGTACAAGTCGATCGAGTTCGGCGGCGAGGGCGTGGACTGCCTGAGCATGGACGACCGCTTCACGATCTGCAACATGGCGATCGAATGCGGCGCAAAGAACGGCGTCTTCCCGATCGACGAGAAGACGGACGACTACACCAAGGAGAGCTGCGGCAAGACGTTCGAGCGCTTCGCCGACGCGGACGACGACGCCTACGAGCAGATCATCGACATCGATCTGTCTGCGATCCGTCCCGTCGTCGCCAAGCCGCATCTGCCGTCCAACACCTGCTTCGTCGACGAGATCGACGAGGACATCGTCATCGATCAGGTCGTCATCGGCAGCTGCACCAACGGCAGGCTCAGCGATCTCAAGCAGGCGGCGGAAGTCCTCCAAGGCAAACACGTCGCCCCCAACGTGCGCACGATCGTCATCCCTGCGACCAACAAGATCTATCTGCAAGCGCTCAAAGCCGGCTACATCGAGACGTTCATCAAAGGCGGCGCGATCGTGTCTACTCCCACTTGCGGCCCTTGCCTCGGCGGCCATATGGGCATCTTGGCGAGCGGCGAAGTCGCCGTGACGACGACCAATCGCAACTTCATCGGCAGAATGGGAGCCAAGGACAGCTACATCTATCTCGCGTCCCCTGCCACGGCGATGGCGAGCGCGATCGCGGGCAAACTTGCCTGCGTCAAGGAGGATTGATATGCTCAAAGGCAAAGTTTTCAAATTCGGCGACGACATAGACACCGACATCATAGTCCCGGCGACCTACCTGTCTACCTTTGACCCCAAGGAGCTCGCCAAACATTGCATGGAATACACCGATCCCGACTTCTACAAGCAAGTCAAGCCCGGCGACATCATCGTCGCAGGCAAAAACTTCGGCTGCGGCTCGTCGAGAGAGCACGCGCCGATCGCGATCAAGGGCTGCGGCGTCTCCATCGTCATCGCAAAGTCGTTCGCGAGGATCTTCTATCGCAACGCGCTCAACATCGGGCTCTATATCCTCGAATGCCCTCAGGCGGTCGACGCGATCGCGCAGGGCGACGAGGTGCAGGTCGACGTCGACACCGGCGTGATCACCGACTTGACGACGGGACAGTCCTTCAAGGCGGCGCCCTTCCCCAAGTTCATCCAAGACATCATCGAGTGCGGAGGCCTTGTCAACGCGATAAAAGCAGGCAAATTTTGATCAGAGGAGAATGATATGGGTACTTTCAACATCACCGTAATACCCGGCGACGGGATAGGTCCCGAGGTCACTTCGAGCGCGGTGCGCGTCCTCGAAGAAGTCGGGGCCAAGTTCGGGCACAAGTTCAACTTCGAATACAGCATCTGCGGCGGCGCCGCCTACGACAAATACGGCGAGCCCCTGCCGCAAGAGAGCTTGCAAAAATGCCTCGACTCCGACAGCGTGCTGCTCGGCGCCGTCGGCGGCCCCCAATACGACGATCTCCCCTACGAGAAGCGTCCCGAACGCGCGCTGCTCGGCGTGCGCAAGGCGATGGGGCTGTACGCCAATCTGCGCCCTGCGAAACTGTTTGACGCGCTCGCCGACGTCTGTCCTCTCAAACACGCGAAAAACATCGACATGCTCGTCGTCCGCGAGCTGATCGGGGGCATCTACTTCGGCGAAAAGGGCGTCCGCATGGGCAAGTACGGCAGAGAGGGCTACGACGTCATGTGCTACGGAGAGCTGGAAGTGGAGCGCATCTGCCGCGCCGCGTTCGAGCTCGCCCAAAAGCGCCGCGGCAAGGTCACCAGCGTCGACAAAGCCAACGTGCTCAAAACGTCGGGCATATGGCGCAAAGTCGTCCACGACATCCATGAGGACTATCCCGACGTGCAGCTCGAAGACGTGCTCGTCGACAACATGGCGATGCAGCTCGTCCGCGATCCCTCGCAGTTTGACGTCATCGTCACCGGCAACCTCTTTGGCGACATCCTGTCCGATCTCGCGTCGCAGTGCGTGGGCAGCATAGGCATCTTGCCGTCCGCAAGCATAAACGACACGACGCGCGGACTGTACGAGCCCATCCACGGCTCCGCTCCGACGATCGCGGGCAAGAACATCGCCAATCCGATAGCGACGATCCTGTCGGCGTCGATGATGCTCAAATATGCGTTCGATCTGTCCAAAGAGGCGGAAGCCGTCGACAAGGCGGTCGAAAAGGCGCTCAACGACGGCGCTCGCACCGCAGATCTCGCTCAGCCGGGACTGCCCGTGCTCGGCACCGCGGAGATGACGGATACCATCCTCAAAAATCTGTGATCGACATATAATATTGATAAATTAAGAACAGCGGGCGCGTCAGATCGACGCGTCCGCTTTGCTCTGCTCTCCGTCTTGCAATGCGTGCAGAGCGATCTTGTGTACCTCTTGCGCCATCATCGCGATGAAGTTCTCGTCGGCGACTTTGAGCTGGAGCAGCATATCCCCCTCCCTCTCTCCGACGATCGCCATGACTCCGATGTCGCCCAGCTTTGCGCTGCGGCTGCGAAACGCTCCCGCCGGGCGCAAGCCGCCGTCGGCGATCTTGACGGTGCCGATGTCGGCGGCATTGCCCATCGTCGCGTCTATCGTCACTACGATGTCGCCGCGATGATATGTCGCAAGCATTTTTCGGTACCTGTGTAGGTTAATTGCCGTTATCGGTCTGTCCTCCGTCCCGTAGACGAAGGCGTCCACATTGTCTCTTTGCAGCATTGTGCCGACCTTGGGTCCCACGCTGTCGCCGACTATTCGCGGCGTGCCTATGCAGACAAAAACCATGCGCGGAGCGCGTCGATATGTCGTTTCCATGCTCGTATTATTGCCCGAGGTACGCTTTTTTAAACAATTTTCGTAAATATATTGACTTATTCTTTATTTTTTGGTATATTATATATAAAGTCAGTCGTTATAGTGCGCCGATGTTATCGCCCGAGGGCGGATCAGAGGCGTGCGAGAGGTGTTTGAATATGAATCAAATTTTGGGTGTAGATCTCGCGAGCATGCTGCCCGACTTGCCGGTGTCCTACCTCACTATTGCCGTTGCGGCCTTTGTCCTGATCGGTCTCTTGATCGGTTTCTGCCGCGGTTTCGGCGCAGAGCTCCTGTTCTTGATCAAGTTCGTCTTGATGTTCGGCGGCGCCCTCGTCGCCATGTATATCGTCACTCCGATGGTCGGAGACGCTGTCGGGGATCTCGGCGTCCAACTCGGACTCGAAGACGAAATGATGAACGCCATCGTCAACGTCGCCGTCTATTGCGTCGCGTTGATAGCCTTGTGGATCGTCACTTCCGTCATATGGTACTTCCTCAAGCGCATCTTCCTCCGTCACAAGATCCACGGCGCCAGCCGCTTCTTCGGTATGGTGATGGGCGTCGTCAAAGGCGCGGTCTTCGGACTGTTCTTCACTTGGGTGATCGTCGCTCTCGGCGGAACTTTCCAAGAAGTACAGTTCTTCGTCGACAATGCGTCGGTCGATCCCGTCGGTCAATTCCTTGTAGACCAAAACCTCGTCGGAAAGCTTGCCGATATGATCCAAGACTTGTTCTGATGACAACTCGCGAGCCGCTCCTCTTCGGAGCGGCTCTTTTTTTGCAAACAACGCGATCTGCCGCATAGCGTACGCCGAGCCGCGCACGCTCGCAAAACGCCCGAGCCGATTCAGAACAGCGATATGACCGCTCTCAGCACCGAGAACGCGAACTGCCCTGCTATGCCGCCGTATCCCGACACGAAACAGGTCAGCGCCGTCGACCTCCCGAGAGCTATCTCCGCAACCGAATAGAGCAAGCCGAACAGCACGTTGACGCCGAGAACGGCGATCGCGGAGCGCTTGCGCACGCCGCCGAGGAAGACGGTCAGACCGAACGCCGCCGCCCCTGCAAAGAATACGGCAAAATATTCATAGGACATCATACGCTAATCTATGCCGCAGAACGGCGCAAATTGCAAAGATCGCGCCGCTTGCCGGCAATAAGCTCAAAACTGTTCATTTCTGCGCACAAATATGGTATAATGATCTTATGGCGAGAAAATTTTCGAGATGGCTGAGGCTGGACAACAGCGCAAAGATCTTCCCGATGATGGCAAACAAGCATGAGCAAAACTTGTTCTGCCTGACTTTTCGTCTGTATAAAGAGGTCAATCCCGCCGCGCTCGGCGAAGCGCTCGTGTTGACGATCAGGCGCTTCCCGTCGCTCAACGTCAAACTCAAAACGGGAGTCTTCTGGTATTATTTCGAAGAACACAGCGGCAAACCGCGCGTCTATGAAGCGACGCCCGTCGTCATGAAGCGGATCTCGTCGCGCAACTGCAACGGTTTCTGCTTCCGCATCTCCTACTTCGGCAACAATGTGTACGGCGAGTTTTTCCATGCCTTGACGGACGGCAAGGGCGCCGCCGAATTTATGAAGAGCCTGCTCTTCACCTACTTCCGACTGCTCGACAAGGACGTCGACGGCGAGAGGATGATCATGACCGTCAACTCTCCGTCCAATCCCAAAGAATACGAGGACAGCTTTTTGACCTATTACAAAAAGAAGAAGCTGTCCGAACTGCCGATCGACTCGCTCAAAGGCAAGACGGCGTACAAGATCTCGGGCTCCGAATTCGACAACGCCGGCATGGGCGTCATCAATATCTACGCGCGCTCGGCCGACTTCGTCGCCTTTTGCCGCAGCCACAAGTGCACGGTCACGGAGATGATCGGCGCGCTGTTCATCCTCAGCCTCTACCGAGCCAAGATAAAGCCCGCCAATCTGCCGCCTCAGAATATACAGCTGTTTGTCCCGATCAATCTCAGGCGCATCTTCCCGTCGGTGACTATGCGCAACTTCTCGCTCTTTTCGCGAATAGGAGTGCTGTCGTCGGACGAGATGACGTTGGAGGGGCTGTTGCAGACGATCCATGCCAAGCTCGGCGAGGACATGCGTCCCGAAGTGCTCAGCGCCAAGATCTCGACGACGGTCTATGCAGAGAAGTTCTTGCCGCTGCGCCTGACTCCGCTGCTCGTCAAGCGGCTGCTCTTCAACATCTCCAACCTCTTCTTTGGCAAAAACAAGAAGACGGCGACTTTTTCGAGCGTGGGCATAATGGCTCTGCCCGAGAGTTTCAAACCGCTGGTGCGCGACGCGTACTACTCTATCGCCGCCAACAAAAAGAGCCCGATCACGGTCACCGCGGTCACCGTGTTCGACACGATCTGCATCAACTTTACAAGGTCGATAACAGACACGGACACCGAAAAATGCTTTGTCGCACTGCTGCGCGAAGCGGGGCTGGACGTGACTGTTTCGTCCAACTATTGGGAGGTGGAACATGCGCTGTAAATATTGCGGCGTCGAGGTCGACGACGACAGCAAGATCTGCCCTCTGTGCCACGAATTGCTCGAGGACGACGGAGCGCCCGCTCACGTCAACTTCCCTCCCAAGACGCCTGCGTCGATGAAGCGCAAAAAGCCGTCGCGCTTCTCGTTCAACAACGTCTATATCGTGATCTCGGCGCTCATTTTGATCCTCTGCATTCCGCTCAATCTCGTGCTGACGCCGGACGTGATGTGGTTCTCGATCGTCATTGCCGTACTGCTCTACGGCTATCTGACCGTCGTCAATACCGTGATGTCCAACAGCAGTCTGTGGATCAAGATCTTTTGCCAAATCGTGATGATCTGTCTGATCCTGTGGGCGGCGCAGTCGGTGCTCAATCCGCTGATGGGAGAGCGCAACAATTGGCTGCTCGACTTTGCGCTGCCGATCATATTGACGCTGTCTGTGATCGCGCTCGGCGTCACCGCGGCGAGCTTGATGGACAAGGAGCCGTCGCTGCTCGTCGACAATCTTTTGATCAGTCTGATAGGCTTTTTGCCGATCATACTCTATGCCGCAGGCGCGATCGACGAGATCGTTCCGACTGCGGTATGCACGAGCGTGTGCATGCTTTCGCTGATCGGTTTCATCGCGTTCGCGCGCGACGAACTGTGGGCGGAGATCGTGCGGCGCTTCCACTTTTGAACACAGCCGCTCGGCGGCAAAATATATGAGGTGAATTATGTACTACATCGGCATAGACGTGGGAGGCATGAGCATCAAGGGCGGCCTTGTCACCCAAAACGGCGAGATCGTCGCAAGATATACGGTCGAAACTCGCAGATACAGTGAAGAATACGGCATTGCGGACGACATCCGCAAGGTCATCGACGGCGTGCTCGCCGCAGGCAATGTCACGATCGCGGACATCGTCGGCATCGGCATCGGCCAGCCCGGATCCGTGGACTCCGAGCGCGGCATCATACGCTATTCCAACAATATTCCTCTCGAACGCGTACCCGTCGTCGCTCAGCTCAAAAAATTCTTCGACGTGCCCATCTACATAAACAACGACGCCAATTGCGCCGCTCTCGGCGAATACGTCTTCGGCGCGGGCAAGGGCTATCGCGACATCGTGTTCGTCACTCTCGGCACGGGCGTGGGCAGCGGCATAATCATAGGCGGAAAGCTGTTCGAAGGCCGCGAATGCGCAGGCGCCGAAGCCGGACATATGGTCATCATAGCCGGCGGCGAAAAGTGCAACTGCGGCAGACGCGGCTGCTGGGAAGCGTATGCGTCAGTCAGCGCGCTGATCAGACAGACCAAGGCGGCCATGGAGAAGGATCCGTCCTCTCTGATGCACGAAGAAGCCGCCGCCGAAGGCAAAGTCAGCGGCAAGACGGCTTTCCTCGCGGCAAAGCGCGGCGACAAGACCGCCCGACAAGTCGTCGATACCTACATCGACTATGTCGGCGAAGGGCTGGTCAACCTCGCGGACATCTTCCGCCCCGACGTGATCTTGCTGGGCGGAGCGATCTCCAAAGAGGGCGAAAGGCTTACCGTGCCTCTCCAAAAGAAGATGGACGCCGAGGCTTTCGGCGCCAAGTTCAATCCCCGCGTCGCCGTCAAGATAGCGTCTTTGCGCAACGACGCCGGCATTCTCGGCGCGGCGGCGCTCGTCTGCTCGACTTCCGACTGACGCTCGTTTGTCAAAACGAAAGCGCGCCGCAATGCGGTGCGCTTTTTGTTTCCGCACCTCTTTCCTCGAGCTTGTCTTCGCTCTTTTGACGCTATCGTCGGACAAGTCTTTGACTTTGTTTTAGCGCGCTCTCCGTCTGCGCGTCTTGATCTTTCGGACGCAAGCCGCGCCGGCTTTGCCCGCTTTGCACAAGCGCTCTTTGTGCCTGCAAAACAAAAAGGGAACGGCGATCGCCGCTCCCTTTTTTTGCGATATGTATCGAGTTATTCGCTCTTGTCTTCGCTCTGCTGCGCTTGCTCTGCGCTCTCCTCTCCGTCTACCGCGACAGTTTCTTCTTCGCTCTCCTCTTCGTGAGGCACGACGGTGAAGGCGACGACCTTGCTGTTCTCGTCCTTGATGCGCATGACTTTGACGCCCTGCGTGTTGCGTCCCATCTTGGAGATCTCGCTCGCCTTGACGCGGATGATGACGCCGCTGTCGGAGATTATGATGACGTCGTCGTTGTCGGGATGCACGAGCTTGAGGTTGACGACATTGCCCGTCTTGTCGTTGAGCACGCCGACTTTGATGCCGCTGCCGGCTCTGCCCTGCACGCGGTACTCGGAGACGTCTGTGCGCTTGCCGTAGCCGTTCTGCGTGATCGTCAGCACTTCGCAATCCTCTTTGACGAGAGTCATGTCGACGACGCTCTCGCCCTCGTCGAGCTTGATGGACTTGACGCCTTGGCTGGTACGTCCCGTCGGGCGCACGTCGTCCTCGTTGAATCTGATGCACTTGCCGCCGTCCGACGCCATGATGACGTCCTGGCCTCCGCGCGTGAGCTGAGCTCCGATCAGCTCGTCGCCGTCGACGAGAGAGATCGCTATCTTGCCGTTGCTCTGTATGCGGACGAACTCTTCGAGTTTGGTCTTTTTGATCAAGCCCTTCTTGGTCGCGAGCATCAGGTAGCCCTCGCTGCCCTTGGGTACGGGGACGTAAGCGCTGACGAGCTCGCCCTGTTCGAGGTTGAGCAAGTTGACGATCGCCCTGCCCTTGCTGTTTTTGCTCGCCTCGGGGATCTGGTAGCCTCTGCAACGATAGACTTTGCCTTTGTTGGTAAAGAACAGGATGTCCTCATGCGTATTGGTCGCGATGACGTTTTCGACAAAGTCTTCTTCTTTGGTCTTGTGCGCGGTCACGCCGACGCCGCCGCGTCTCTGCACGCGATACTCGTCCGTGCTCATGCGCTTGACATAGCCGTTGTGCGTGATCGTGACGACGATGTCCTCTTGCTCGATCAGATCTTCGATGTCGATGTCGCTATAATCGTAGGACAGCTCGCTGCGGCGAGGATCGTTGTACTTGTTCTTGATCTCGGTCATCTCGGTCTTGATGATGTCGCAGACGCGTTGCGGCGACGCGAGGATGTCGCGCAGATCCGTGATCTGTTTTTCGAGCTCGTCGAGCTCTTGCTGCAACTCGTGCACCGCGAGCTGGTTGAGCCTGTGCAGACGCATGTCGAGGATGGCGTTGACCTGCTTTTCGCTGAGCCCGAACCTGTCCATCAATCTCGTCGCCGACGTCTGTCTGTCGGGAGACGAGCGTATGATCGCGATGACTTCATCGATGTTGGCTTGGGCGATGACGAGTCCGTTGACGATGTGTTCGCGCTCCAAAGCCTTGTCGAGATCGTACTTGGTGCGGCGCGTGATGACCGACTTCTGGTGCTCGACATACGCCTCGAGGATCTCTTTGAGGTTGCACACCTTGGGCGTGCCGTCGACGAGCGCGAGCATGATCATAGGATTGGAGATCTGCAGCTGCGTGTGCTTGTAGAGCAAGTTGAGCACGACCTGCGGATTGACGTCCTTCTTGATGTCGATGACGATGCGCATGCCGTCTCTGTCCGACTGCTCGTGGATGTCGGAGATGCCCTCGACCTTCTTCTGCTTGACGAGCTCGGCGATCGCGGTGATCAAGTTGGCTTTGTTGACCTGATAGGGGATCTCGGTGACGATGAGTCGGCTCTTGCCGTTGTGCTCTTCTTCGACCTCGACGCGCGAGCGTATGATCGCGTTGCCCCTGCCGGTGCGATAAGCCTTCTTTATGCCGCTCGTGCCCATGATCAGCGCGCCGGTAGGATAGTCGGGAGCCGGGATATATTGCATCAGCTCATCGACGGTGATGTCGGGGTTGTCGAGCAGCGCTATCGTGCCGTCGATGACTTCGCCGAGGTTGTGCGGCGGGATAGCCGTCGCCATGCCGACCGCGATGCCGTCCGAGCCGTTGACCAGCAAGTTGGGATATCTGGACGGGAGCACGACGGGCTGTTCGCGCGTGTTGTCGAAGTTGGGATAGAAGTCGACGGTGTTCTTGTCGATGTCGCGGATCATCTCGTTGGCGATCTTGGACATCCTCGCCTCGGTGTAACGATATGCCGCCGGGGGGTCTCCGTCTACGGAGCCGAAGTTGCCGTGTCCGTCGACGAGAGTGCAGCGGATCGAGAAGTCTTGGGCGAGCCTGACGAGCGCGTCATAGACGGACGAGTCGCCGTGGGGATGATATTTGCCCAGCACGTCGCCGACGATCAGCGCGCACTTGCGGTAGGGCTTGTCAGACGTCAAGCCGAGCTCGTTCATGTCGAACAAGATCCTTCTGTGCACCGGTTTGAGTCCGTCGCGCACGTCGGGGATGGCGCGTGAGACGTTGACCGCCATCGCGTAGGCGATGAACGACTTCTTCATCTCGCCCTCGAGCTCGATGTCGATATACTTGGTGCCGGTCAGCATCTCGTCTATGTCTTTTTTCTTGTTTTTGTCTTCCATTTTTCTCTCCTCAGATGTCCAGATCTTCGACGAGCGTCGCGTTCTGCTCAATGAACTCGCGGCGCTTCTCGGGTTCTTCGCCCATAAGCGTCATGAACAACTCGTTCGCGTTCTCTGCGTCGGTGATGCTGACGCGGAGCATCGTGCGCGTTTCGGGGTTCATCGTCGTGTCCCAAAGCTGGTCTTGGCTCATCTCGCCGAGGCCCTTGTAACGCTGAACTTCCGCCTTGCGGTCTATGCTGACGAGATATTCTTCGAGATCGGCGTCGTTGTAGAAATACGACTCTTTCTTGCTGCCCTTTGGCGTGACCTTGTAGAGCGGCGGCTGCGCGATGTAGATGTGCCCCTGCTCGACGACGGGACGCATAAAGCGATAGAAGAACGTAAGCAGCAAGATGCGGATGTGGCTGCCGTCGACATCTGCATCGGTCATGCAGATTATGCGGTCGTATTTGAGCTTGTCGGGATCGCAGTCGTCGTGGATGCCGCAGCCGAAAGTCGTGATCATGTTGCGGATCTCCTCGTTCTCGAGTATGCGGTGCAGGCTCGCCTTTTCGACGTTGAGGATCTTGCCTCTGAGCGGAAGCACGGCTTGGAAACGTCTGTCCCTGCCCTGCTTGGCGGTACCGCCTGCAGATTCGCCCTCGACGAGATAGATCTCGCACTTGCGCGGATCGCGCTCGGAGCAGTCGGCGAGCTTGCCGGGGAGCGTCGTAGATTCGAGCACGCTCTTGCGGCGTGTGAGATCGCGTGCGTTGCGCGCCGCGTCCCTCGCCTTTTTGGCATTGACTGCCTTGGATATGATCTCGCGCGCCTCGCGCGGATTTTCTTCAAAATACTCTTGCAGCTTGTCGCCGAAAGCCTTGGTGACGACCGTGCGCATAAAGCTGTTGCCAAGGCGCGTCTTGGTCTGCCCCTCGAATTGGGGATCGATCAGCTTGACGGATACGACGGCCACGATGCCTTCGCGGCAGTCGTCGCCGCTCAGCTTTTCTTCGTTCTTCAACAACTTGAGCTTTTCGCCATAATCGTTGAACTGCTTGGTCAGCACCGCCTTGAAACCGTCCAAGTGCGTGCCGCCCTCGTGAGTGTTGATGTTGTTGGCATAAGAGAAGATCTGCTCGCTGTAACTGTCGTTGTACTGCATCGCGATCTCGACTTGATAGTCGTCCGCGATCGTGTGGATGTACAGCGGCTGATCGGGGATGCCGCCCTTGGTGTTGATGCTCTGCACGAACTCGACGATGCCGCCCTCATAGTGGAACGTCTCGCATTGCTCTTTGAGCGGACGGCTGTCTTTGAGAATGATCTTGAGCCCCTTGTTGAGGTACGCCAGCTCTTGCAATCTGTAGCGCAGCGTGGCATAGTCGAATTCCAGCGTCTCGAAGATCTGCGAGTCGGGATAGAACACGACCTTGGTGCCGCGTCTTTCGGTGTGCCCGATGCACGCAAGAGGGCTCTGCGCAACGCCTCTGTTGAAGCTCATCTTGTAGAGCTTGCCATCTTGGGCGACCTCGACGGTGAGCCACTCGGACAACGCGTTGACGCACGAAACGCCCACGCCGTGCAGTCCTCCCGAGTACTTGTAACCGCCGCCGCCGAACTTGCCGCCTGCGTGAAGCTTGGTCAAAACCACTTCGACCGCAGACTTGCCCTCCTTCTCGATTATGCCGACGGGGATGCCTCTGCCGTTGTCGGTGACGCATACGGCGCCGTTCTCCATGATCTCGACTTCGATCGTGTCGCAGAATCCCGCCATCGCCTCGTCGATGGAGTTGTCCACGACCTCGAACACGAGGTGGTGCAAGCCTCTCTCGTCCGTGGATCCGATGTACATGCCGGGTCTTTTGCGAACGGGCTCCAAACCTTCGAGCACTTGGATGTTGCTCTCGGTATAGCCGTCTTGTTTGGACATTTGTACCTCCCTCTCGTGCGCACATACGCGCATACGCGCACGCACAAGATTATAATATTTTAACAACCGTATTATACCATACGCCACCTCTTGCAAGCAACCGTTTTGAGCGATTTCTCCGCGTTTGGTATTTTCTCCCTCGGCGCGGCGAGATCGCGCCCAGATCGCGAAATTCGGCGCGAGAAGCGCGATGTGCCGCGATCTCGGCGAACGCGAAGAAGAAACGGCATTGAAATATAGGCGGCGAACGCTGTCTTGCGCCGTCGTGAAGTTTTAGTCCGACCGACGACCTATACGATGCAGCTGTTAAAACTGCAAAACGGTTCAGTCTCGTCTTCTTAACAACTAAATTTGCAAAAATTTTTCAAATTGTGACATTAAGCTCTTGATTTTTCGTATATAATATATTACAATTGTGTTGAAGTAAAGGAGGAACAAGCGGCATGTTGATCGGTTTCAGATTCAAAAATTGCAGGTCATTTTTTGACGAAAACCGCCTAAGCATGGAGGCAACGAGCGACAAAGAGTTTGCGGAAATAAACACCTTTGTCGTAGATCCGAAGCTCATGCCGAAGGGCGAGAACGAGTTCATCAAGTCGGCTGTCATATTCGGCAGCAACGCTTCCGGCAAGTCTAACGTGATAAAAGCGATCGCATACATGAAGAATTGCTTGATGCTGTCTGCCTCTCAAACTCCTATCATAGCCGCCAACGAATATTTTGCATTTTACAAAGAAGCCTGCGATGAAGAAAGCCTGTACGAGGTCGAAATAATATACAATTCCACCTACTACAAATACGGCTTCACTCTGCTCCACGGCAAAGTGATGTCGGAGTGGCTTGAAAGACGCAAAGAGCGCTTGACGAAAGTATTTGCTCGCAAGAACGACAACATAGAGATAGCGGGGCTTTCTAAGGACGCAGCCAATTTGTTGAACCTAAACCCTTCGACATTGTTTTTGTCCATCGGCGCGAATTTCAAACTTGACATAGCTCCGTATATGAGAGATGTCATGGCATGGTTTTTGAATTTGCTCATAGTATTCGAAAACAATGCCAACAGTTTCGAAATTTACAACTCGGAAGACGGCAAATACAGAAAGCAAGCGCTTGATGTTTTGAAGAAGGCGGATATAGGGATCCAAGATATCAAGGTCATCAAGGATAAGGTCGCAAGCATGTCGGACATCAATGACGTTTTGCGTTTTAACTCGCAATTACAGATAGATCCGACAGGCTATGGGCAGTTGAAACAAGAAAATGCCGACTTGTTCAACATCGATCTTGAAACATATTTTAACGAATACGACAAAGCCGGCAATGTGGTCGGGATAAAAAGCGTAAGGATCTTCAAAAACAGGGGCTTCAATTCCGATGGTACGGAGAGATTGCTCTATTATTTGGGTTGGATCTTGGCTGCTCTCGACAAAGGGCGCGTGATCTTTATTGATGAAGTGGACGCAAAGCTGCATTTCCTTGTTGCAGATTATATTATAAAGTTGTTCAATTCCATCAATCACAATCCCAAAAACGCACAACTTGTCTGCACCGCTCACAACATCATGCTGATGGACGAAGATCTGCGCCGCGATCAAATATACTTCACCAGCAAAGACAGGATCGGAGAAAGCGCTCTTGCCTCTCTGTCGGACTTCACAAACGTGAGGAAGAATGACTTGTTCAGCAAAAAATATTTGGCAGGCTTCTACACTTCTCTTCCCGACATGAAAAATCCCGATTAAGAGGTGCGCCGTGTCTAGAAGAAAATCAAATGAGCGCAAGGCAAAGAACGATTTTTATATCATAACGAACGGTGCGCAGACGGAATCCAACTACTTTGATTCGATCAAGGCGAAAAAAAGTATCTACTCTGTCCGCATAGTATTTAGCAACAGAGACCCTATCGGTATGATAGAAGACGCAAAGGAAGTCCTGCCGAAAGCCAACCAAGTGTGGTGCGTGTTCGACATTGATTATACGCATCGGGACAACAGGCTCGTGCCGGCATTGAAGGAAGCTCGAAAATTCGGCATTAAGATCGCCTACTCAAACAAGGCTTTTGAAGTATGGCTCATCTCTCACTTTGAACAATTCAAAGCGAAGAGATCTCTGTCCGAATACGCAAACATCTTGACAAAACATTTGTATGCTTTGGGCTGTCGCGAGAAATATGACAAGGTCGACAAAAAACTGTTGAAGAGCTACTTTATCCCACGATATAAAGACGCAGTGATCAATGCCAAGATAGTCTATCAAAAATATGACAAAGAGTTCAACGAAAGCGGACACAAAGCGGATCTGCCTCCTATATGGGAGTGGGATGCAAGTACGACTGTTTATAAATTGATCGAAGCATTACAGTTGCGAGAATGACTGTATTGAAACAATAAAAATCTTTCATTCAAACGCGATTTGACTCAAAAAAAACGGGCGGCGCAGCCGCCGCCCGAGAGATGAGCAAGTGCTCAGTCTTTGTCCTTGTCTTTTTCCTTTTTGCCGTCGGGCTGCTCTTCCTCTTCGGGAGGGGCGAGTCTCGTCACCTCGACTTCGACGATGCGGTGGGACTTGACCTTCTTGACCTCGATGTGCAGTCCGTCCGCGTCCACGACGGGGGTATCGCCGTCGTCGGGCACAACTCCCAGCACGGCGCAGACATAGCCCGAGAAAGTCTCGCAGTCCTCTTTGTCCTCGTCGGGCAAGTCGATGTCGAGCGCTTCTTCCACCTTCTCCATCGGCGCGAGTCCGATGATCTTCCAGACGTCGTCGCCCTTCTTCTCGATGCTGTACTCCGACTTCTCGTCCTTGTCTGCCATGTCGCCGACAAGCAGCTCCAACAAGTCGTTGATCGTGACGATGCCGCTCATGCCGCCGTACTCGTCCAGCACGATCATGACGTGCTCTTTGGTGTCTTTCATGCGGTAGAACAGCTCGTCGGCAGGCATATTCTCGGGCACGAAGACGGCAGGCTGTACCGCCTTGTCCATAACGTTTTTGCGCGACTTGTCTTTGAGTCTGAAATAGATCTTGGTGTTGAGGATGCCGATCACGTCATCGGCGTCCTTGCCGCAGACGGGATAGTAGATGTGACGGCTGCCGAGCACCGTCTTTTCCCACCTCTGATCGTTTTCGTGCGTAAAGACGATGTCTACGTCCTTGCGGTGAGTGCAGACTTCGCCCGCGGTGTTGTCCTTGAACTCGAACACGTTTTGGATGAGCTCGTTTTCTTTTTCTTCTATCTGTCCCGTTTCGCTGCTCGCTTCCGCCATCAGCTTGATCTCTTCTTCTGTCGCGGACTTTTCCTCTTCTTCGGGTTTGATGCCGAAGAGTCTGAGGATGCCGTTGGACGACACGGTCAGCAACCACACGAGCGGAGTGAACACGACCGACACGAATTTGAGCACGCCCGAGATCGCGAGAGAGTACTTCTCCGCGTTCTTCATCGCGATACGCTTGGGGATGAGCTCTCCGAACGTGATGTTGAAAAACGCGAGCACGATAGTGATGACGATCAAGCAGATCGTCTCGATCACCTTTCTTGCCGACTCCGCCCCTGCCGCCGATATGATGGCTTCGGCGAGAGGCTCTGCGAAATAATCTGCCGCAAAAGCGCTGCCCAACAATCCTGCGAGCGTGATCGCGACTTGGATCGTCGAGAGGAACTTGGTCGGGCGCGACGTGAGGTCGATGATGCGTTTCGCCTTTTTGTTGCCGTCTTCCGCCATCTTTCGGAGCTTGGTCTCGTTGGTGGATATGACGGCGATCTCCGCAGCGGCGAAGATGGCGTTGAGTGCTATGAGCACGACTTGAACTATGATTGCTACTGCCATTTTTCTCCTTTCGCAAGAGGGCTTTCAATGCACAAAGGCACGCTCCGCACCGCTTGGTCGGATCGTGCCTCGGATATTATGTTCTTCGGTTTACTGTGAGAACCTGGGTCCCCGTCGCTCACTTCGTGCCCTCCTGCCATTATATTATAATATTACAATAAACATATATGGATGTCAATGATTTTTCAAACATCCGAAATAGGGCAATCGTCGTCCAAAGGTTTACTCCGCCGAAATTTTGAACTATAATATAGCTATGCGCATAGGAAAAGTGAGTTTGACCAACTTCCGAAATTATTCTTCCCAGACCGTAGAGCTCAAAGACGGGCTCAACGTCTTTGAGGGCGAGAACGCGAGCGGCAAGACCAACTTTGCCGAAAGTCTGTATTGCTGCGCTCTCGGCAAGTCTCCGCGCACCCAAAACGACCGCGAGATGATCAAGTGGGGCGAGGACAGCGCCGTCGTCCGCGTCGAAGTCGTCAAGCGCTACCGAAATTACGAGATCGAGCTGAGGATAGATCACAAGGGCAAAAAACGCCTCGCGATCGACGGCATCCCGGCATACAAGATGAGCGAGATCATCGGCGTGCTCAACATAGTCTACTTCTCTCCCGACGAGCTGAGGCTCATCAAGGACGGACCTGCAGAGCGCAGGCAATTTATGGACATAAGCCTGTGCCAGCAATCGCGCAACTATCTTTACAATCTGCAAAAGTACAACGCCGTGCTCGCCCAGCGCAACAAACTTCTCAAATCCAACTTGGGCGTGAACACGCTCAAACAGACGCTGTTCGCATGGGACTGTCAGCTCGCGAAACACGGCGCATACATCACCAAAAAGAGATACGAATTCGCCGAAAAACTCAAAACATATGCCAAAAAATCTCACAACAGACTGTCAGGCGACAGAGAAGAGCTCGGCATCTCTTTGGAGAGCTCTCTCGGCTATGACGACGTCGAGGAGATCGCGCGCGAATTCCGCGAGACGCTGGAAAAGAACATAGAGCGCGACAGCGAGCTGTCGTTCACTTCTTTCGGATGTCACCGCGACGACCTCAAGATCACTCTCAACGGCGTAGACGTGCGCAAATTCGGCTCTCAGGGACAGCAGCGCAGCGCGGCGCTCTCGCTCAAATTCGCCGAGATAGAGCTGATCGAGAGCGAGGTTGGCGAAACTCCCGTGCTGCTCTTGGACGACGTGCTCAGCGAGCTGGACGAAGGACGCTCCGAACGCTTGCTCCAAATGAGCGCAGATATGCAGACGGTCATCACCTGCACCGAGTTCAGACAGGACGTGCCTCACACCTCTTTCCGCGTAAACAAAGGCAGTATAGAGAGTTAGAGTATTGTTGCCGCTCGTCGACGCCTTGAACAGACAGCGACATGCGGCGCCCGATGTTTGAGTCGTCGCGTGCGGGTGCGCGCGCTTTTTCTTTTCGCAATTATATATAAATTTTATTGAAAAACAGCCCAAAAAATAGTATAATGGCAATATGAATGAATGCAAGGCTATTTGGAAAGCCGTCAGCTCCCAACTCGAGGTGCAGATCACGACGGTATCATATGAGATATGGTTCGAAAATCTCGAGCCTTTCACAGTCGACAACGATATCCTCGTCCTGATCGCTCCGCTCAAGAGCTACAAGAACACGATCAAACAATTCAACGACGCGATCGACAGCGCAATCAAGGCGAGCGGCACCGGCATAAAGGGCATCAAGATCATCACCAAGGACGAGATGGACAACTATCTGTCTTCTCTCGAGAGCGCGGACGATGCATTCTTCGACAACGAGCAAACTCAGCAATTCAACCCCGACTATACCTTTGACACCTTCGTCGTCGGAGACTCCAACTCGATAGCCTATGCGGCGGCAAAATCCGTTGCCGAAGCGCCCGGAGCGAGCCACAATCCCCTTTTCATATACGGCGGAGTCGGACTCGGCAAGACGCATATCATGCACGCGATCGCCAACTACATCCTCGCCCACAACAAGAACACCAAGATACTCTATGTGACGGCAGAGCAATTCGTCAACGACTATATCGATTCGATCAAGAACAACAAGGACAACGACCTCAACAAGCAGTTCCGCCAAAAGTACCGCAGCGTCGACGTCCTGATGATGGACGACGTCCAATTCTTGTCGGGCAAGACGAGCACGCAAGAGGCGCTGTTCCACACCTTCAACGATCTCTATCAATTCCGCAAGCAGATCATTCTGACTTCGGACCGCCATCCGCGCGAGCTCGCATCTCTCGAAGAGAGACTTCAATCGCGCTTCCAAAGCGGCTTGACAGTCGACGTCACCAAGCCGAGCATAGAGACGAGGATAGCCATCTTGCAAAAGAAGGCTTACATCAAGAAATACGACATCTCTCAAAAAGCGATATTCTTCATTGCGGAGAACATCACTTCCAACATAAGAGAGCTTGAGGGCGCTCTCAACAAAGTAGTCTACTTCTGCACGCTCTCGAGCAAGAGCACAGAAGATCTCGATGCCGTAAAAGAGGCTCTCAAAGACGACATCGACGTGTCGACGCATGTGCTGTCGATGGACTCTATCACGGACGCCGTGTGCGCCTATTTCGGAGTCAAAAAAGCAGACATAGTCGGCAAAAAGAAGAACAAATTGATCGCCAACGCAAGACAGATCGCCATCTATCTCATCAACGATATGCTCGGCGTGCCGCTCTTGGCGATAGGCAAGTTCTTCGGAGGAAGAGATCATACGACGATAATGTACTCGCGCGACAAGATCACCGACGCGTACCGCAACGATCGCCTGATCCAATCTCAGATCAACGACATAAGGAACATGTTGGAGAAAAAATAGTACCGCTGTGGAAATTGTGGACAGACAGCTCCTTGTCTCTACATCTTCTTCCACAGTCGGCGGAAAGGAAATTTGTCGGATATATGTGCGTTTGACGCACCCAAAGAGGCTTGTCCACATTTTCCACTCCCCTTATTGGTATTATTATTATCCAATCACTAAAAAAATTCAAATAGTATAAAGACCGCGCAGCGGCAAACGGAGGAAATATGAAATTCATCTGCAACGGCACTCAGCTCTCTGACGCATTGAGCAAAGTCACCAAGGCATTGCCCATAAAAAAGACTATACCTATCCTTGAAGGAGTGAAACTCTCCGCCTACGGCAACAATCTCACGTTGACCGCGACGGACACCGAGTTCGCTATCCAAAAGACGATCAATGCCGACGTACAAATTGAGGGCGACGCGCTCGTGCCCGGCAAACTCTTTGCCGAGATCGTCAAGAGACTCGACAACGAAGATCAGATCGAGATCTCCTATACCGACGACCAAAACATAGTCATCAAGTATATGGACAGCATCACGACGATCAAGGCGATGAAGTTGCAAGAATATCCTCCTATCCAAGAATTCGAATATGACGTCGAGTTCGCGATGATCCAAAAAGATTTCAAGGATATGATCATAAAGACTATCTTCTCCGCCGCGACAGACGACGTAAGGCCTGCGCTCAAAGGCTGCTTCCTCGAGATAGACGGCGACGAGATCACTTGCTATGCCCTCGACGGTTTCAGACTCGCCATAGTCAAGAAAAAGCTGGAAATGCCCGTCGCAAAGACCGCCGTCATCATCCCTGCCAAGAACCTCTCCGAGATCTACAAGCTGCTCGAAGAAGACGATCAGCCCGTCCATATCTCGATCTGCCAAAAGAGGATAGCCGTCGATCTCAAACACACCAAGATCATCTCCAACCTTCTCAACGAGAAGTATACCAACATCAAGTCCACTATTCCTGCCAACTACGAGATGACGGTGACCGTCAACAAAAAGATGCTCGAAGACTGTCTCAACAGAGTTTACGTTTTCAGCAAGTACGAAAAGTCCAACTTGATCAAGCTCGAGATCAAGGGCGTCAAACTCAATGTGTCAACAACGAGCGAATACGGCAATATCAACGAATACATCGCCGTGCTCAACGACGGCAGAGACATCCAGATCTTGTTCAATTCCAAGTTCATTCTCGACTGTCTCAAAGTCATAGAGGACGATTACATAAAGATAAAATTCACCACCCCGACGTCGCCCAGCGTGATCGTCCCCGTCGAAGGCGACAGATACCTCTATCTGATCTTGCCTCTCCGCAACTATTCGAGATAACTCATCTTGAAAATATGAGACAAAAGCCGCAGTGAAAGCTGCGGCCTTTTTGTTGCAGGTCGATCATGCAAAATCAAATAAAGCATATATAAATGTGTAAAAAACGATAAAGAAATTAGAGATTATTTATATATTCTCAATAAGATATGCTGTGCCGCAACAATACCGATCGCCTTGCGTCAACCCGTCTTTCAAAATCGTCAAACAAAAAATCGTATATATCTTTGACCGATCCCGGGGTAAGTTTGACATATCCAAGCTATTTAAGAATATTGACTTCGAGCCGAAAAATTGCGTTATCCGAGTCAACTTCTTTCGGAAGTTACTAAAATAGTAGAGCAACTTCAGATCGATGTTGAAAAAATTTATAAATAAGTATATAAAAGTGTTCGGAAGTTACTTCAACTTTGAAACAACTTCCGAACGGAGAAAGTATGAATAATTAAAGATTTTTTATACTTGACTCAATACCATCGCTGCGCGACAGTGCAAATCAAAAAACAAGTCATACAAACTTGACAAAAAAAGATCGTCAATGCGCATTGACGATCTTTTTGTCAATCGAGATATTTGAGCTGTTCGGGAGGAGTGACGACGTACTTTCCTGCCGCGTCCAACATCGGGATGAAGTTGCCGCCGTACTTGGCGTAGCGGAAGATATAGTTTATGCCGCTGAACAGATCCACCCACACTTCGATGCTCTCGAGAGAACCTTGAGAATATGTCTTGGCGAATCTCTTTTTGGCAAAGTCGTCGGGCGGCATGGCAACGGGAGTGCCGTCGTCGTATGTCAGCGGCAGAAAGCAGTCGGAGTGCCCTGCGTTGAGGTAGAGATAGGTGACGCCCGTCAGGGTGTCGAGCCACACTTCGAGGCACACTACCGTGCCCTGCGAAGAGATCTTGCAAAATCTTTTGTCTTGAGCTATAGTTGTCTTGGGCGGTGTCAGTCCTTTTTGAGTTCTTCGACCAATTCGTAGATGCGGATGAGGTCGTCCTTGGTGTAGTAGTCTATGTAGATGCGTCCTTTCTCGTTGTTGCCGATCGCTTTGACCTTGGTGCCGAACGTGTGCTGCATATTGTTGACGAGTTCTTTGAGTTCGGGCGAATTGAAGAGTTTGCGCTCTTTGCGCGGATTGAGATAGGATGCGACCATGCGTTCAAGCTGACGGACGCTCATCTTTTTGTCGGCGGCGGCGATCGCATAGGACGCCTGCACCGTATAGTCCTTGATCACGGCGAGCGTGCGCGCGTGTCCTGCGCTCAATCTGCCGTTTTCGACAAGCTCGAGCACGGTGGGATTGAGGTTGAGAAGCCTGAGGCTGTTGGCGATCGCGGGGCGCGATTTGCCGAGCTTGGCGGCGAGCTCTTCTTGCGTCAATCCGAACTTGTCCATCAGCGAGCGATATGCCTTCGCCTCTTCGACGGGATTGAGGTCTTCGCGCTGCAAGTTCTCGATCAAGGCGATCTCGGCTCTGTCCGCGTCGCTGAATTTCTTGACGATGCACGGGATCGTTGTGAGCCCTGCGATCTTGCTTGCGCGCAGACGTCTTTCGCCGGCGACTAACTCAAAGCCGCCGTCGGGCGATTCGGTGACGAGGATAGGCTGGATGACGCCGTAATTCTTTATGCTGGCGGCGAGCTCTTCCAAAGCCGTCTGATCAAATCGTGTCCTCGGCTGATTGGGGTTGGTCTCGATCAAGTTGATCTTGATGTTGCGGACGCTGTCGTTGACGTTTTCGCCCTTCTCTATCGAAAGAGCGAGATCGGCAGCTTCGGAAATGCTTTTCGATTTTTCCATACATCCTCTTTTGACTCGGCAGACTTGCCTGCCTTTGTTTTATTTATTATAACAAAAGTTTGGCGGCGTTGTCAATATCAGCATTGTACAAAAGCGCGCTTCGCCGATTTTTATGAGATGGGATGAGTTTTGGGCTTGTTGCCTCTTCTCGGATATTTGGACGGAGTGGGGCGCACCTTTTTGCAGACCAGCAAAAAGTGAGTCTCGTCATCGTCGATACGATATGATTCAAGCGACGTTTTTTGCAGTCCGAGGACTTGCAGCGCGCGGCTTGCCGCGGCGAGCTCTTGCTCCACGCTCTTGCCCTTGTACGCGACGAACTCGCCTCCCACCTTGACAAGAGGCGCGCACAGCTCGGCGAGAGTGTCGAGTGACGACACGGCGCGCGCCGTGCAGACGTCAAAGCTCTCGCGCCGAGAAGAGGCAAATTCCTCTGCTCTGCTGTGAACGGCGACGCAATTCGTTATGTTCAATTTTTTGGTGCAGGTGTTGACAAAGTCCACTCTTTTGAGCAGACTGTCGACGAGTACGAACTGCGTCGACGGGCACGCGATCGCCAGCGGAACTCCCGGGAAGCCGGCGCCGCTGCCTATATCGCAGACGCTCTTTGCGTCCTTGATGTGTTCATATCCGGCAAGCGAATCTATGAAGTGCTTGGCATAGAATTGATCTCTGTCCGTGATCGCCGTCAAGTTGAAAGACTTGTTGGCTTCGAGCACGAGATCGCAATAGGCGTCCATTTTTGCAAGCGCGTCGTCGGAATAGATCCCCCTGTCCTTGAGGTATCCGATCAGAGCCGCCCTGCTCATTTCGACCTCGCGAGCCAGACCATCAGCACCGTGATGTCGGCAGGAGAGACGCCCGATATACGCGCCGCCTGACCGAGAGACAGCGGCTTGATCTTGTCCAATTTTTGGCGTGCCTCTATCCTCAATCCCGAGATCGCGGAATAGTCGGTGTCGGGAGACAGCGGCTTTTCGTCCAGCTTTTTCATCTTTTCGGCAAAGGACTTTTGCTTGTCCAGATAGCCGGCGTATTTGATCTCGGTCGCCGCCTCTTCGAGGTTGCGCAGCGAGAAGTTTTGCAGCTTTGGGAAAAAGTCGCGAAGAGCCGCCGCGCTCACTTCGGACCTGCGCAGCAGATCGCCGAGCTTGCAGCCCTTTACGCCGTCCGCGTCGCAGCCGACGCGCGTCAAGAAAGCTTTGACGTCGGCAGACTTGACGCTCTCGCCGAGAGCGGAGCGGATCGCGTCCAACTCTTGCAATTTTGCGGCAAATCGCGCAAAGCGCGCGTCGTCGACAAGTCCCGCTTTGCGGCCTATCGGGGTGAGTCTTTCGTCCGCATTCTCTTGGCGCAGATACAGCCTGTGTTCCGCGCGCGCGGTCATCATCCTGTACGGCTCGTTGGTGCCCTTTGTCACGAGATCGTCGATCAGCACGCCTATGTACGAGCTGTCGCGCGGCAGCACGATCGCGGGCTTGCCGTCGAGCTTGCGCGCGCAATTTATCCCGGCTATTATGCCCTGTGCCGCCGCCTCTTCATAGCCGCTGCTGCCGTTTATCTGTCCGGCGAGGAACAGTCCCTCTACCGCCTTGGTCTCGAGCGACGGAGACAGCGACGTCGGATCTATGCAGTCGTATTCTATCGCGTAAGCATAGCGCATTATCTTGCAATGTTCTAGCCCCGTCACCGAGTGATACATCGCGATCTGCACGTCGACGGGCAGCGAACTGCTCATCCCCTGCACATACAGCTCGTCGGTGTCTTCGCATTCCGGCTCGATGAAGATCTGATGCCGCTCTTTGTCGGCAAAGCGCACGACCTTGTCCTCTATGGACGGGCAATAGCGCGGCCCCACGCTCTTGATGGAGCCGTTGAACAGCGGCGATCTGTCCAAATTGGACATGATGATGCGCTTGGTCTCCTCGGTCGTGTATGTCAAATAGCACGGGCGCTTGTTGGGCAATGTGCCGTCCGTCATAAAAGAGAAAGGATAGATGTCGTCGTCGCCGTGCTGGACGCTCATCTTGGAGAAGTCGACGGTCTTGCCGTCTATGCGCGCGGGCGTGCCCGTCTTGAATCTGCGCGTAGGGAGTCCGAGCGCGAGCAGCGAATCTGTCAATCCCGTCGCGCGGCAAAAGCCGTTGGGACCGACCTTTTGTCTAAACTCGCCGATGATGATCTCCGCGTTGAGATAGACGCCCGTCGCGACGACTATGCCGCGGCATCCGAAAGTCTGTCCCTGCGCCGTCCTGACGCCGCAGACTTTGCCGTCCTCGGTCAAGATCTCGGAGACTTCGCTCTGCAAGATATCGAGGTTCTCTTGACGCTCCAACACCGACTTCATATAGCCGTGATATTTGGCTTTGTCCTCCTGCCCTCTCAGCGAGCGCACCGCCGCGCCCTTGCCGGTGTTGAGCATGCGGATCTGCAACAAGTTGGCGTCCGCGGCGAGTCCCATCTGACCGCCGAGCGCGTCCACTTCGCGCACCAAGTGTCCCTTGGCTGTGCCGCCTATGGCGGGATTGCATGCCATGAAGGCGATCGCGTCGAGCGACAGCGTGACGACGAGAGTTTTGTGTCCCGTGCGCGCCAAAGCAAGGCACGCTTCCACTCCCGCGTGCCCCGCGCCGATGACTATGCTGTCGTAGATCGCGTCGAACTTGTGCATTTTGCCTCCGCCGATATTATAGCACACAGTGCGCGCACACGCAAATACACGCGCGCATTTGCATAAAGCGCGTGCGTGTGGTACAATAACATTCGGAGGCAATATGGACACGATAGCGGCGATCTCCACACCGGTCGGAGCCGGAGCGATAGCGATCATAAGGATGAGCGGCGGCGACGCGCAAAAAATCGCGGCGCAAATGTTTTCGTGCGCGCGGCTTCGCGACTTTTTCGAGGCCGTCCCGGGGATGATGTATCTCGGCACTTTGAGCGCGGGAGAGTATCGGGACAAGAGCTTTGCCGTCTACTTCAAAGCGCCCAAAACCTACACGGGCGAGGATATTGTGGAATTCCATTGCCACGGCGGAGCGCGTCTTGCCAAAGAAGTTTTGGCGGCGTGCATACGTCACGGCGCGCGTCTTGCCGACAAGGGCGAGTTCACCAAGCGCGCCTTTGTCGCAGGCAAACTCGCGCTCAGCGACGCCGAGGCGGTCATCGACATGATAAATGCGGAATCGGGCGCCCAACTCAAAGCGTCCTACCGAATGATGACGGGCGCGCTGTCGGGCGAGATAGAGCGATTTTCGGCACAGCTGCTCGACGCCTGCGCGGCTCTCGAAGCGAGCTTTGACTATCCCGAAGAGATGGAAGACGAGAGTGTGGAACTGACGTCCGAGGCGGTGGACGGCGCATTGCAAAAAGTCAAAGCGCTGCTGGCCACCGCGCGCACCGGAGCGCTTGTGCGCAATGGCATAGACGTCGCGATCGTCGGCGTGGCAAACGTCGGCAAGTCCTCGCTGCTCAACGCGCTGTGCGGCAAGGATAGGGCGATCGTGACCGATATCGCGGGGACGACTCGCGACAGCCTCGAAGAGAGGATAGAAAAAGACGGGGCGGCGATCAATCTGATCGACACCGCAGGGATAAGACGCACCGACGACGCAGTCGAAAAGCTGGGCGTGGAACGCTCGTTGAGCGCCGCGCGCAGAGCGGACGTCATCCTCTTTGTCACACAGGCGGACAGGGAAATTACGGATGAAGAAAAGCGCATTTTGGACGGTTTGCCAAAGGACGCGAAGATCTTTGTAGTCTGCAACAAGTGCGACCTTCCCCACCCCGATCGCGACGGCGTCGCGTTCGTCAGCGCCAAGACGGGACAAGGGATAGAAGAGCTCAAATCGGCTATCGCCGCTCTCGTCACGGACGGCGAAGTGGACGCGTCGGGCAATATGGTCATCGAGGAGCGTCACCGCGACGCATTGCAGCGCGCGTGCGAGGCGCTGGAAGCGGCGCGAAAGTCGCTGGACGCAGGCATGCCAACCGAGTGCGTCGCTCTCGACATAAGACAGGCATATTCCGCTCTCGGCGAGATCACGGGCGCGACGGCGGACGAGGCGATAATAGACAGAGTATTCTCCAAATTTTGCGTCGGAAAGTGAAAAAACCGAATACATATCATCAAAACAGCGAGGACAGGCAAATGTTGACGGCACACAGGATCACGAGCGCAGACGACGCGCTTTTTCAACAGACGATGCAGCTATATAGGCTGTCATTCCCCGAAGTGGAGAGAAGAGACCTCCAAGACAACGAGCGATTGCTCCAAGACCGAGATTTTTATTTGCTGGCGCTGCAAAGCGACGGCGAATATGTCGGCATGGCGGGAGTATGGGACGCGGACGGGATGCTCTATGTCGAGCACTTGTGCACCCTCCCGTCCGTGCGCGGAAAGGGCTTGGGCGCGGCGGCGCTGCAATTGTTCAAAGACAGCGGCAAGACCGTCGTGCTCGAGATAGAGCCGCCCGAGGACGAGCTTACGAGCCGCAGGCGCGAGTTCTACCGCCGCAACGGCTTTGTCTGGGACGCGCATCTGCATCTGCATCCGCCCTATCGCAAAGGCGATCCGCGGCACAGGCTGAACGTAATGTCCTATCCGAGCGCGCCCGATGCGCAGCTGATCGCGCGCCTCGAGGAGTTCATCGAACGCAAAGTCGGCGGCGGCGAGTGATCAAGCCGCGATTTGCCCTACAAAATCGCAGCAAAAGCATGCCGAAAACAACGGCACGCATAGCCAACGACGGCAAAGTTGGCGGCAGTGCAAAACGAATGCGTGAATGACGGCGAAGAGATAGATTTCTGCGCGATCAAATTCGTTGCAATGGTTGACTCGGCATCGCAAAAACGTCAAAGCAAAAACAAACAAAGGAAGACGGTGCAGAGAAAAATGGCTGCACCGGCATAGTCGGCTCAAAAATTGATTCGGCATCGCAAAAAAGGCGAAGCAACATCAAAACCGTCGCGGTGCAAAGACGGCGGCAAAAAAAACGACGGCACAGACCTCAAAGGCGGAGCCGTCGTTTTGCTTGTCAAATTACGATGTGACAAACTGTCTGTGTTCTGATGCGCTGTGCCGATAATGTACACGGCAATGAGCGCAGAAAGGGAGCAGCGAAGCCGATCGAACAGAACGGCGGCAAAATGCGAGAGCAGAAAAAGCTCGATCCGTCAATCTCTGACGAGTCGAGCTGTGTCGCAAAACTCAAAAAAGCGGAAAAAGTCGCAAAAAATTCGCCCCGAGAAGAACTCTCGAGGCGATATCGTCAAAATCTGCGGCTCTTTTCGCCGAACGATCTCAATTTGCCGCCGCCGGTGCGCTTGAAGTTGCGGCTGTATTCATAGTTGTACATATCATGCGGCTTTTCTTCTTCGGGAGCAGTCGTCTGCATCGCCGCTCGGCTGCTGCCGCGATAGTCCGACTTCTTGTCATAGCGGCCCTTGCCGCCCCTGCCCTTGTTGTAGCCGTCTCTGCCGCGATCGTTGTTCTTGACGCGATTGGGCTTGATGACGATGTGGCGGAAGGGCTCTTCGCCGACGCTCTCGGTGGTGACGAATTTGTCGTCGTGGAGCGCGGAGTGGATGACTCTTCTTTCAAAGGGATTCATCGGTTCCAGCTCAATGGGTCTGCCCGTCTTTGCCGCCTTGAAGGCGAGATTCTTGGCGAGCTTGGACAGCGTGACGGTGCGCTTCTCGCGATAGTTCTCTCCATCGAGGATGATGCGCTTGTCGAGAGATTCTTTTTTGTTGGCGACAAGGAGCGTCAGGTATTGGACGCAGTCCAAGACATCGCCTCTGAAACCGATCAGCACGGGCGTGTCCTTGCCGGACAGCTGGATGCGATAGGCGTCTTCTTCTTCAAACAAAGTCGCCGTGCAGTTGAGGTGCATATTCTCGATCAAGCCGTTGATGAACGCGACAGCTCTCTCCTGCGGAGTTTCTTTGACCGTGGCGTGCACGGTGTACTTCTTCTTGATGATGCCGCTCGTCTTGACGACCTCGGCGATCACTCTGTCCTTGGGGACCCCCAACTCCTCCGCGGCCTGCTCGATCGCGTCTTCTACGCTTGCCGCTGTTACTTCTGTTTCTTTCATCTCTTCTTTCCTCCGGAAACTACGATGGGCGCGGTGCCCGTCCCGTTCTTTTTCTCGATATATTTGACGACCAGTGTGAACGTGAGGTTGATCAGGGCGATCATCACGTTGCTGATGAAGTAGTACAGAGCGAATGCCGCGCTGTACATGATCGCGAACACGCCCAGCATCAATGGCATCACGTAGTTCATGACCTTCATCGTCGTCTGCTGCGATTTCTGTTGTTGAGCGGTGCCGGTGGCGATCGGCTGATTGACCGATTGCATCAACTTGGTCGTGACAAAGCTCGTCGCGATCGACAAAATGGGGAGCACGAAATAGCCGTTCCACCTCTCAAAGTCCCAAGTGCCCGTCTTGTTGTAGAACTCCATCGCGGGACCGACGAGAGTGTCGTACTTGATCGTCGTGTCGGGCATCGTAGCGTTGATCGTCGAGATGAACTGCTCATAGGACGGAATGACGTTGGTGCCGATATCCGACATAAAGATGTTCTTGACCCACAAGAAACTGTGCAGATCATAGCCCTCGACGAGCAATTGATTGAGCTCCGCGGCGGAGACCTTGCCCACATTGTCGTTGTAGATCGCGATCAACTTCTCGATGATGACTTCGTTCTCGTAAGAAACGAGCGCGCGGAATCCGTCCCAAATGAAGAAGAACAGGACCAGCGTGATGATCATCGGGATGCACGACGTGAACATGTGGATCTTTTCTTTCTTTTGCAATTCGGACTGTTTGAGGCGCAGCGTCTGCGGATCGTTGGCATATTGACGCTGCAACTTCTCCAATTGCGGGCGTATGCGCTCCATCTTGCGGCTCTGTTTGCGCGAAGAGATCTTTTGCCAAATGTCGAGAGGGCTGAGGATCAGCCTCAAAACAACGGCAAAAACCACGACCGTCCATCCGAAATCGCCGATCGCGTTGTATAGCGCAAGCAGAAGTTTGCCGATCAGATTGGTCATCTCGGCAGATATCACGCCGTCTACAAAAGCCATTTTGCCTTTCCTCTGAAATTGTCCTTCACGGGGTCATAGCCGCCCCTGCTGAAAGGATTGCACCTGACAAGTCGCCACAAGCCCATCATCGTCCCGACGAGATAGCCGCGCTTTTTGATCGCCTGCACCATGTATGCCGAGCAGCTCGGCACATACTTGCAGCTGTTCGCAAAAAGCGGATTGTAAAATCGCTTGTATATCGCTATCGCCTGTGCGGCAAGACTCATTCGCCCCTCTCCGTCAGCCCCGCGCGAGTCAATACGCTCTTCAATGCGGCGCCGATCTGCGCATAGTCGCACTCCGCCAAAGCAGGACGCGCGACCACCAGATATGTATACCCCTTCTTCAACGAAGGTATAAGCGCACGAAAATTCTCTTTGAGTCTGCGCTTGACCTTGTTGCGCACCACGCTCTTGCCCACCTTCTTGCTCACCGAAAAGCCGACCTTCAGATCGTGCCTCCCGGGCGCATAGTACAACAAAAGCTGAGGCGCGCGTACACAGGTGCCCTTGCGGTATAAGTAGACGAACGTCCTGTTCGATGTTAGCCTATACCGTCTTTGCATAGCACTCAGGCGGTGAGTTGCTTTCTGCCCTTGTTTCTGCGTCTCTTGATGACGTTCCTGCCGCCTTGGGTCTTCATGCGCTGTCTGAATCCGTGGACCTTGCTGCGCTGACGCTTCTTGGGTTGATACGTTCTCTTCATATTCTGAACCTCTCCGGTAAATTTTGTCTCGTAGGGATCGCCGCGCTCGCGCTCATTGCATTCCTGTATGTGATAACCGACAGGAAACAACGCGCCGAGCAAACGATCAAAAGCTAATAAAGTATATAATAAAAAATAGCCGCTGTCAAGCAATTTCGCAGTGCTCGCGCGTTTGCGCCACAGACGAAAAGTTTTTGTTGCCGCTCGCAGCGCGGCGATGGACCGATATTGTTGCGCGCATTGGGAGCCTACCGTATATCTCCGCAGTCATTCGAGCGAAGGCGATCCGCGATCGATCTATGTCAAAGACGTTGTCGTCTGCTCACAGCGTCGAGATTTGCCGAACGAAAATATCGATGTCGTCTTGCTCTGCGGCAACGGCGCGATCTTTGCAAGTCTTTGTTCGCTTTCGCAACGAGCCTTTTGCCGCCGTGCGCTTTTCATTTGTGCGAGATCGTCGGCGCTTGGGGAAGAGATAGAGATTTTGCCGAGCGAAAATATCGATGTCGTATTGAAGATCGTCGGGATATCGATACGCGAGCGGAGCACGGCGCATAGGCGCCGCAAAAGCCCATGCATAATTATGCATAGCCGCGATCGGGACGGAAAAGGCAGACATGCGCCGCAAAACAGACGCCGCCGCTCTGCGCTCGGCTCGTTAAGTCGGCGAGAGCGAGTTGCGGCAAGCCGTATTGCGAGCGCGAAACGGCAAAACAGCGAAAAGCATGGCAAAACGATCGCCATAGCTCGCTCGAGGGAAATGCGAAAGCCAAAACGCGCAGAGCCGCGCTTTGTCAAATGGACAGCGTCAATATAGCATGACTTCGCGTATGCGCGTGCGATAGCGAAAGGCTCATCGGTAAATCCGAAATTCGTTCTATTGGCTCAACAGGCGCGTATGCGCGGCGATAGCGAAAGATCCATAGCTCCCGAACTGCCGCGGCGCGAAACGAAAAACGAGATGATGCGTCTTAGATCGCGCTCATCGCTCTTTTGCAAGGCGGCTCGGCAAAGCATAGGCGCCCAAAGTCGTGCTCGATTTTGCGCTCAAAGGCCGCAAGAACACGAACGATCACAACCGCATAAGGCTTGCGGATACGGTGATCGGCGGCGAAAAGCGTTTCCTTTCGCCCGCTTTAACGAAATTTGAGACATATAGTGCTTGATCGAGCGATTTTGCTTGTCAAATACACCAAAGAGCCGTCGTCCGCGTTGCCGTGTTTGGGCCAAAGCCTCGCTCGGACGAGCGTTTTTGTCAAAAATGCGGCAAAGGAGTGCCGTTCGCCTGCCGTGACGGCAGTTAAGCGAATGCCGCGCGGTCGATCGGCTTTGATCGATAAATTCGGCAAGAGCTTTCGTGTGCCGATTTTGAATGAGTTTAAGCCGTTGCAGCGCTTGATAGAGAGGCTTTTGATCGTTAAGCCCGGCAAAGAGTTTGCGTCGAAAGAATTTTGCTTTCGCTATCCTGCTCGACCCGGCGACGGACGAAAGCATACGCAAAGGCGCACGGGCAAAAACGCCTTCGCGCCCTGCCCTCTCGGTGTTGCGAGCGGACGGCTCGCGCGCGCTCGCGTGCACGAGGCACTTTGAGTCCGACGATCGCGCAAAAGGGCGGCAGTGCCGACAAGCGAGGCGGCTTTCGGTTTCACATGAAACATTCGTATGCCCGAAAGGCAAACAAAGGCCTTGACAACAGACGGGGTTTGGAGCAAAAACATCAATGTTTTCGGGCATTTTTTGTGTTTTGCGGACGGGGAAAACTGCCGTTCAAAACGAGCAAAGCGCGAGAGCCGACCGATGACGAACAAAATCGCTTCGAGCGCAAATTGCCCGATTTTTGGCGTCTTTATGACCAATGGAAATGCGGAAAAAGAGGCTTTATAACCCTGTCAAAAAAATCGAAGGCGTCTTGCCGAGAGAGCTTAATGCAAGTTTTTGCAAAGCTGCGGTGTTTGCCGTTGCCGAGACGACGAAGCAAAGCCTTCCGAAGACTTTTCGGCGGTGCCGGCGCCGATCCGGGGAGATATGCAAGACGCCTTTGAACGTCTTTTGGCTGCGCGTCGACCTGTGCGCCGTCGATCTGCGTCGGGAGATACGCGAGACGCGTTTGAACGGCTTTGGTTGTGTATCGACGTTGCGCAGGTTGATCTGAGTAGAGAAAAATGAGAGAGCTTTTGAATGTATTTCGGCTGTGTGTCGATGTTGCTCGCCGCCGATCTGAGCCGAAAAAGAGAGCAACGTTCGCAACTGCGGAAAACGAGCAGAAAATGCTACGTTGCGCGCCATAAAGGAAAGCGCGGAAGAAGACTGATTTGTTTTGAACCGTCTTTTCGGAGCGACTGAGAAAAGTCGGGAAATTCGGCGGCGAATCAGTCGTCGGCGACGCGCGGCGAAGAGAGATCGGGCTACGATTTGCGGCAACGTGAGAAGAACGCGGAGTCGGACGCGCTCACGGCGGCAAAAACGGGACGAAACCGCATATTGCGAAGAAGCGGAAAACAGCCAAAAAAATCAACGATATTCGGAATTTTGCACACTTATCCACACAATTTTGTGGAGAAGTACCCCCATATTGTGGACAAGTTGCGGAGATATCGCAAAAATTTTTCGCGCCGATCTTGGCTTGCGAGCGCGGCAAAGAGTACACCGTCTCGGCGATTTGTCTGCGTGTTGCCTTGGTGCGGGATTGCTTGCGGCAGGCGTTGATTGGCAGAGAGCGCGAGATGTTTGCGTGCGGGCAAGCGCGGCAAGACGCATGATGTTGCAGAGAGTTGTCTGCGCGTTACCCCTGTTCGGCATTGCTCGCGGCAAGCGTTGTGCAGGGCGCGAGCTCTTTGCTTGCGGCAAGAGGCGTAAGTCTGTCGCGATCCGTGTTGCCTGAGGAGAAAACTGAGTGCGGAGGAAGGCGTTGCCGGAGGAAGAGCTGCGTTTGACGGTACACGGCGGCCGGCTGCCAAGTTTTTGTCGTCGCAAGACTTTGCGATGCGGAGATCTTGCATGTCGCGACGACGTCTCCCCTTGATTTTGTTGAAGAATTTGCCGCGCGATCTTTGGGCGCAGTTATACCGATGTTGCCGCATCGCGAGGCGCCGAGGTTGTGCGCGAGATCATCGAGGCGCGTCCTTGTGTCTGCCGAGCAAAGCTTTTTCGGTTCGTCGATCTTCGGCTGCCTGCAATGCAACGGCAAAACTGTCGTCTGGGAACAAGAGCTGTGAGAGATCGACCCGATCGTTTGGAGCGGTCGAGCGCGAAAGCCGTGTCCTACAAGCCTTTTTCACATGCAGAGAGCAATGTGCGTCGGAGAAGTTGCCAAAAAGAATAGGTTCGATTCGCCGGCTTTTGCGTGTTGCGCGCGCAATGCGCGGCTTTATTTGAGAAAGTTGCGTTGACGCTGCGATGCTGTTTTGCCAAGTCGTTTCGGGAAGCTCGATGTCGTCGTTCCGCAAAGCGTGCAATTCCGTCAAGCGCTCTGTTCTGTTTGCGATCGTTGCGCAAGTTCGGCAAGAGTTGCCGCCGCTCTTCGCGAAATATTGCGCTTTCTATTTGAGAAAGTTGCGTTGACGGTGCGCGGCATTGAGTTCGCGCTAAGGCTTGTTTGGGCGAGACTTCTGTCATATTGAAAACCAACGGCGCGACGTCGCTCCCTGCTCTTTGCGGCGCCGCAGTGATGTTTGAAGCCGTTGACAAGGCCGAGAAAAGCAAGTCCGGTGAGGATTCTTGCAAAACATATGATGACAAAAGACGGACTTCGCTCGTCGCCAAGAGGAGCGTGCTCGGCTCCCCTGCGACCGACGCACAGGCATGGCAGCTTGAAAAGGCTGCAAAAATGTAGAAAACGCCATCAAGCAAAGCAGCGCCGTTGGCGTGCAAAGTTTGCGACGGCTGCGAAAAGCATAGACGACGGCGCTGTTTGCAGTCGCAAAGCGTGTTCGAGCGCCGCAAGACGGCTCAAAAGCCGTTTGAGGAGTGTGGAAAACCTCAATTGTTTAACGTGAAACAGAGAGCAAAACGATTCACGAATTCCACATAGCCGGCTCGCCATTCTCGGCGGTCAAACGGGAGCCTCTATGCCCGACGGGCGTCGCGTCGTCCGCGTCGAGCAAAGGTGCGGAGAATGCGGAAATAGCGGCGGCAGTATCAGTCTTCGGCTTGCGGCAAAGCAAGGCTTGGGTCGGAGCAATAACCGCGCCGAAAAAATCAGTCTGCGCAAAGCCCGAGTTTTCGGGCATTTGTGCTCTGGCCGAACATAAAATCGCTCCCGTGCTTGCGCGGCAAGTTCGACCGCCTTGTACGATTGCTGTGCATTGCAAAGGCGCTGTGTGAACGGTAAAGACGGAGCTTTTCGGATACGGTGCGGAGCGAATGTCGGGCTCGGGAGGTATGGCGGAATGATCGCAAGTCGAAGCGCGATACGACAACGCCTGCAACAGACGTCGGAGCGATCGCGGTCGACGATCAAGGGAAGAAACGAACAAGCCAAAATTCGTCCGTCGTACACGCATAATAAGGGAGTGAGCCGCGAATGCTTGCAAAGGGCTCTGAACGCAATGCAGACATTGGGAAAATCGTCAAAGCGACAAAAAGTTGGCAAAGACTTCGGGCGAAAACGAGACGCAAATGTTGAGGATAGCGCGTGCAAAACGAAACGAAAAACAGGCAACATGCGGAAAAATCGGCTTTCTCGGAAAGTGTACTCCGAAGGAGAGTGATCGCGAAAAGCCCTCGGCGCGGTGCGCAAAAAGTCGGCAACTTCACTTTGCAAACGCGACGATACGGCGGCGAGGGCAAAAACGCGCCAACGCGCTCGATTTTGAGCAATTGACCTCTAACTCAACGGCAATACAACTCGAGTTGCGGCAAATAGAGTATACGATATCGAGAAACTATTGAAAGCGGGCAATGCATTGCAAAAACATAATAGTACATTATCAACGCAAATAGAAGAATGAACAGATCGACCGCCAAAAGATGAACATATGTTTTGATATAAACAATAAGAAAGACATGTATTGATATAGCGCCGCTTGACCGTTGGCTTGTTTTTCAAAACTTGGCGGAGCATCGACAGCGCGGCATACTCGCATTACGCTGTACCGAAACGAAAGAATGCTCATAACGTTGTACTAAGCAGAAAACTCTCCTCGTGTATGCCGCTTTTGCCGAGGAAGCGTCTTGCTGTGCGCAAAAAGAAAAGCGTCTCGCAATGCGACAACAGAGCCAAAATTCTCCGGCGGATATTTCGCGGATCGGAAAAGCGGCTTGCAATGTGATACCGATCCAAAAACTTTTCTTGTGTTTGTGTCGCGGGCCAAAACGCTTCTCGGAGTGCGAAACGGAGTGAAAAGACGCCTCGCAATACGATCAAGGAAGGAAAAAGTCTATTGAATGCGACACGAAGACGAAAAGGAACATCGAGATTGTTAAGAAAAATCACTCGATAAGAGGTACGGCCGGAAAGACCCGCGTCGCAATTGCATTAAAGGATCGAACTCTTTCCCGGCGATCGAGTTACACAGGACAAAAACGTCCTCAAAAAGCCAAAATAGCGGAAAACAGCATCGAAGTTGCGTTTCAGACGCGCGACGAGCCGCAAAATTGCGATATAGGATACAAAGACAGCGAAGTCGCGCATTGCCGGAAACACGTCTCGCAAGAATTGCGGAGGAAATTAAAGCCGTAAGGCGATGGAATGACGGCGGTAATGAGAAAGCGACAACGCAAAAACAAAGCGATTCGTGTGTGTTGAGCATTGCCGTAGATATTTTGCCGTATTTGCAAATGTTTCGCGTGAAACAGTCGAAAAAGCAAATATTTGCACGAAAAATGCGGAGTATAGCCGTATTTGCAGATAGCTCGCCGATCGAAGGACTGCTCTCTTGGCTATGTAACGCAGATCGCATTGCTATTTACTTTTCACGTTCGTTGTTGTGCGTGCAGAAAAAATACGGCGAATCTCGCAAAATTGACAGAAAACACTGCAAAAGAGAGCAATTCTTGCCCACAAGGCTGTGCTGTTGATCGTGTTCTTTGTCGGAATGCTGCAAATGCGGACGTTGGAGAGCCGAAACAACGGCGCTTTTTGCTACGTCGTTACTTGCTGTCGGTCAAAGCTTTGTTACCGTGTTGCATTTTACTGTCGTGTAAGGCTTTGTTACAGAGTTGTGCCTTGTTGCTGCGTAATGTCTTGTTGCAGTGTTATATCTTGCTGCCAAGCAAAGTTTTGTTGCAGAGTTGCGTTTTACTGTCGAGTAAAGCTTTGTTGTTAATGCCTTGTTGCCAAGTTGCGCGTGTTTGCTCTGCAAAACAACTCGCGAAGAGAAGTTTTTTGCTGTTTGGAAAGGCGATCGGCTTGCGCAGTCGTTTCGACAAAAGAGATGTGCTCCCCTGCTTGCGTTATTGTTGATGACTGTGTGTTTGTGGAGTGATTTTTGTCGCAAAGGCTCACATTGACTTGGGGCGCCCAAGGCAAATGCGTCTGTTCCGGTCGACGTCTTCGCGCGATATCCCTATGATGTGTTCAAAGCAATGCGACGCGTTGCCAAAAGCGGTTGCGCGGCAAAAGATCTTTTGTCATTATTTCTCCGCGCAACTTTTTGTGTTGCCATGTTTTGTTTTTGTGTTCGGCTATTCGCGGTGCGGCATAGGCGTGTTTTTCGTGCGTTTCAACAGTTTGCCCTCTGTCGAACGCGTTGTTGTCCTCTGATCGCCGATTTCAATGTTTCACGAGTAACATTTTGTCGACAAATAGCCTAAATACGGCTGAAACGACCTTGATTTACCCAATTTAAGCAACATATCGTGTAAAAGTGTGTATCAAAAATTTTTACAAAAATGCTTCGTCTCACGCCCTCGGAATGCCCTCCGCGAAGATTTTTCGGCGGTTGTTTCACGCTTTTTGTGAAACATTTATAAAAGTGCATTATGACTTGCTTTCGCGCGCCGTTGCCGTTTTGCGTCTGCGCTCGCGTTGGCTTTTCTTTTTGCTCTATCTGTTGTATAATGTGATCGGGAGACATTGTATGGACGACAAGATCGAAGAGATAAAGCAGGATCTGCTGCAATCATTCAAGTTTTATGCGGTCGGCGACGGACACTCGATCGTTCGCCACATTCGAGACTTGCGCAACAATTCCAAGCCCAATCCCGAGAGGCAGTTTGTTGCGGACGGGATATGGCTCAACAAGTTGCTCGACGACGCGTCGCTTCGTCTGCGTGCGGTGCTGCTCTGCCCCGATCTTATCCGCACTGCCGAAGTTGCATCGCTTGCGCGCCGATTGTGCGAAAAATGCGATCAGCGGTTCACCGTCAGCGAGAGAGTCTTCGCGAAGATCTCGGAGAAAGAGCGCCCCGACGGTATTCTTTCGGTCGCCTATCTGCCGCATTATGAGCTGAGCGATCTTGCTCTTGACGACAAGAGCGTCGTCTTGGTGCTTGACGGCGTCGAGATCCCCGGCAATGTCGGCACGATGATGCGAGTCGCGGACGGCGCGGGCGTCGACGCGGTGTTCATCTGCAATCGCAAAGCGCGCATGACTCACCCCAAGCTCATCCAAGCCAGCATGGGCAGCTTGTTTTCGCTGCCGTTTGTCGAGTTTGACGATTTTGCGGACTGCGGCGCGCAGCTGCAACGTCTCGGCTTTGATATCTATCTGACCGACAGCCGCGCCGAGACCGCCTATTATGACTATCCGTACGGCAGGCGCACCGCTTTTGTCATGGGCAGCGAGCGTTACGGCATATCGCGAGGGTGGTACGATCTTGACGTAAAGTTGGTGTCGATCCCGATGTTCGGCAAGTGCGATTCGCTCAACGTCGGCGTGGCGGCGACCGTTGTCTGCTATGAGGCGAGCTTGAAGAACAAGGGCATGATCAAGCGCTGAGCCTTTTGCCTGAAAATGTTCTGCAAGAAAGGCTTGACGACTTGCCGAACATACAAGTTTTTGCCATGCTCAAAAGTTTGCCGAAACATAACGAATCTTTTGCCGATCAAGGATGATCTCGGGCAAAAATATCTCCACAATCGAACAGCGCTTTTGCCAAACAAAGATAATTTCGGGCAAAACTATCGCCGCGACCTAACAGCGTTTTGCCGAAAAGGATAATTGCGCGAAAAGTCATTGCCGGGACCGATCTGCTTGCTTTCGGTCGGCAAGTTTCGTTGCAGGCGAAAGACGTCATCGCTGCCGAAAGATCGCCGCAACAGAACGACTTTTTCAAAAATGCTCATCGCAGTCGAAGGGATCTGTATCGGAGAAATTCTTGCCGCAATTGGGCGGCTCTATCTCAACAAAAAGGCAATTTTAACAAAAGACTATGCCGCAAAAGCTCTACCGTCGGCGAAAGACGTGATCGCGGCAGAAAGTTTTGCCTCAAATTATTGGCTTTGTCCCGTCAAAATATTGCTTTGATCGAAATGCTTTGGCGGTTTCCTAAAATCTTCGCTGTCGGCGAAAGACGCTATCTATGCCGAAAACTCTTGCCGCGGTTAAAGAACATTATCTCATTCAAAAGGTTGCAGCGATCGAACGCTCTGTCTTGGCGCGATCATCGCGGATATCGGCGCGTATCGGCTTTGGATGATCCCTCGCCGACGGCGTCAGAATAGTCAGACGGTTTTCTCATCGTGTGCGAAGCAATGGGAGCAGGGCGAAGATCGGCGAAGAGCAGTGCAGACCGCGCGAAAAGACGCGCCGATCGAGGCGCGTTTTGCCGGCTGTCTCGGGGCGACGGCAGGTATTCGCTATTTCAGCAACCGCGAAACAGCGAGCCGTATCGTCTTGTTGGCTTTCAACGAGGCTATGAATTTGCGGCGCAGCGCGGACAAATGTTTTTTGAGCGCAAGATAGCCGGCAATGCCCCCGGCAAGGCAGAAAACGATGTACGAAAGGCGAAGTTCTCCGCCGCACAATTCCGACAGGACGACAAAGAACAGGCAACCCGGCAGCGACGTTGCGGCGAAGTCGAGCAAGGCTCCGACAAAGAGCTTTTTCTTGGTCTTTCGCTCAAACGAGACGGCGGCGAGACAGGCTCCGCAGAGTGCGCCGACGGCGCAAAAAGCCGCGATGACGCACAAGCCGAAGACGGAGTTCGTCATTTGAACAGCCGCGAAAGCACGCCTTTGACGTCGGGAGAAGAGGACAGTTTCAGGCTGCGGACGGAGCCGACGATCGTGGCGGTGCCGGCGTCGGAATCGAATGCGTCCACGCGCATCCCTTCGCCTTCGACGGACAGGGTGGAGTTGTCCAAGGCGACGGAGATCTTTTTGTCGTCCGAGCCGATCAGGGAAGAGACTCCCTCGAGTTTGAGCGATCTGCCGAAGATCAATTCCGCTTTGGGGGCGGGCGCGGCGGCAGTCCGCGCGCTTTTTTCGTTTTGTTGCATAGACACCTCTGCATAGTTTATTGCCACTTGCCGTCGGATATACCCGTGCGGCGCTAAAATCTCTCGCAAGGACGAAGACAAGATCCTCGATCCGACAGGCGGACGGATATATCCGTGCGGCGCAAAGATCTCTCAGATCGGACTTTTGCGGCGGAGGCAAAAAGTGCGTTTTGCAAACACGGGCACCTAATTTTTGCAAAGCATAGGCAAGCTGTTGCGGAGAGAGAAGAGGGGCGAAGAACAGGCCGAGCAGTTCGAAGCGATGCCGACGTTTGGCGCAAGCGAAAAGATCGCGCCTCAAAAGACGAGACAGCGATCTGCGACAAAGGACGGACGGGATAGCCGGCGGCAAGATCGAGATCGGGCGTTTTTGCAAAATCGGCAACAAAGCGCAATGTGCGCCGAGACGAGATACGCAAAGCACGAAGCGGCGCTTGTCGAAAATCTGCAAGCGCAAGCAAGAGAGATCGGAGCGGTGCAAGCGGCGTCTGCAAGAAGGGGGATAGGCGGGAAGAGAAGGAGATAGATCGCAAAGAGCGAAAAGTCAAAAGGGCGGCGCAAAGCTCGGAGCGGAGACCCCAAAGCGAGCGAGCGCAAGCAAGAGAGATCGAAGCGGCGCAAGCGGCGTTTGCAAGAAACGGGATAGAGAGGAAGCAAGGCGGGAGAGAAAAGTCTGCGCAAAAGACAAGATAAGAGAGCCGAAGCCGCCGAGCAAGCGCAAAGCAAGAGCTCGGCGGCGGACCGCAGGGCATTCGCGGTGCGAAAAAGCAAATATGGAATAAAAATTTATATTAAAATAAATGCGAAATTGTGCAAAAAAATGATTGACATTGTCCGTCCGTAACGATAGAATATAGTGTGCGTGCGCGAAAAGCGCCGCATTTGGTATGAGAAATCCCCCAAAGGATGACTTGTCCGACAAATAAATACAGGAGGTAAACGGTCAGATGCCAACAATCAATCAGTTGATCAGACAAGGACGTGAAAAGCAGGTCAAGAAGAGCACCACGCCGATCATGCAGAGCTGCCCTCAGAAGAGAGGAGTGTGCCTCAACGTGACGACGACCTCTCCGAAAAAGCCTAATTCCGCGTTGCGTAAGATCGCGAGGGTAAGGCTTGTGAACGGTATGGAAGGTACGATCTACATTCCCGGGATCGGTCACAACTTGCAGGAACACAGCGTCGTCCTGATTAGAGGTGGTAGAGTAAGAGACCTGCCGGGCGTCCGTTATCACATCATTCGCGGAACGCTGGACTGTGCAGGCGTAGCTAAGCGTATGCAAGCGAGATCTAAATATGGCGCGAAGAAGCCCAAGAAGT
>CALWKR010000047.1 GCA_944381315.1 uncultured Christensenellaceae bacterium
TCCGTGGAAAGAAGGGTATTGGGGAGAAAACCAAAAATAGCGAGTATGAGAAAAGGCGTTGTCTCGGCGCAGACAAGCCTTTTCGATGAGAAGCGTTTCTTTTTTGGTTGTCTCCCCAAAAAGAAATTTTTGTTGACATCTTTGCGCACGCGGTATATAATATAGGTACAAAGATAAAAAATAACTTAGGAGGTTATATTATGAAAAAAAGTCATCTTTTGTGGAAGATCCTCGTTGTTGTGATGATCGTTTCCGCAATGATGGTAAGCGTCATTGCTTGTGATGGCGACGGCGGCACCACCGGCGGTGGCGGCGGCACTGGCGGCGGTGGCGGCACCGGCGGCGGCCACACGCACACTGACGCTGACAACAACTACATCTGCGATGAATGCGGTGAGATGCTTCCTCACGATCACGTAGACGCTGACGGAAATCTCGTTTGCGATCTCTGCTCGAGCGTTATGGCGCAAAGCGCTACGAACGTGACATCTCTCTTTGCTGCTCTCGACGATGTAGTCAACAGCTTGAAGACGATGGGCGAAGTCTCGACAATGGGCGGCAATATCGATCTTGGCATCAATTTTGCCCAAGGCGATACCGAGAAGGAAATCACCCTCGGCCTTGACTTTGGTCTCGAGCTCAGAGAGATTATGGACGATCAGGTTTCCGCAGGCTCATTCAATGCGTTCGGCTTTACCGTTGATGTTGACGAAGTTCGTCAATTCGGCATTTGGTATGCTGATCAGGGCAGCGAAGATCAGAACTACATCTATGCTCAATTCGGCGCCCTCGGCGCTGCGGGCAGCGAAGTCATCAGCTTCAAGGCTCCCAGCCTCGCTGAGATCTTCAACAACTACCCCGTCTATGTCAACGAGAACATCGAGACATTGCTTGATGAAGCAACCGGCGGTAGCGACTCTGTCCTTTCTGATCTTGCCGGCGGCTATGCAACCTTGATCGGCGGATTGCTCCCGGTCGTCCAAACCACGAGCGGAAACATCACGACCTATACAATCGCTCTCACCGACACCTTGTTCAACGCATCGATGCCTGAGCCTTCGCTCAATTCTATGGTTGAATCCTTGCTGTCAGGCGCTGAAATTGACGCTGCCCTTTCTCCCATTCTTGCCGCGCTCGGCGTAGCCGTAGATGGTGGCAACTACTTGGAAATCCTTGATGGTCTCCTTCCTCCCGTCTCTCTCTCGATCTCGATCGGCAAGACCGGCGACGTTGCTACCAGCCTTGGCCTCGGCGTTGATATCGCAGGCGAGAAGATGAGCATCCCCGTCGTCGAATCTGCTGCAGGTGAAGAACCCACCATCCTTGAGAGCGCTCTTGCAGGCATGATCGTCAATGGCGAAGCCGTCCTCGTAGAAGACTTTGAGGACATCGCTCTCGACATCACGCTCGGCTACAAGTTTGGCGACAACAGCAACGGCGACGTTTTCAACACAATTGATGAAGCTATCACTGACGTCTTGGCAGAGTTTGAAGCGAATGAAGTCACTCCGCTCGACATCAGCTTGCTCAACTTCGCGGTTGACACCACCCTCACCCTCGGCATCGGCGACAATGCTGCTACCGATTACAACCTGCAGCTTGCGGTCGACCTCGATCCCAGCGTGATCGCGGAAGGCAACCTGCTCACCACTGCCTATGTCATTGACGGCGAAGGCAATGGCGTCTATGTCGACGCAAACAAGAACGGGCAATATGATGCCGGCGAAGAAAAGACGGTTGTGGCTCTCAATGTTGCTACAGGAGCCAATGCTTATGACGCTATTCTTGGCATGATCAACAGCCTCTACCTCAAGATCGGTCCTGTGGATGATCCTACGAAAGGTTTGAGCGTCAACTTGACTTCCAAGGCAGTTGGCGAAGACGGCGCAGTCTCAGACTTTACTGTCCAGTTGAAAGGTGCTGGCTGGATCGTTGACTTGCTCAGTGGCTTTGAAGTCAATCTTGGAGATATGGAAGGCTTCATTAGAGACTTGAAAGATGGTCCCCTTGACCTTGCCGGTGACCTTGTTAGACCGACAGTCTCGAACCTGCTCAGTGGTCTTGTGAAAGGCGTTAGCTTCACCACTCCCTCTGACTGGGTAGCCGAAGCTGCTGCTCCTGCCGGCGACACCACCGGCGACACTGCCGGCGACACTGCCGTCGACACTGCTACCGACAGCGAAGATTCCGGCTTTGACATCGGCGCTTTGATCGACACGATCATGGGCTATGTCGACCTGTTCACCTTCGACACCAGCGTTGCAGATCAGATCGGCATTGCTACCAACGGCGAGGCTGACTTCGCAGGCACGAAGGTCTCCTTCGACGCTACCGGCGCTGTGCTCAAGGACGCTCAAGGCAAGGTCAATGGCGTGCAGCTCTCGCTGAGCAATGACGGCATTGTGATCAAGGGCGCTGACAGCGTCAACACCACCGTGAAGCTCACCAAGCCTCTCAAGATCGGCGGCGATGACAACTTGTTCAGCGTAGAAGTCACCGTGTCTCAGACCGGCACCGATAAACCGCTCAACCTGACCCTCGGTCTTGACTTGAACGGTATCGGCTATGGCATCGCTCCCAATGCTCCCGGCGCGATCACTGATTTCAGTGCGCTGTTCAAGGGCAGCAATATGGCGGTAGCCAAATAAGCTTTCTTTGAGGGGAAACCCGAAAATAACGCTTCGAATCAAACAACGGTTGAGCTTCGGCTCAGCCGTTGTTTTTCATACTCGCTATTTTCGTTTTTCCCCTCAATTCTCCCCTTCCCACGGGACAAGCGCTCGCTCACCGCTCGCGGTCCCGCAATGGGCGCTCGGCAAAAAGTGTCATTTCCGCCGAGCGCGTTACCCTCTTTGAAGGGGCACCAAAATGCTATCTCCTAAATCGCTTCGCTCATATGCGGAGGCATTTTGGTTCCCCTTCAATGATCCCCTCCGACGGAGCACGTTCGCTCACCGCTCGCGGCTCCGCATAGTGCGCCTTGCCAAAAGTGTCATTTTGGCTCGGCGCATTATCAAGTTTCCACGCCGCAGAGAGTGGTGCAGATTTGCGCCGTACAAGGGCGGGAGGTTTGACCCAGTGCACTTGCGTGCACGGTCATCATCCGAGTTCCGCAGTGAGGCGCTAAGATGTGCCGCTATACGCGGCGTGGCTCCCTTTCGGCGCAATACCATCACAAAATCGCTCGCCCAATACTACTTGCAAGGGCGGCGTAGATACATCTATGCGTAACCGCTTATGCGGATAAGCTCACCGCTCACGGCTCCGCAAGGGGCGCACGGCGAAAAGCATGGTTTTCGCTCGTGCGCTTATTTGTTTTTCATATCTGATGTATCGGCATGTATCGGCGCAAAATCTTCGCATGATTTATCGCGAAAAGCTGCTTGTGCGGGCGACTATTTGCGCAGATGTGTGCAAGGGGATACTTATGCTAAGCTCGGCAGCTTGTTGGGAATGATCGGATCTGACGATCTTTGCGGTTGCGATATGCGGCTTTATTTTGCGGAGCCGCACGGCATGGTTGCTTTTGCAAAATCAAATATCTTGCATTGCTCGATCGGGTGCGGAAGTTGCGTTGCAGCGGAAGTTGCGTTGCATTTGCATTTGATTTGTGATATAGTTTTGGTGGCGGCGCGGCGCGCCGTCGATCAGCAAAGATACAGGAGATACGCTATGAAGAAATTGCTCAAAGAATTCAAAGCATTCATCAACAAAGGCAGCGTGATGGATCTTGCCGTAGGTATGATGATCGGCTCGGCCTTCACTGCGATCGTCAACTCGCTCGTCAAAAACATCCTCACGCCGTTGATCAATTGGATCCCCGGCTCCGCGGAGACGGGCGCGCTGCAAACGGTGCTCCGCCCTGCCGTCACAGACGACGCAGGCAACATCATCACCGAAGCGCTCATCCTCGATTGGGGAGCGGTCATCAGCGCGATCGTGACCTTCTTCTGTACGGCTCTCGTGCTGTTCTTGGTCGTCAAGGCGTTCAACAAGCTCAAAGAAACGGGCAGCAAGGTCAAGGACGCCGCCGTTCGCAAGGACGAACAGCCTGCCGCCGAAGCGGAAGTCGCCGCCGCTCAACCCGAACCGCAGCCCGAGCCCGTAGTCGAAGAAAAGCCGTCCGAGACGGACGCGCTATTGCGCGAGATCTTGGCGGAACTCAAAAGATCCAACGCCGAAAAAACGGAGAACTCCGAACAAAATTGAGCGCCTCGCGCTTGCAAAAAAACAGCCCCGTCCAAAAGACGGGGCCGTATCTTTTTGCGCTTATTTGCGCGCTATCTTCATGAAGATCAATTTTTCGTTGTAGTCCATCCTGCCCACTTCGGCAAGCACAAACAGGTCGCCTCGGCTGTCTGCAGTCAGGCAAGAATAGCCGCTCGCGCCGTGATAGAGCAATGTCTTGTCCCACGTCGCGCCGCCATCCTTGCTGCGCGCCACCGTCAAGCGCACGCGCGTGTGGAAGCTGTCGGGATAGCTGATCGCGAGCTCGTCGCCTGCAACAGCGAGCGACGCCATGCAGATCGGAGTGCGAAGCGTCGTCTGTACCTCTTTGCGCTGCCACGTCGCGCCGCCGTCGGCGGAATAGCTGAGCTTTTGGAATTGGCACGGATGCGGCATCGTGCAGCCCCTGCCGTCGCGCACGACCATCACCAAAGTGCCGTCGCCGAGCTGCGCGGCTTCGCATTCGTTGCCGCTGCCAGCCGCCTCGCCGCGCTGCCACGTCGCGCCGCCGTCGTCGCTGAAAATGACATAAGAATTGCCGCCGTTGGACGCAGGAATGACGATCCTGCCGCCGTGCTCGCCGACAAGCTGTACGCCCTTGCCGGGGCCGACCATAAGCGTGTGCTTGCGCACGCCGTCTTGTCCGCCCTTGGCGCCCTGCTCTTTGGGCAGGCTGATGTCGTGCAGCTCGCCCCAGACAATGTCGAGATCGGGTGTGATCTCTCCGCTCGCGAAATAGGTGTTGTAATCAAAATTCTGCGCCTTGGACGCGCTCATCAATGCGATGCAGATCTTGCCGCTCTCCCTGTCGAATACGAGAGTGGGATTGCCGAACTTGCCCACTTCTTCGCCATAGGAGAACATGACTTTGAGGGGCGTCCAGGTGTCGCCGCCGTCGGCGGAGAGCTTGCCGAGCATGTCGACTACGCCCGTGTCGTGCGAGCTGAACTTGCGCCCTTCGGCAAGCGCGATCAAGACGTCGCCGTCAAAGGCGGCGCCGCACTTGGCATTGAGGACGTCCTTGTCGATCGCGAGCAAGGACGGGATGCGGAAGGTGCTGTAACCGCCCTCGCCGTTGCGGAACAAGTTGAGAGGCTCGCCCTCTATGCCCGAATATTCGCCCTCGGGGCAGCTGTGCGCCCAGATCGTGCCGAGAGCCGCAGTGATCAAGAACGCCGCGCAAAGTCCTATCGCCGCGCCGAATGCGCCATAGATCATCGCCGCCACCGCCGCCGCGATCGTGAATACCGCGCCCGCGATCAGCACGATCACCGTCACGGTGTCGAGCGCAAGCGGCTGGAAAAAGTCGACGATCAAGCATTTGAGCAGCATCATGACGAGCACCGCGACGCCGGCAACTGCCAACACGATCGCGACGATCATCATCGCCGTGCGCGTGCCGTCCGCGATCCCGTACGTCGCCGAGCCGAACAGTTGGCCGAGCGGATAGAACGCAAGCCCTATCGACAGCATGATCGTCACGGGCCCCTTGGCGCAAAGTCCGTCGTTTAGCGCAACGAAACGCGTGATCCCGACAGACATCAAGATCACGGCGAGAGCGCCTATCGCGCATGCCGCCGCCGTGTCGGCAAAGCCGCCGTCGCACAGCGCCGCGATAAGCACATAGGCGATCGTCAGCAATGCGGAGATGTAGACGGTCTTGTCTTTGAAAATCGTTTTGAGTTCTGTATTCATAATGATCTCCCTCTTTTTCACTATTATGGAATAAAAGAGGGAGATTGTCAAGCAAAGGGCGAAAATGTGTCGCGCTCGCCGCCCAAAAAATCACTCTTGCGGCGAATTCCGCGATACATATTCCAAATTTTTGCGCAGCCGCTCGTCTGTCGGAGCCAGCTCGATCGCCGCGTCCAATGCCTTGCGCGAGCCGTCTTTGTCCCCGATATACCAAAGCGCGACCGACAAAATGTCGTACGGCAGCGAGCCCCACGCCTCGGGCGTGTTGATGTAGCTCAAACTGCGCCGCTCTATCGCCAAAGCCCTCTTGGCATAGTGAACGGCGCCGTACCACTCGCCGCGATCGAGACAATGCCGCGCCTCGTCAAGCCACGGCTCGCGCAGCCACGGCGCCTCGGCTATCGCGCGCAAAAGCCATTCCTCCGCTTCGTCGCGCCGCCCGAGCGACGCCTTGCAGCTCGCGATGTATCGCATCGACGCCGCCCGCTCGTCGCGCCATTGCGCGCTCGGCAGCGACAAGTGCCGCTCCAATGTGCGGATCGCCTGCTCGTACATCCCGCGGAACATATATTCTCTGCCCAGATAGTGCACGTTGCGGTCGTCGCTCGGATCCTCGCGCACGGACAACTCCAACAGCGGCAGATAGCTCGCGCGCGACTTGGTCGGATCGGGATGATGCATCAGCGTCACTCCCTCCGCCATCACATAGCGCGCCTGCCCCTCGGGCACGATCACCTCGTGCACAGGATGCTTCCAGACAAAGCCCTTGCGAGCGTGCGCCTTGCAGATCCAAAAGACGTGCCCCTCTCTGCCGTCGGGCAGATAGTCCCAGACATAGCGATATCGGACGGCGTCGGCGCCGCTCCTCTTCGCCTTTTCGAACGCCGCGCGCCAGCCTGCGGTGAATTGCTCGTCAAGATCGGTGCAGACGCAAAGATCGGCGTTCTCGGGCACCATCTCAAGCGACGCATTGCGCGCCTCGTCAAAGCGGAAAGGCTCTATCTCGGCGCTCTTCACCGTCGCCCCGAGCGCGCGCAGCTTGGCTGCCGTATCGTCCTCTGAGCCTGTATCCAACACATATATTCCGTCCGCCTCGCTCATCGATTGCATCCACCTCTCGACGAATTTGCTCTCGTTGCGGGCGATCGCATAGACATATATCTTCATAGTTCAGCCTATGCCGATCCGAGCCGCGCCGTGCCCGAAAAAATGCGGCGACGACATCTCTGCCGCCGCCGCTTTCGCTCTGCAAAAAGTGCGTTTTGCCTACACGGGCACCATTATTTTACGTTTATGCTCATCCCCGTGGACGGATCGCTGGTCAGCTCGAATTTTGCGTCCGAAAAGAATTTGGACGCCTTGTTCACTCCGTAATTCTTGTGATCGAAACTCGGATATGCCTGATATATCTTCTGCATCACCGCGGACAGCGCGCACGGCTTGCCCGCCTCTTCGATGATGCGCTCGGCAAAGTTCTCTATCTCCTCTTTGGGGACGGGTTTCTTTTCGGGTTCTTGCTTCTTCCTGCCCTTGGGCGCGGCAGGCTGTTTCTTCTTCTTGGGCTGCGGCTCTTCCTTTTCGCCCTCGTCCAAGATAAAGAATCTGTCGCACGCGTGCACAAACGATTCGGGCGTCTTCTTTTCGCCTGCGCCGATCACATAGATGTTGGACTCTTTGAGCCTCTTGGCAAGCCCCGTGAAATCGCTGTCGCTCGACATCAAACACATCGCGTTGACGGTGCCGCTGTACAATATGTCCATCGCGTCGATGATCATCTTGGAGTCGGTCACGTTCTTGCCCGACGTGTATGAATATTGCTGCACCGGCGTCAGCGAAAAATCATTGACGATATCGCGCCAGCCGGCGGCGCTCTTCTTGGTGAAATCTCCGTACATGCGCTTGTATGACACTCTCCCCAACAAGATCAAGTCCTTCTCAAGCTTGCCCATGTACTTTGCCGACACGTTCTCGGTGTCGATCAACAATGCTATCGTATAGTTTTCGTTCTCCATTCTTCCTCACTTCTCGGGACGAGTGACCGCGTTGCGCGGTTCGCCCTCGAGCCATGCGCGCAGATTGTCCGCCGCAGCCGCCAAAAGCCTGCCGCGCGCCTCTCTGCTCGCCCATGCTATGTGCGGAGTCACCTCCGCGTTGGGAGCGCAAAACAACGGCTCCCCCTCTCTCGGCGGCTCGTGCTCGCATACGTCCGCGAGATAGGCGCCGAGCGCGCCGCTGCGCAAAGCCTCGACTACGGCGCACTCGTCGACAAGTCCGCCGCGCGCCGTGTTGATCAAGATCGCACCCCTCTTCATCCGCGCCAAAAACGACGCGTCTGCCATGTGCGCGTTGGTCGCATTGAGATCGCAATGCAGACTGACGACGTCGGATTCGGCAAGCAAGCGGTCTCTGTCCGTGAGCTCGACGCCGTCCTGCGCCGCGCCGCCGCTGCGCCTGTTGGCGAGCACGCGCATCCCGAGAGCCAACGCTATCTTCGCGACTGCCTTGCCGATCTCTCCGTATCCGATTATGCCCATCGTCTTGCCGTCCAACTCGATCGGTTCGCGCAGCCAATAGCAGAAATTGTCGCACTTGCTCCAATCTCCGCGCTTGACGCTCGCGACGTGCTCGGGCACCCTGCCGACATACGACAACAGCAGCGCGAACGTGTGCTGCGCCACGCTCATCGTGGAATAGCTCGGCACGTTGGTCACAACGATCCCAAGCCGACTCGCCGCCTCGATGTCGACGACATTGTAGCCCGTGGACAAAAGCCCGACATACTTCAACTCGGGCAGCGACGCCAACACGTCGGCGCCGAGATCTACCTTGTTGTCGATCAAGACGTCGGCTCCTCGCGCCCTCTCCAAGACAAGCTCGCGCGGCGTGGAACTCCATACGGTCACGTCGCCCAAAGCGCGAAACGCGCCCCAGTCTAAATCTCCGGGATTTGCGCAATCTCCGTCCAATATTACGATCTTCAACTTTTTCGACATATCCTAATTATAGCACCGCGTAACAGTCGTCGTCAACCGCGAGCGGTGAGCGAGCGCTTGTCCCGTGGGAGGGGGAGTGTTGAGGGGGAAAACAAAATTAGCGAGCGTGATATGACGCGATCTTGCATTGTAAGATCGCGTCGTCGATCCGAAGCGTTAAAATTTCGGGTGCCCCCTCAAAGACGAATATTTTTTGCGTTTCCGCCAACACTACTACCAATCCCAAAGGAGGTGCGATATGGCCAAGCAACAGAAACAGCAGCAAAAGCAGAATGCTCGCAAGGATACTGCAAAGAAGTCCGCGAGCGACAAGGCGTGCGGCAGCAAGAACTGCGACTGAGCCGCAACCGAAATGCCTCGTCTTTGACGGGGCATTTTTTTGCTCTGCTCCGCCGCGTCTATCTTGCGATACGTCTTGACAAATCGATGATCTGATATTAGAATATAATATATTACACGCGCAAGAGCGCATAAGGAGCGATCATGGCAAAGAGAAAATATATAGTCATCCTCGGCGACGGCATGGCCGATCTGCCTATCGAAGCTTTGGGCGGAAAAACTCCTCTCGAAGTAGCGGAAAAACCGCATATCGACGCATTGTGCGCAAAGGGCGTACTCGGCTTGGTCAAGACCGTCCCCGACGGCATGAAGCCCGGCAGCGACGTCGCCAATCTCGCAGTGATGGGCTATCCTCCTGCAAAGTATTACACCGGAAGGTCCCCTCTCGAAGCACTGAATATGGGCGTCGATCTTGCCGACGACGACATCGCGATCAGGTGCAACCTCGTCACCCTGTCCGACGATGAGCCATACGAGCGCAAGACGATGGTCGATTATAGCGCAGGCGAGATCTCCAACAAAGAATCGCGCCAATTGATCAGATTCATCCAAGACAACCTGGGCGGAGACGACGTCGACTTCTACAACGGCGTCAGCTATCGCCATTGCATGGTCAAACACCACGCCTCTCTCGGCACCGAGCTCACGCCTCCGCACGATATCTCCGACAAGTGCATTGACGGCCATCTGCCCCAAGGCAAATACGGCGCACGGATGCTGGACTTGATGAAAAAGTCCTATGAACTGCTCAAAGACCACCCGATCAACCTCGCGAGGATCGCGGAAGGCAAGCATCCCGCCAACAGCATTTGGCTGTGGGGCGAAGGTACGCGCCCTGCGCTCAAGCCTTTCCAAGAAGTCTTCGGGCTCAAAGGCACGGTCATCAGCGCGGTCGACCTCGTCAAAGGCATCGGCACTGCCGCCGGAATGAGGATCATCAACGTCCCCGGTTCGACCGGTACATATGAAACCAACTTCAACGGCAAAGCGCGCGCGGCAGTCATGTCTCTGCTCGACGGCAGCGACTATGTCTATGTGCATATGGAAGCGCCCGACGAGTGCGGACATCAAGGCGATCTCAAACACAAGATCCAGTCGATAGAATCGATCGACCGCATCGTGGTGTCGTACATCTGCGGCAGCATGCGCGCCAACGGCTTGCCCTACTCGATGCTGATCATGCCCGATCATCCGACGCCGATCAGCCTCAAAACACACACGGCAACTCCTGTGCCGTTCGTGCTCTACCGCTCCGACGACGAGAAGTCGGGCGGTCCGACGACGATGTGCGAGAGGACTGCCGCCCAAACTAACGTCTATTATGACGACTGCAACGATCTTATCAAAGAATTTCTCGGAGGGAAAGATTGATGGACGACAAGGACAAGTTCACCGATGACGAGAATGCTCGCACCGACATCAACGACGCCGTGATCTTTGAACCGGACGAGGACGAAAACTCCGCGCCCGAGGTCAAGGACGACGCGCCGAGCGATGACGCGAAGAGCGACGCGTCGGCGAAGGATGAAGAGCCCGAAAGTGAGCAAGACTCACACGGGCTCCAAAATTCCGACAGTTCGGACGACGACGGCGACAAGGCTGCGGACGCACCTCTCCCCGAGGACGACGTCGCTCCCGACGACGCGCAAGCGCAAGGCGAAGACGCGGACAAAGAGGACTCCCCCGAGTCGATCGTGCTGGACGAGAAACCGCAGGAACAGCCTGCCGAAGCGCCCGCAAAACTCACGCCGAAACACAAAGAATTTTCGCCGCGCAAGAAAAAGCGCATAGCCATCGCATGCGTCGCGGCTGTGCTGATCATAGGCATAGTGCTGGGCATCTCTCTGCCCATCTATTTCGCCAACAAGGACAAGATCTTCGTCAAGTCGGCAGAAGACTTCCTCAACTATGACGACGGCACTTACTTCGTGCTCGACGCCGATCTGACGGTGGACGGCGACTTGATGATCGGCAGAGGTTACAATCTCGATCTCAACGGCCATACGCTGATCGTCAACGGTACATTGACTTTCGACAACCCCGGTATGTCGGATATGCACGTCGGCACTCTGGACGGCGACAAGTGGATAGCCGAAGGCAACATCGACGCCGACGCGATCGCGATCGCTTCTACGCTGGGAACTTTCCGCCTTGGCGCTCCGACTACTGCGGGTACGATCTCCACCGTCGCTCCTGCCGGCAAGATCTTCTTTGACTCCTCGATCGTCTGCAACGGTCCGATGGAGATCTCTGCGTCGGAAGTGACGATCGGAGGCAACATCTCGTTCGGTCAAGGCGACAGCGCCGCGGCGACTTTCACCGACGTTCCGTCCTTGACGATCAACGCGTCGATAATGTCCGCCGTCGAAGATCTCCCTGCGCGCGTCTATCTGCAAAATTCCGTCGCGTACATCAACGCTTCGGGCGCAGTGGACAGCCTCAATCTGTCGCACGACTCCAAAGCGGTCGTCTTCGGAAAGATCAACACGGCGACTTCGTTCGGCACCGCAGCCGAAGGCGATGAAGGCAGCACGCTCGTGCTGTTGGATACATACAGCTGCGGCTCCGTCGTCAACGTCGACACCGTGGCTATCGAGCGCAAAGACGGCGTGGACGTCAACGTCACGTTCACCGACGTCGCCGAGCCGTCGATGATCTTCATCGAAAGACTGCAAACTCCGCCCGACATCAACATCAATCCCGGCACGGGCGAGCTCGTCGCGGCGGTCGCGGAAGTCACCGGCGCGGTAGGCTATCAATTCTCCGTCGACGGCGGCGATTGGCTCTCTGCGGAGAACGGCTCCAATCAATACGACATCACCGAGCTGCTGCGCTCGCAGACAGGCTCGCACCTCATCTCCGCGCGCGCGGTCGGCAACTACTCGTATGAAGCGCCGTTCGATCTGCAAGCCGCGCAGGACGGAGTGCTCTATATGACGAGCGACAGCATAAGCTGTGAATATCTCTATCAGATCACGCTGTCCACTCCGACGGGGCTGAGCGTGAGCGGCAATACCCTCACCTTTGCCAATGTCTCGTTCGCCGACTACTACACAGTGACGGTCAACGGCGTCGATACGGGCAGACACGACGCGGCGGAAGGCGACGTCATGACGGTCGACCTGACCGACAGACTGTCCGCCGGCACCAACTCTATCCGCGTGGTCGCGCACAGCGACAATCCCGACATCCTCTCGTCCGACGAGGCGATGACGTCGACGGTCGTCCACGTCAAGCTCGCCACGCCGACGGCGACGGCGACATTTGACTCGGCGACCAACTTGACGACGGTCACGATCGCTCCGCTCGAAGGAGCAGGGACTTTCCGCGTGCAATACACGCTCAGATCCACGACCGGCGAAAGCAGCACGGTGACGCTGTTCACGACGTCGACGACGTTCAATATCCGCGGCCTCGCGATCGGCGACAGCCTGACGATCGTCGCCGAAAAGAACGGCGCTTACACCGAGAGCGACGCGGCAACGGTCTCCGTGACTGCCGCTCCCGCAGTTACGGAATAAGCCAAAAGACAAACGCCGCGCGGCAACTTGCCGCGCGGCGTTTTTTTGCAAAAAATATCCGCGGCGCATGCCGCGGATCGTGTTGCGTATCGGATCGCGTCGCTCAGACGAACGCATGGTAGATCGCGTTGACCGCCCTCTCGTAGTCCTGAGTGGCGACGGCGATGATGATGTTGAGCTCGCTGGAGCCTTGATCGATCATGCGGATGTTGATCTTCTCGGCGGCAAGCGCGGCGCACAGCTTAGCAGCGGAGCCGGGCTTGAACGAAATGCCGTGTCCGACGGTGGAGATCAGCGAGATGCCCGACTTGATGTCGATCGTATCGGGCTTTACGACGTTGCGGATACGTTCCAACACAACGTCCTCTTTGCCCGCAAGTTCGCTGTCCGCGACGACGACGCTGAGCGTGCCTATGCCGCTGGGCATATGCTCGAACAGCACGTTGTAGTATTCGAGCACGCTGAGCACGCGGCGCGCAAAGCCGAGTTCGGAATTCATAAGCTCCTTCTCGATGAAGATGATGCTGTATCCCTTCTTGCCTGCGACGCCGGTGATGTAGGAGTCCTGCTTGTCCTCGTCCTCGACCTCGGCGACGATCATCGTGCCGGGAGCGGACGGGTTGAAGGTGTTGCGGATGTTGATCGGGATGTTCTTCTCCCTGACGGGGAAGATCGCCTCGGGATGCAACACGTTGGCGCCCATATATGCGAGCTCGCGCAGCTCCTTGTAGGATATCCTGTCAATGATGCGCGGATTGGCGACGATGCGCGGATCCGCGGACATAAAGCCGTCGACATCCGTCCAATTCTCATACACAGCCGCGTCGACTGCGCGCGCGACGATCGAGCCCGTGATGTCGGAACCTCCTCTGCTGAACGTGTGGATGCCACCGTTGGCGTCCGCACCGTAAAAGCCGGGGATGACGGCCTTGCGGATGTGGCTGAGCTTCTTGGTCGCCTTGTCGTTGGTCTCTTCGGGGCGGAAAGCGCCGTTGTCGTCAAAGACAACGAGCTCCGACGCGTCTACGAATTCGTAGCCCAGCTTCTTGGCGAGCACGATCGCGCTCAGATATTCGCCGCGGCTCGCGCAATAGTCGACCGAATAGGCGGAAGTCATCTTTTGCTCCACCTCGTCGAGGATGGGATTTATGTCGAAGTCCAAACCGAGCTGCTCGACGATCTCGACATATCTCTGTCTGATCTTGGCGAACGTCGCTGCGCACTCGCCGTTGATCTCGAGGTCGTGATAGCATGCGTAAAGCATATCGGTGACCTTGGTGTCTCCCGAGAATCTCTTGCCGGGAGCGGACACCACGACATAGTTGCGTTCGGGATCGGAATTGACGATCTTGGCGACCTTTTCGATCGCCGCGGCGTCTGCCATCGACGTGCCGCCGAACTTGACTACTTTTTGTGCCATGTTTCTCTCCTATGTATGCGTGAGGCCTATTTGATTTTGCGTGCCTCGCAATAATATCTCTTGTCTTCCGCGTTGCCCATGCTGAACGACTTGCGGGGCAGTACTCCCCTGCGGACGGTGTAATCGAACAGCCCTTCCTTGCCTATGCAAGGCATTAGGATAGCGATCGCGTCGTCGCGTCTCGCGGCTTTGAGCACGCTCTCGTCGCCGTGGACATAGTCGATCGCGATCTCGTGATCGGCGGCGAAGCGATCGAGCGCGTCCTGTATGTCGGCAATGGCGTCCGCACTGTTGACAGGCACGCGAAGCTCGCGCTCTTGCTTGCGATAGCAAAGCTTGCAGACGGCGTCGCCGTGAAGCTCATGAGTCAAAAACTCGATCAACTGCTCTTCGCTGCCCTTGACGAGCCTGTGTATCGGCTCGAAGTCGAGCGATGGATCGGCGATGTCCACGATCTCGCAGCTCGCGTATCGCGCCGCGCAAGTCGCCCATTCGCTCTCGGACAGGGTACGCTTGGTCTTTTCCCAAACGAGTTTGGCGGCGGCGAGCGAGTGATTGCCGTCTCCGACGACAAACGCGAGCTCGGGATGTTCTGCAAGCGCGCGGCGCTCGACTTCGGCGAGCATGCCTTCGTCGTCGAACGCTTTGCCGCGCAACGCTCCGCCCCTCATATTGAGCGTGAAGTCATAGACGACTTCGCCTTCGCGCGAAAGGTAGTCCGCAAAGAGATCGTGCACGTTCTCCGCAAGGAGCATGATGTGCGTTGCCTCCAAAAGCGCGCCCTCGCGCAGTTTCACCCTCGCGGGCAAGCGCTCTTCGACAGTCTTTTCCGTCGCCTTGATGAGCGCGTTGTTGCGCGGAGTGTATTCGTATCTTTCGAGATCGACGACGGTCACCAAGCCGAGACGATGCCTGCCGTCGTTGAGCGTGCGGTCTACGACAATGAAGCCGTCCACGGGCGACAGAGTGCCGTCCTTGCAATATCTGTCCATCGCCGCATAGATGTCGGCGGCGCGCTTGTCGCCGTCTCCGTCTCCGAGATAGACTTCGGGCAAGATCATCCTGAGAGTGCTGGGGGCGTCTCCGACTATGTTGTCCAAAGTCTGCCAGTATTGTCTGTCCGAAGTGAATTGGTCACAGGCGACGACTGCCCACTTGGTCATGTCTATGTCCTTGCGCGGCAGCAAAAATCTTGCGCGAGAAAGTATCATAAGAACTTCTTTTTCTCCTTTTTGTCTATCTTGGGCGCCGCGGTGATGCCGTATGCCTGTTTGATCTGCTCGAACAGCTTCTCGGGAGTCATGTACCTCTTGATCTTGCCTCTGTCCACAGTGCTTATGATGCCCGTCTCCTCGCTGACGACGATCGCAAGGACGTCGCTCTCCTCGGTGATGCCGATCGCGGCGCGATGGCGCGTGCCGAGCTCCTTGGCTATGTCGACTTCTTGCGACAGCGGCAAAAAGCAGCCTGCGGAAAGCACCCTCTCGCCCTTGATGACGACTGCACCGTCATGCAGAGGGCCCTTGGTGCTGAAAATGCTTTCAAGCAGTCCCGACGTCACGACGGCTTCGAGCCTCGTGCCTGTGTCAAGGATGTGGGACGGCACTTCGGTGCGGACAATGATGATAAGCGCGCCGACGTCGTTCTTCGCCATATTTTGGCAAGCCTTGACGATCTGTGTGGCACTGTTGGTCAAGTCCTCGTCCGAAGTCTCGTATTCGTAGCGCGGATTCTTCTCCCCGGTACGGGCTATGCGGCTGAATATGACTTTGAGGTCGGACTGATAGACGACCGCGAACGCGACGATGAGGAAGATGGAAATATATTCCATGATCCGACGCGTGAGATACATAAAGCCAATGCCGTTCTCGCCCAAAAACTTCTCGCCGTAGACGCCGGCGAAGACGACGATGATGTAGAGCAAAATGTAAGAAACGGTGAAGATCGCGAGTTTGATGCTGTTGCGCTTTTTGAAAAAGACGAAGATGAGTGCGAACACGCCGCAGAGCACCACCAGATCGATGATGCTGAACCAGCCGATGTGCTCGACGTAATCTTTCATGTCAACACTCATGAGTCCCAAAGTCTGCATAGCGCACCTCTTGTCGATATATTGTATTACATTTTTAATTAAAAATAAAGCGATTTGACGTCCAAAACGCATTTTTTGCACAAAATTCCGCTGCGGATGCGTTTGCCTCGTCTATCCGTTCTGCTCGACGCAACGGCTCGTCTGTGACATTTTTCGCGACATGTATCGATTTTTTGCGCAATTTTGCAAAAAAATGTCCGCCCCGCGAGGGGCGGACGCGTATCGATCAGTCTTGCGGCGGGACGTCTATCTCCATGTCCGAATCGGGATAGGTGCAGCAGGGATGGATGTAGCCGAACTTGACGTCGGCGAGCCTGCGCTTGTCTGCTCCGGCGATCGAATAGGTGCCCGAGATCAGCCTGCTGTGGCAGAAGCCGCAGCCGCCTGCGCGGCATCTCGACGGGACTTTGAGTCCTGCCCTCTCCATCGCGACGAGCAAAGTCTCGCGGCTGTCCGCCTTGACGTCGAACACCTCGTCGCGCAAACGCACTTTGAGCGCAAAGGTCTGCGGCTTGACGTCGCGGACTCCGACGCAATTGGCCTCTTTGCGCACGCGCTTGGGAGAGGTCACGCCCATCTTTGCCAGCTCTTTGCCGACAAAGTCGTACATCGCCTGCGGTCCGCACATCATCACGGTGAAGTCGCCGCTCGCGTACTTGCCTATCAGGTCTGCGGTGACGAAGCCGTGCTCAAAGCCGTCCTTCTGCTCGTCGCTGAGCACATAAACGACTTTGATCCTGCCGCCGCTCAATGCGTCCAGCTCTTTGCGGAAGGCGAGATCCTGCTCGGTGCGCGCGCCGTAAAGGAGCGTGAGGTCAAAGTCCTCGCTGCCCTCGGCTATCGCCTGCGCCATGCTGAAAAACGGCGTTATGCCGCTGCCGCCGGCTATGCCGACGACGTGCTTGCTGTCGCGGATCGCGTCGTGGAAGAAGTCGCCTGAGGCGTCGCCGAGCGTGAACTTGTCTCCGACTTTGGCGTTGTCGAACAGCCAATCGCTGAAGAATCCGGCTTTCTTGACGGTCACGGCGATCTTGTTTTCGTTGAGAGCTTGCAGCGGCGACGACGAGATCGCATAGGGCCTGTTGACTATGCTGTCGCCGACGCGGCAGGACAACGACGCATATTGGCCCGCTCTGAATATGGACGGCGACGGTGCCTTGAACAGATAGGTCTTTGTGTCGGCGGTGCGCAATACGATCTCTTCGAGCACGACTTCGCGCGAGCCGGGGTGAAGGATCTTGGCGGTCTCGTTGACGCGATAGGTCGCGGGCAAAGGCTTTGCCGACGCTTCGGCGAATTTTTGCTCCCTCTTGGGGACCATCTTCTTGAATCTGAGCAGATCCATGAATCCGAAGATCTGTCTCTTGAATTTGTATGCCATGTTTCAGCCCTCCCTCTTGATGTCGCCGACGGTCTGTCTGCCGGTGATGTCGCCGGAGAAGTATGCGCTCGAATAGCCCGAAAGGCGCATCGAGTAGCCGCCGGCGAAGCGCAAGCCGCGTGTCTTGTGATCTTGAGCCATCATTTGCAGCCTCGGATTGAGCCCGTCCCAATACTGCGACTCATAGCCGTAGATGCCGCCCTCGGGGTGACCGCAATATCTCGCATAGGTCATCGGGGTGGCGACGGAGATCTCCTCGACGCTGTCCCTGATCTTGCTGCCCGTATATTGCTCAAAGCGGTCGATCATCATCGACGCGACTTTCTCCTTGGTCTTTGCATAGTCCTGCGGCTTGACGTCGCCCCATGCGTCGCTCATGTACAGCGTCGTGAAATACATCATCGACGTGCCCGGCGGCGAGCACTCGGGGTATGCCCTGTTGAGGCACACGGTCGCCTGCGCCGCGTTGGTGTCGATGCTCTTCATCATCTCGTATTGCTTGACGCTGTCGCAGGTATCGTAGAGGAAGTAGTTGTGATTGGCGATGCCGAGCTCGTCGGCGGTCTTGTTGAGCCCGAGGAACATACAGAAGCCCCTCCCGGCGAACTTGCGCGCATTGGTCGCTCTTACGACGTCCTCGGGGACTTTGTCCATCATCTTGCCGTAGACGACGTGCGGCGAGCAGTTGGCTATGACGTGGCGCGTCTTGATCTCTCTGCCTCCTTTGAGAACGACGCCTTCGACGCCGCCGTCCTTGCCGGTCACGATCTTGACAGCCTCGGTGTTGAACCAAATGTCGCCGCCCAGCTCATAGATCCTCTCGCACATCGCGAGCGAGATCTCGTGAGAGCGCATCTTGGGCATCATCGCGCCGCGCGAAATGTAACGTATGACCATGGACGCATAGTGGGTGAAACTGAGATCGTCGCAATGCGCGCCGAGATAACACCAATACGCGTTGAGGATGTCGCGTGCGCGCTGAGGCATTTTGAGCGACTCCAACACTTCGTTGACCGAATACGAACCCGTGCGGACGTAGTTGCCGAAATTCTTGACCATATAGGACGACTCGACGACGCCGTTGCGCGAGTTGGTGTATGCCTGCGCTTTCCTCGTCTGATCGGCGAGCAAAAAGAACTTCTCCATGGACGGACGGCTGCCGGGGACAGCCTTCTCCATAGCGTTGATGAAATTGTCTATGCCGAACGGCATGACAACGTCGATCGACGGATCCTTGGAAATGAGCCGATAGGCGTCGGGGATGGGCACCCACTCCACCTTGTCCGTCACTCCGAGCTCGTCGAACAGCCTGCGGACGTCTCCGCCGTTGCCCTCGGGGCCGAAATCGTTGAGCTCGTGCAAAGACGCCTCGAACTCGAATCTCCCGCGTCGAAAGCTGGTCGCGAATCCGCCGGGAAGATTGTGCTTTTCGACCAACAAGACCTTGGCTCCGCCTTGCAACAACCTTATCGTCGCCGCCAAGCCGCCGTTGCCGGCGCCTATGACGACTGCGTCATATCTGTCCATGACTGCCTCCTTTTGTGTTCTCTATTTAGTATACAACTGCGTTAAAAATCTGTCAAGACCTAACATTTTTTCGCAACGTCTTATATAGCTATTATCGGCACATATGCCAAATTTTTTTCAAAAAAATGTCCCTCCCGTGACGGGAGGGACATATCGTCCGTGAAGTCGTCAGCCGAGCACGATCTTCTTCAATTGGGCGGTGACGGCGGCGTTGCGCTCCTTCGCCGCGGCGGCAGAATCCGCATTGACGGACACATAGAGCTTGAGCTTGGGCTCTGTGCCGCTGGGACGTATACACACCCACTCGTCGTCGCCGAGATCGTACTTGATGACATTGGTCTCGGGCAGCCCCGACGGCGCGGTCGTGCCGTCCGCAAACGTCGTGACGCCGCTCTTGAAGTCGGTCCTCGACACGGGCTTTTTGCCGCCCAGCGACTCGATGTGCTCCGCCCTCGCTCTGTCCATGATCGCGCTCATCTCGCTCATGCCGTCCAAGCCCTTGAACGCGAACGAGGTGCTGCTCTCGCAGAAGTAGCCGAACTTCTCGAATATCTCGGTCAAGACGTCGAAGAGGCGCGTGCCCTTGTATTGATAATAGCAGACCATCTCGGCAAACAACATCGCCGCGACGACGGCGTCCTTGTCGCGCGCATGGGTGCCCGACAGATAGCCGTAGCTCTCCTCGTATCCGAACAGGAACGTGTACTCTCCGCTGCTCTCCCACTCCTTTATCTTTTCGCCGATGAACTTGAAGCCCGTCAAGACGTCAAAGGACTTGACTCCGTAGGACGCCGCGATCTTGTCCGCAAGCCGCGTCGTGACGATCGTCTTGACGACGGCGCCGTTGGCCGGAAGATCTCCCCTCTCGGTGTGGCGGCGCAGGATATAGTCCATGAGAAGCGCGCCCGTTTGGTTGCCCGTCAGCAACACGAACTTGCCCTCGTCGTCCCTGATCGCGACTCCCATGCGGTCGCAGTCGGGAGCGGGGCCGATCACCGCGTCCGCATTGACCTTGTCGGCGAGCTTGATGCCGAGCGCGAGCGCGTCGGGCTGTTCGGGATTGGGCATGCCGACCGTCGGGAAGTTGCCGTCGGGCAGACGCTGCTCTTCGACGATGTCGACATGGATGCCCATGCGCGAGAGCATCGTCGTCACGGGAATATAGCCGCTGCCGTGGAGCGGACTGTAGACGAGCTTCATGCCCGCGCCCTCTGCCGCGACCGCATCCGGCGACAGTGAAAGCTTGGAAATAGCGGCATAATATCTCTCGTCGATATCCTTGCCTATCACGGTGATGTGATCGGAAATACGCTTGCCGTTGCCTCCGACGACGTCGTCGCGCGTCGCCGAGCCGATGTCCTCGAGAGGAATGCCGAAGTAGTCCTTCTTGTCTATGTACGCGACGACTTCCGCGGTGGCTTCGGGCGACATCTGGGCGCCGTCCTCGCCGTAGACTTTGTAGCCGTTGTACTCTTTGGGGTTGTGGCTGGCGGTGATCATAACTCCCGCGATCGCGCCCAGCTCGCGCACGGCGAAACTGCATACCGGCACGGGCCTCACGTTCTCGAACAGCCAGACGTTGACGCCCTGTGCGCCGAGGACGCGCGCGGTCGTCATCGCGAATTCAAAAGAATAGTTGCGCGTATCGTAAGAGATCACCACTCCGCGCTGTGCTGCGCCGCAAGCATTGACATAGTCGGCAAGCCCTGCCGTCGCTCTCGCAACGGTATAGACGTTCATATTGGCGATGCCGTAGGCGATCGTGCCGCGCATGCCGGCGGTGCCGAACGCGAGAGGAACGGTGAATCTCTCCCTTATCTCCTTGTCGTCGCCTGCAATGCTTTGAAGCTCCGCTTTGCCGTTTTCGTCGCAGTTGTCGAGCCATCTGCGATAGTTGTCAACACAATTCATAAAAACCTCCGAAAGCCAAAATGGCATATCTACATAATATTATATATCACGCGCGCGCCTCGCGCAAGCGATAGCGTCGGACTTGCAGATTTTGCGCCGCGCAATGCATGAAAAAAGCGGAAAGACACTGTCCTTCCACCGCGGAGCGTAAGCTGCTCGCATATATATTTTTTGGTGCCTGTGTGTGTTATTCTATATTTTCTGCGACAAGTATCTTTGCAGGGACGGCAAGGTAGACATCGCGGCGCACCGTCTCGCGCGACACGAGTTTTCCGTCGCGATAGGTCGATTTGACCAAGCGCGTGCGATAGCCGTTGCGCGCCGCGCGCACGACCTCGTGGTCTTTGCCTCCGAGCGACGGCACGAACTCTATTATCTCTCTGTCGGGCGGGATCGTCTGCTCCACTTCCGTGCAGAACTCGTATCTCTCTGCTCGCGGCGTGCCGTAGATCCTGAAAGTCAAAACGCCGCCGTCCACTCGAGAGTCTATGTAGACGCAGCCGTCGCCGTCGTTGACGAGCACGAGATCTATCATGTCGGACACCGTCGCGTCCTGCGACATCTTGCAATAGGACGACGGCAGCGAGTGCGCCCTGACGCTTTCCACTCCTAGCCCTGCTCGTATCCATGCGTTGTAGAGCGTCGTCGACACCTGGCACACGCCGCCGCCCACTCCTACGACGTACTCGCCGTTTTCGATCACCTTGGCGGCGCGGTAGCCGCGCTCTTGAGTGCGCGCGCCGACGACTTGATTGAAAGACAGCCGCTCGCCTTGCTCCACGCGGAGATAGCAGAAGTTGCTCGCCGCAAGCGCAACGTTGTAACTCCTGCCGCTCGCCGACATATCGAACGAAGTGGAGAACTCGGACACGAGTCGCGAATGCTCCGCCGCGGCAGGCAAGGGCTTGGCGCTCTCGCCCGACTGTATCGGCGCGCCGTTAGAGCTCGACGGACAAGCCGACGTCTCGGCGAGTGCCGTCCGAGGGAACGCGCACAGCGCGAGCAGCAAAACGCACGCGACAATGACCGCAAAAGTTGATCTCTTCATACGATTATTGTGCGTGCGCAAAAAATTTTTAGACGCAGATCAAAGTTTTATCCCCAGCGCGTGCGCCGTCGCCGCTCCGAGAGTATAGTCCGAGCATCCGATGTCGCCGGCTTTGCCCGTGCCGTGATAGTCGCTGCCGCCCGTCGTCAAGAGCCTGTACTTCTTCGCCATCGCGGTGAGCGCGGCTTTGTCCGCGGCGGTGTGCGACGGATAGTAGGTCTCTATGCCGCGAAGCCCTACTCCGATCAGCCCTTCGACCAGATCGGCAAGTCTGCCCTTCTGCTTGATGAGCATCGGATGCGCGAGCACGGGAACGCCGCCCGCCGCCTTGATCAGCTTGACTCCCTCGATCGGCGTTATGCGCCGCGACGGGATGTAGGCTTTGCCCTTCTCTCCGAGATATCTGTCAAATGCCTCGTTGACGCTCGACACATAGCCTGCCTGCATCATCAAGTGCGCCAAATGCGGTCTTCCTACGCTTCCGCCCACGCTGTGCAGCTGCTCGACGTCAACGGGCATGCCGAGCTCTGCCAGCCTGTCCGCCATTGCGAAAATGCGCGTGCGGCGGCGCTCGCGCAGTTCTGCAAGCTTGGCGCAAAGTACGTCGCCGTGCACGTCGACGCAATAGCCGAGAATGTGGATCTCGGCGACGGAATAGGTGCTCAATTCAAGCCCTGTGACGACTTGCACTCCGCGCTTTTTGCCCTCGCTCTGCGCGCGCTCTACTCCGTCCACGTTGTCGTGATCGGTCAGCGCGACGCAGCCTATCCCGAGCGCCTGAGCCTTGGCGACGATCTCCTCGGGCGAGTCGGATCCGTCCGAACAATTGCTGTGGATGTGCAGATCAGCCTTCATCTCCGACCTCCGAGACGGGCGCGTCTATCTCCGCCGCCGCCTCTGCTTCGGACGAGATCGCGAATTTGTCCACCGTCTTTTGGATCTTGTCGTTGCGATCTATGGCTTCTCCCAACGTTTTGGTCACGCTCTCGCTCCTTTCCTTCGCCTTGCCGATATATTCTCTGAGCTTGCCAAAGTCCTTGGTGAATCTGGCGAAAGCCTTGCGGATCTCGTTGCTGTTCTTCTCCACCTGTATCGAGCGGAATCCCATCTGCAAGCTGTTCAGCAGCGCCGCCATCACCGACGGCCCTCCCAACACGACTTGTTGATCCTGCCGCAATCTCTCGCTCAGTCCGGCGATGGACATCGCCTCGGCGTACAGCCCTTCGCTGGGCAGATACATGACCGCGAAGTCTGTGGTCTTGGGCGGAGATATGTACTTGTTCTTTATGCTCGTCGCCTGCGTTTTGATGTCGTTCTCCAAGGCCTTGCGGAACCTGTTGACGTTGACTGTGTCGCCGTTGTTCTGCGCCTCGACGAGCTTTTCATAATTTTCGATCGGGAACTTGCTGTCCAGTGGCAACAGCACTTCGTTGCCCTTCTCCTTGCCGGGCATACGGATCGCAAAGTCCACGCGGTTGGAGCGCCCGATCTGATATTGCTTGTAATATTGAGAGCTGTCGAGCAATTCGCCTAGCAGCGAGTCGAGCGCAGTCTCTCCCCATGAGCCGCGCGTCTTGACTCCTTGGAACACCTTGTTGATGTCCTTGACGTTTTCGCCCAGCTTCTGCATCTGCGCGAGATTCTCGTTGACGATATTCAGCTCTTTCTTCACAAGATCGAACGAGTTGTTGAGCCTCTCTTCGAGCGTCTTGGACAGCTTCTCGTCCACGGTCTCGCGCATCTTCTCGAGCTGGTCGTGGTTGTCCTTCCTCACCTCGTCGAGATTCTGCTTTTGCTCCTTCTTTATTTCTTCGAGATTTTGCTTGAGTTCCTGCCTCGTATCGCGATACTGAGAAGCGATGCCCTCTTTGACTTCTTTGAGCGACTGCATCACTCCGTCTTTGAGCTCTTTCATATTTTTTTCGAGCCCTGTGTTGATCTTCTCTATGTTTTGAGATTGCTCGTTGCGGAACTCCTTCATCTCTGCCTTGCTGTTTTCGATGACGGAACCGACGGTCGTCTTGCCGCTGTCGACAAAGCTGTTGACCGCCGTCATCGTCGTCCTGGACGTCGTCTCGATGCTGCTCGAGAGTACTTCCTTGACGTTTTTGATGCTGTTTTCGATGTCGCTCTTGCGTTTGTCGGCGCTCTCATCGAGCATCTTGCGCAGCCCGTTCAAAGTGTCTGCGTCCACGTCCGCGCCGCGCTTCTTTGCCGCGACTGCGCACAGCACCGCGGCAATTATCGCCGCTACGGCGGCGACCGCCGCAAGCGCGATGATAATGATCTCGGCTGTTGTCATTTCTCCCTCCTCTTTTCCGCATTGCGCCGCCTGTCTGCGATCACCTTCGCCCTACGCTCCAAAGCTTGTTCGGTATTGGGCGCGTCGGCGAAAAGGCATTCTTCGAACAGCCTCTTCAAGACGTCGGCGATCTCTCTGCCCTCAAAGCCGAGAGCGGCGAGACGATCGCCGCCGATCGCCAGATCGCGCACGCAAAACGGTATATGGTTTTCTTTCATAAATTTGTATTCGCGCTCCAATCTGTCTGCGCGAATGTTGTCGCAGAATATCCCCGTCCCCACACTGTCCGCTCTCATCAGCGCGCACAGATCGGGGATGAGCTCCGCATTGTCGACGATAAACTTGCGCAACGTGTTGCGGCGCGCGTTCGCGTTGATGTCGAACATATGCAGCTCGATCAGCCTGCATACGCGCTCCGTCTCTCGGCGGGGATAGCCGAGCGCAGAGAGTTCCGCCTGCGCAAGCTCCGCGCCTATCTGCGCGTGAAGGTGCATATTGCCGTCACGTCGCAGCGCCTCCGCCTTGCCTATGTCGTGCAGCAACGCGGCGAGCCTCAAATGCCGCGGCGCCGCCTCAGCCGTCATGAACATGTGCGTCAGCGCGTCGTATTTGTGGAACGCAGGCGGCTGCGCGACTCCTTCGCAGTCGGCGAGCGCCGGGAAGAGCTTGGATAGCAAGCCTATCTCCTTGGCGATACGCAGTCCGTGCGCCAAATACCGCCCGTCCATCAAGCCGTCCCACTCGTGGCGCTTGCGCTCGGGCGAGAGCGCGTCTATGTCGTCGATATGCGCGCGGCACGCGCATGCCGCCGCGTCGTCGGGACTCGATCCGAGCGCGGACGCAAAGCGCGCAAGGCGCAATATCCTGACAGGATCTTCGGAGATGACAGTCTCCGCGTCGCGCGTCGTGCGCAGCAGTTTTGCGGCGATGTCGGAGCAGCCGTCGAGCGGATCGACGAGCTCCGAACGCCCTATCTCGAAGTAGATCGCGTTGCATCTGAAATCTCTGCGCAGCGCGTCTTGTTGGGGAGTGGCGACGTACTCGAAACCTATCGGCGCGTGGCTGCCCGTCCCGACCGCATAGAAATCGCGGCGAAAGGACGTGAACTCCGCGCGCAGCTCCCCGATCGATATCGTTGCGGACGCAACGCCGCCATGGGGGAACTCCACGCCGATGCCGTGCTCGGCGAGCTTTTCGCGAAGCTGCTCGGGCGTCAATGCCGCGCAGACGTCAAAGTCGGGCTTTGCGGCAAGTCTGCCCATCAGCGCGTCGCGTACCGCGCCTCCGACCGCATAGAGCGGAGTCGGGGCGATCGCGTCGGCGATGGGGCGCAGTACGCCAAATGCGGAAAAGTCCGTCATCTCAGCTGCCGATCACGCACAGATCGGGCAGATTGCGGTACATCCCCGCGCAATCGAGTCCGTAGCCGACGACAAAGAGGTCGGGAACTTGATAGCCGACATAGTCTGCCTTGAAGTCGTTGACGCGCCTGGACGGCTTGTCCAAAAACGCGCAGACGGCAACGGACGCGGCGCCTCTCTCGGAGAGCAGCGCGGTCAAAGCCTTCATCGTCCTGCCGCTGTCGATTATGTCTTCGACGATCAAGAGATGTCTGCCCTTGACGTCGACGTCGAGATCTTTGGTGATCTTGACCTCTCCGCTCGACACGGTGTCGTCGCCGTAGCTGGACGCCGCGATCGTGGCGACTTCGAGAGGTATCTCCATCGCGCGGATGAGATCGGCAAAAAACACTGCCGCGCCGTTGAGCACGCAGATCACGACGGGCTTTTTGTCGCGATAGACGTCGGCGAGCTCGGAGCCGAGTTTGCGGACGCGCTCTGCGATGATGTTGCGGTCGAACAATACTTTCATTTCTTCACCTCTTGTATCTTTACTACTCTCGAGTTGGCTCGCACGGCGACGGAGTCGGAGATCTCGATCCCGACGATCGCGAGCACGTCGCTGCCGTGCGCGAGCAGCGCGAGCCCGTCGCGCTTGCTGAGCGGTATCTTCTTGTCGGTCAGGTAGTCGCCGAGCGACTTGGTCCCTCCCTTGAACTTCTTGAATACGTCGCCCTCGCGGCGAGTGCGAAATACGCTGCCCGGCGGTATCTTGTCCTCGTCGAGCATAAGGCCGCGCGCGTCGGGAGAGACTCTGAAAAGCGTGTTCCCGACCGAGAACTCGCCTCTCGCATAGGGGATCTCGGCAAGATCTTTGCCGCCCTTGTCCTTGAAGACGACGATGGCTCCGCGCCTCTTTTCGGCGACAAAAAAGTGCGGCAAACTGACACGAGCGCCATTATTTTTGTCTTTGAGCGCTATGATCGAAAGCACATGGACGCGCGCTGCGTCTATCCTCGCTCCCGCCGCTTCGAGAGCTTTGAGCACGCTCGCCGCGACGCAAGCCGGCGGCGCGTCGAAAGCCGCTTCGTCCAAGAAGACTTCGTCCCCCTCTCTGCGCGGAGGCACGCACTGCGACGCGACAAAGTCGGCGGCGTCGCGAGCCGCGCCAGACAGTCTGGCGACGTTCTGTTCCAGCGACGGATAGAGCTTTTTCAGCGACGGAACAACGACGTTGCGCAGATAGTTGCGCGAATAGGCGTTGTCGCGATTGGAAGAATCGACGCGATAGCTCAGCCCGTGCTCGGCGACATAGTCGTCTATGACGTCGACTCTCGTCGCGAGCATCGGACGAAAGATCACTCCGTCGTCCTCTCTCATGCCGCAAAGCCCGTCAATGCCGCTGCCGCGGAAGACGTGCATCAGCACGCTCTCGGTCTGGTCGGAGAGGTGGTGCGCGGTGAGCACTCTCTGCACTTCGCCCGACGCGACGATGTCGGCAAAGAGCTGTCTGCGCACAAGGCGCGCGCCCTGCTCCAAACCATAGCCGTGTTCGCGGCAATAGGCAGGCACGTCCGCGCTGTGCACGACGACGGGGACGCGATAGCTCTCGGCGAGCGAGCGGACGAACTCGGTGTCGTCGTCGCTCTCGCCGCCGCGAATGCGGTGGTTGACGTTGAGCGCGACGATCTTGCCGCTGTAGACGCCCGAAAAGACGAGATAGTGCAACAGCGCGACGCTGTCCCTGCCGCCGCTGACGGCGACGGCGACGGAGTCGAACTCGGACAATCTGTCCGCCACGTCTTGCGCAAACAATTTTGCCATAACTTCATTATATACCAAAATCGCGCACGGAGCAAGCGCGATGCGAGTATAATGCGCCCCGTCCTCGTCAATACTTCGCGCGGAGGCAATATGCGAACCGACATTGCAAATTCAACTCGGCGCTCGGCGCCGCAGATAGCGGAGAGCGTCTTTGACACGCTCTATCTCACCGCGTCGCTGACGCTCGCGGCGGCGCTGCTCGCAACGGGTCGCACACTATGGGGCTGTGCGGTCGCGACGCTCTTTGTCGGCGACTCGCTGCACCTGATACCGCGGATATACCGCTTTGCAACGGGAGTGACGTCGCCGTGGGAAAAGCGCGGAAAACTCGCCGCGTCTATCGCGATGACTGTGTTCTATCTGCTGATCTGGTGGCAGGCGGCGCTGACATGGGGCTATGATCCCGTCTCGGCGACGTCTGTCTTTGCGCTCGTCGCGGTGAGGATAGCGCTGTGCTTTTTGCCGCACTCGTTCGACGCGGCAGAGCCGTCGTTTGCGTCGTGGCTGCGCAACGTGCCTTTCATCGCTCTCGGCGCGATCGTCGCGACCGAATACGGCATGGCGTCGTCATTGCATCCGTTCGCGCTCGGCGTCTCTCTCGCGATCGCCGCGAGTTTCGCGTTCTATATCCCCGTCATAGTCGCGGCAAAGCGCAAGCCCTCTCTCGGGGCGCTGATGCTGCCCAAGAGTTGCGCCTATCTCGCGATCGCCGCGCTCGGCTTTGCGTTCTGATTTCTCGATACAGGTCGCAAATTTTCTGTTTCGCGGACAATTTCTCCTTACTCTGCCGCGCACAAATTCTTTTGTTGCTTTGCTTTGAAGCCGTAACGCTTCTGCGCAGTCCAAAAAACTCCGATCTGAAAATATACTCACGGCGATCGGCTCGACGCAAGCAAGCTCATGCCTGTCGAGAGTCTGTATGATCTCGGCATCGGTCTTCTTGCAAAAAAACGGCGCAGCCCTTTCGGACTGCGCCTTGCGCGTTGATTTTTGCGCATTATTTCGCGTACAGCGAGATGCTTCTGAGCACCGGGTTGGATCTCGATTGCTTGATCGAGATGCGCACGGTATCCGAGACGGGCGCGTTCTCGAACAACAAGATCCTGCGGTTGCCGATGATCGTGCTGTCGCCGATCAAGATCCACTTGCCTGCGGCGTCTTGGACCCATACTTCGAACTCCTCTACTCTTTGCGAAGAACGCTGATCTTCGCGCAGATCGATCCTGCCGATCTGATATTCGCGCTTGAGCTGGATCTCGATGATGTACTCGTCATCGCCGAGCATGTAGCCGTCATAGGTGCTCTCGTCAAGCAATGCCGCGGTCGTCGCGGCGTCGAGCTCGGTCACGCCGTTGTTGTTGCCGACGGAGATGGATTCGACTCCCATGGCGAACTCCTGACTCGCGGCGATCGCCGCGCCGAATTCGCGCAGTCTCTGCTCGTCCTTCTCGTCGATCAAGCCGTCCTTGTTGGGCGGAATGTTGAGCAGCAAGCTGCTGTTGCCGCCGACTGCCTTGTAGTAGATGTTGAGCAGATGTTCAAGCGACTTCGGATCCTGATTCTTGTGCCAGAACCAGCCCTTGCGGATGCTGACGTCGACTTCGGCAGGATACCAAACGAGGTCGTTGTACTTCTCGAGCAATTCGCGGCTGCCGAGGTCGCTCGCCTCGGCGCTGACGCTGGTCAGCTCTTCTTGCTGATCTTCGCTGGTCTGCCAATCGGGGTTGGCGGTATTGCCGCGGCTGACGACGTTCCATTCGCTCTCACGGCTGACGCCTGCCTCATTGCCTACCCAGCGCACTTCGCTGCCCATGTTGGCGGCGATGCAATTGGGTTGGAGGGTGTGGATGGTCTCTTCCCATCTGTCCATGTCGTACTCAAAGCCCTCGACATCCTCGCCCGCTCCGTCCATCCAGACGCAGAAGATCTCGCCTCTGCCGTCGCCGTCGAAGTCGGGGCCGTAGTCGCCGTTGAGCAGCTCGGTGAGCTGATCGACATAGAAGTCGTTGTAGGCGTCGGTGCCATAGCTCTCCTCATGCATGTCCCACGGCGAGAGATAGATGCCCATCTGCAAGCCGAAGTCCTCGCAGCTCTCGGACAGCTCTTTGAGGATATCGCCCTTGCCGTCCTTGTAGGGGCTGGACGCGATGTCGTGATCGGTATGAGCGCTCGGCCACAGGCAGAAGCCGTCGTGGTGCTTGGCAGTGATGATGATGCCCTTGCTGCCCGACGCTTTGAGGATGCGGCACCACTGGTCGGTGTCGAGGGACTCGGGATTGAACTCGGACGGATCCTCGTCGCCGCTGCCCCACTCGGAACCGGTCATCGTGTTCATGCCGAAGTGGATGAAGTTGTAGTATTCAAACTCCATGAAGTCGAGCTGACGCTCGGACGGAGTGACGGAGATCAATCTCTCGACCTCGGCGCCGTCCTTGTCGTAGCCGTTGTTGTCGTTGGCCCATCCCTTGGTGAACTCTTCGCCTGCGGCGTAGGTCTTGGTCGGGGTCTCATAATAGTTGTACTCCTCTTCCGAGCAGCCGGCAAAGAAGCAGGTCATGCTCAGACAGACTACCACGATCGCCGCTACGGCGACAAAGCCTTTTTTCTTCATAATATCTCCTTAATCCGCGTTGGCGGTTTTTTGCACTTCAAAAGCCTCGATGACGTCGAGCGCCGCGTCGAGCTCTTTGCTCTCGATCTTCTCGATCTCGCCCCTGTCCGCCATCTGCGCGTACTCGGGCCGGAACGGCAGCTGCGCCAGCACCGCGAGCGAATACTTGGCGGCGACTTCGTGCGGCTTGCCCTGCCCGAAGATGTAGTGCCTGCTGCCGCAGTCGGGACAGTCATACCAGCTGTAATTCTCTACGATGCCGACGATGGGCACATGCATCATCTTCGCCATATTGACCGCCTTGCCGACGATCATCGACACGAGTTGCTGCGGCGAAGTGACGACTACTATGCCGTCCACGGGCAGGCTCTGGAAGACGGTCAGCGCGACGTCGCCCGTCCCCGGAGGCATATCCACGAACATCAAGTCTATGTCGCCCCACTCCACTTCGTCCCAAAACTGTTTGACAAGTCCCGAGATCACGGGGCCGCGCCAAAGCACGGGTGCGTCCTCGTCGTGAAGCATCATATTGACCGAGATCAGCTTTACGCCGCCGTCCGTGACAGCCGGCAATATCTTCTTGCCGTCCGTGAGCGCCGCCGAGTGCACGCCGAACATCGCAGGTATCGACGGGCCTGTGACGTCTGCGTCAAGCACCGCGGTCTTGGCTCCGCGCCTTGCGGCTGCCGCCGCGAGCATCGCCGCGACGGACGTCTTGCCTACGCCGCCCTTGCCGCTGACTACGCCGATGACTTTTTTGATCTTGCCGTGTTCCGCCTTGGGGGGAACAGTCCTTGACGCGCAGTCCTGTCCGCAGGATGCGCAATCGTGATCGCATTGCTCTGCCATTTCTTTCTCCTTTTCCATTGTACAACACGCGCGCGCATTTTGCAAGCCTTAGTTTGCGCGCCGCGCCCTCTTCGCCTCGTCGCGCAATATGTCGGCGACGTCGGTCTGCTCCCAGCGGAAGCCGCGGTCCTCTCTGCCGAAGTGCCCATAATTGGTCGTAGCGGCAAATATCGGCGCGCGCAGCCCCAGCTTCTCTATGATCGCGAGCGGACGGAAGTCAAAATGCTTGGCGATCAGCGCCGCGATCTCGTCCTCGTCTATCTTGTTGGTGCCGAAGGTCTCGACCTGGATCTGCACGGGACGCGCGACTCCGATCGCATAGGCGACGTCGAGTCTGCACTCGTCGGCAAGCCCTGCCGCGACGACGTTCTTGCACGCATAGCGCGCCATATAGCACGCGCTGCGATCGACCTTGGTGCCGTCTTTGCCCGAGAACGCGCCGCCGCCGTGCGGACAATAGCCGCCGTAGGTATCGACGATGATCTTGCGCCCGGTCAGTCCGCAGTCTCCGTGCGGTCCGCCGACGACGAATCTGCCCGTGGGATTGATCAAAAAGCGCGCGTCCCTCAACATCTCGCTCGGGAGAGCGGCGCGTATGACGCACTCCTCTATGTCGCGGCGCAATCTCGCCGTGTCCACGTCCTCGCTGTGCTGAGCGGACACGACGACGGTGTCTATGCCGACGGGCTTGCCGTCCTCATAGGCGACGGTGACTTGCGCCTTGCCGTCGGGGCGAAGGTAGTCGAGCTCGCCGCTCTTGCGCACTTGTGCAAGACGCGCGGTGAGCGCGTGTGCATATGAGATCGGCGCAGGCATGAGCTGAGGAGTTTGGTTGCAGGCATAGCCGAACACCATGCCCTGATCCCCTGCTCCCGTAAGGTCGTAGGGATCGAGGTCTCCGCCTCTGTTCTCCAAGCTGCGGTCGACTCCGCGCGCTATGTCGGGCGACTGCTCGTCCACTCTGATCTCGACCGCGCAGCTCTTGCCGTCAAAGCCCTTGCTCTCGTCGTCGTAGCCGATGTCCAGCACCGTCTTGCGCAGGATCGCCTCGAAGTCGACTTTGGCGGTCGTCGTGATCTCGCCCGAAAGCAGGGCGAAGCCTGTGTTGCAGCACGTCTCGAGCGCGACGCGGCTGAATGCGTCCTCGGCGACCAATGCGTCGAGGATGCTGTCCGAGATCTTGTCGCAGACCTTGTCGGGATGTCCCTCGGTCACGCTCTCACTTGTGAATAAACGTCTCTTCATCTCTCTCCAAAAAATATCGCGGCGTCAAGACGCCGCGAAATGCAATTCTATATTTCAAGCCGTCTTGCGGAAATTAGCACCTTTCGTATGCCGAAGGTTGCTGTGCGATCATCGAGTCCGTCTCTCCCGCACTCTTTATAGAATGGTGATATTAAGTTGTTTCGCGCGCCGCGTGTGTGCGCGGCGCGCACGATCTCATTGCTCGTCGTCGAAGATGTCCTCTTCTGCCGCGAACTTGGACGAAATATCGTCCTCGACGATGTGACTGTCTGCCGAGCTTGCCGGGACCGCCACGATGTTGCGATAGAGCTTCATGCCCGTGCCTGCCGGGATCAGCTTGCCGAGAATGACGTTCTCTTTGAGGCCGCGCAGGTGGTCGACCTTGTTCTTGACCGCCGCCTCGGTGAGCACTCTCGCAGTCTCCTGGAAGGACGCCGCCGACAGGAAGGACTCCGTAGCGAGAGCCGCCTTGGTGATGCCGAGCAACGTGCGCTTGGCGGTAGCCGGCTCGCCTCCCTCTTCGAGAGCGCGTCTGTTCTCGTCCTCATAGGTGAAGATGTCGACGAACTCGCCGGGCAGCATATTGGTCGTGCCCTGCTTCTCGATCTTGACCTTGCGGAACATCTGTCTGACGATGACTTCGGTGTGCTTGTCGTTGATCTCGACGCCGGAGCTGCGGTATGCGGACTGCACCTCTTTGATGAGGTATTCCTGCGCGCCCTTGATGCCCTTGGTCCTGAGGATGTCCTGAGGATAGATGGAGCCTTGGGTCAGCGGATGGCCCGCTTCGATCACGTCGCCCGACTGCACGACGAGCTTTTGGCCAAAGTTGATCTTGTATTCGATCGGATCGCCCTCCTTGGGAGTGACGATGACGATGCGCTTGTCGTCCGAGATCGCGACTTCGCCGGCTATCTCGGAGATGATCGCCTGTCCCTTGGGCTTGCGCGCTTCGAACAACTCTTCGACGCGCGGCAGACCTTGGGTGATGTCCTCGCTGACGGCGACGCCGCCGGTGTGGAACGTTCTCATCGTCAGCTGCGTGCCCGGCTCGCCGATGGACTGAGCGGCGATTATGCCGACCGCCTCGCCGAGTTTGACGGGGTTGCCCGACGCCATGTTCTTGCCGTAGCACTTGGCGCAAACGCCGTGCTTGGTCTGGCAAGAGAGGATGCTGCGGATGCGCACCGACTTGACTCCCGCCTTGTCTATCTTCTTGGCGGTGTCGGTGTCGATCAAGGTGTCCGCCTTGCAGATTATCTCTCCGGTGGCGGGATCCTTGATGTCGTCCATGCAATATCTGCCGTCGATGCGGTCGCTGAGCGGTTCAAGCCCCTCGATCGCCGAGACTTCCATTCCTTTGGTGTCGCCGCAGTCCTGCTCGTTGACGATGATGTCCTGCGAGACGTCGACGAGACGACGGGTGAGATAGCCGGAGTCCGCCGTTTTGTGCGCGGTGTCCGCGAGATCTTTACGTCCGCCGTGCGACGAGATGAAGTATTCGAGAACAGACAGACCTTCGCGGTAGTTTG
>CALWKR010000048.1 GCA_944381315.1 uncultured Christensenellaceae bacterium
GCGTTTGATCATGACGGCGGCGCCGGAGTCTTCGTGATCGAGGACGCAGGGGCGTATCAAAACAACAATCGGCCGCAACACGTCGCCGAGCCCGTCGGAGACGGCAGCTATTCGGACAAGAATTGACTTCAAGCCGCGAGCTCCGCAAGGGGCTCGTTTTTTTGCGCACTTTTTGGGCAATAATCGCCAAAGCGCATATGCGCGGAGATGATTATGTTGATCTATGCAGTTTTGGCTTTGCTGGTTTTGATATTCGTCGCGCTTGCGGCGCTCGTGCTCACTTCGCCTGCGCGCCGAGGAGTGCGCGCGGAGTGGGGCAAGCTCACGTCCGAGAGGATAAGATCGCTTGCGCTTTCGCTGTCCGATACGACGGCGGTAGGACGCGCGCCGTCGCTGAGATACGAACGCTTTTGCGCCGAGAGGGCATATCGGCGCATAGTCTCCGCCGACTCCATGGGCACGGCTCTCGAAAAGTGCGAGCGCGACTTCGCCGCCGACTGCCACAGGCTCGTCGCCAAGACGTCGAGGGGAGGCTATCGATCGCTCGCGTCGCTGCCGCACGTCGGCGGAGAGGCGAGAGTGTTGGTGCTTGCGCGCGCGATAACGGAGTCGGAAGGGGGCTTGGGCGACGCGGAGCGCGTCCGCGACATCCTCACGGAGTTCATGCGCTATACGCCGCTCACTTTCGCGGAGATAGCGGCGCTGCCGCTTGCATTCGAAGCGGCGGCGGCGACGGCTCTCGGCGACGTCGCGCGCAGTTTGATCAAGCTCGATTCCGCGCGCAGCGCGGCGGCTCGCGACGTACAGCCCGACAGGCGCAGATCGCGCCGCGACGGCTATGTCTACTTCTTCATATCGGGCGGAAAGCACGCCGACTCGCGCTACCTCGCGCCCGACGCGCGCGTCGACGAGGCGAGCGTGCGGCTGTCCTTTCTCGCTTTGACTTCGCGGCTGTGCGTACGGCTTGCGGCATGCGCGAGCGCGCTCGACGACCTGCGCTCCGTCTTTTCGGACGAATTTCTCGCGTCGATATGTCCGTGCCGCGAGATCTTGGAGCGCGACGACGCGTTCGTCCGCACCGACGTCAGATCGCGGCTCGCGTATTTTGCGCGGATAGCCAAGCTCGCCAAAGCGTATTCCGCGTCCGAACGCGCCGTCGCAGGCGCCGCCGTCGCTCTCGCACGCGAGAGGGGCGCTCACTTCGGGAGCTATCTGTTCGACGATCCGCGCTATGTCAAAGCCAAGCTGAGGGGCGGCGCGCCTCCGCGCGGCAAACGCTCCGATGTCGTCATCGCTCTCTACATCGCTTCGACTGTGCTGCTCGATGCGGCGCTGTCCGTTGCGGCGGCAGTCTTTGCGCCCTCGTTCGCAGTCGGAGCGGCGATCGCTCTGTGCTGTTGTTCCGCGTTTTTCCCGCTTGCGACCTATGCCGTCGACACCGTCGCCGCCGCTGTCGCGTCTGCGCGCCCGAGCCCCAAACTCTGCGACAAGAGCGTGCCCGAGGACGCGGCGACCGCCGTCGTCATGCCGGTGCTCGTCACGAGCAAGGAAGAGGCGAAAGACGTCTGCGACAGACTGTCCGCGATCGCGGCGGTCAATGTGCGCGAAAACGTGAGCTATTGTCTGCTCTGCGACTTCGCCGCCGCGGATTCCGCCGAGTGCGAAAGCGACCGCGAGCTCGTCGACGCGCTCAAAAAATACGCGCGACAAGACGTCGAGATCTTTGTCCGCAGGCGCAAAAAAGAGAGAGGCAAATGGCGCGCAGAGGGGCGCAAGCGCGGCGCGATCGCCGCATTCAACGCGTTTTTGCTCGGAGAGGGCAACGACTTTTGCGTATTCTCGCAGCTTCACGCGAATTTCGTCATCGTCATCGACGAGGACAACACTCTCGCTCCCGGCGCGGTGCTCGCGGCGATAAACTCGATCAGGCATCCGCTCGCGGAGAAGTACGACATGCTCGCATTCGGCGCCTATTCCGACTCGGGCAGAGCGGAGACGATGTACGCGCTCTCGCGCTCGGGCGCGCCCGTCGGCTATGCGCGCCGCTCCGATCTGATCTACGATCTGTGCGGCAGAGCCGTGTTTTGCGGCAAGGGGATATACCGCGTCGGAGCGTTTGCCCGAAAGACCGCGTCGCTGCCGCGCCGTCTGCTCAGTCACGACATAGCCGAAGGAGCGGTGACCGTGACGGGCGGAGCGGACGTGCTCGTTTCGGAGCTTGCGCCCGAGTGTCCGTCCGCGGACTTCGCGCGCTCGGAGCGGTGGAAGAGGGGAGATCTGCTGTTGCTGCCGCTGATCGCGCGCAAGGACGTGTCCGCCGTCTATCGTCGGCTCATCCTCGCCAACGCGTTCGGCATAACGTCGCCGATAGCCGCATTTGCGCTTGTCGCCGCATTTTTCGCAAGCGGCAGCGTCTACATCGCCGTCGCGGCGGCGATCGCCTGCTTTGCCGTGCCGATCGCCCGTGCTTTGGCGACAACGCTCAGATCGGACAGCCGCGCTTCCGTTGTCGCCGCGAGCGGAGCGCGCACGCTTGTCGGAGCCGTGCGCGACTTTGCGCTTCTTCCCGTGTATGCGGCGCAGAACGCGCTGTTGCTGCTGCGCTGCGCGGCATATGCGGCGATCGGCTCTCCCAAGCTGACGGAGTGGCGCACGTTCGCATCGTCGGGGCGAGAGAGCGCGGCAAAGTTTGCGCGATGGGTGCTGCCGGGGATAGCGTTGATCACTGTGTTTGCGGCAGCGTTTTGGCGCAATTTTGCGTTCTCGATGTGGGCGGTCGCGTGCGTCGCCGCGAGCGCGGCGATCTTTTCGCAAGCCTATGCTCCCGTTCGCAAACCGCGCGCGTTGTCGGCAAAGGGCAGAGCCTTCGCCGAGCAAGTCGCCGAGCGTGCCTATGCCTATTTCGCCGCCGTCGGCGCGGACAGGCTTGCTTGCGACAATTTGCAGGCGTATCCGCCCAACGGCGAGAGCGCGACCGTATCTCCGACCGATCTCGGCTTTTGGATGCTCGCCGACGTATGCGCCGCAAAACTCGGGATATTGTCGGCGCCCGACGCGGCTAAGTCGCTCGTGCGCAAGCTGACGCTGTGCGCAAAGCTTCCGACGGTGCGCGGACATCTGTACAATTGGTATCGCCGCGACGGCTCGGTGACGGCTCCGCGCTATATCTCCTTTGTCGACAGCGGCAACTTCGCCGCCTGTCTCAAAGTCGTGCGCGCCTATTGCCGCGAGATAGGATGCTGCAACGGCGAAAATCTCGCCGACGGCATGGACTCGAGGATAGACTATTCATTCTTTTTCGATCCTCAAAGGGGACTGTTCGCGCGCGGCTACGACGTCGACGGCGGCGTCTTTGACGGGCATTACGATCTACTCGCGTCCGAAGCGCGGCTCGCCGTCTATCTCGGCTGTGCGTCGCTCGGCGACGACGGCGCATGGAAGGCGCTGGGACGCGCTCGTCTCGGCGGCGTGTTGCCGACGCTCGCGTCGTGGTCGGGGAGCGCGTTCGAATATCTCATGCCCGAACTGTTCTTCGATCTCTCGCCGCACTCCGAGCTGTATCGCTCGGCAAAGCGCGCCGTTCTGAAAATGCGGCTGCGCAGGTGCCGCGGCTTTTGGGGGATAAGCGAGAGCGGCTATCACGCGTTCGACGCGGACGGCAACTATCAATACCGCGCGCACGGGATAGACTTGCTCGCGCTCTCGTCGGACGAGAAGAGATGCGTGATCGCGCCGTATGCAAGCGCGCTTGCGGCGCTTTTCGCTCCCGAAGCGGCGCTCCGCGATCTGTCGCGGCTGCGCGAGACGGGAGTGTTCGGCACCTACGGATTTTATGAGGCGATAGACTTTTCGTGCGGAGAAAACATCGTATATTCGTATATGACGCACCACCAGGGAATGCTGCTCGCCGCGATGACGGAACTGCTTGCGCCGTCCTCGCTGCGCTCGCTCTTTTTGCGCGACGACGCAGTCCGCGGAGCAAAGTGCCTGATCGACGAGCCTCCGCAGACCGAGAGAGCCGTCGCGAGGGCTAAGCAGCCGTTCAGAGGCTGCAAATCGGCGGCGCGCTATTCCGTTGCCGCCGAGCCGTCCGAGGACGCGACCGTTTGCCTTGCGAGCGGCGGCGAGTACAGCTGCATCATCGACGAATGCGGCTGCGGCAACTCGCACTTCGGCAATGCGTCGATAGGCGTGTTCCGCGGCGACGCCTGCGCGGACGACGGCGCTTTCGGACTGTTTTTGAGCGCGGACGGCGCGATCTCGCCCACGTTTGCGCCGCTGCGCCGCGACTCGGGGGCGAGAGCTTTCTTTTCGGAGAGCGGAGCGCGCTTTGAGTCGGGCGACTGCGCTTTGACCGTGACCGTTCCGACGGGCACGCGCGGAGAACTGCGCCGCTATGCCGTCCGCAACGACTCGGACAGCGTGCGCGAATATACGTTCGTCTATCACGAGCGCCTTGCGCTGATGCCGCTTGCCGACTACTTCGCACATCCGAGCTTCAACGATATGTTCGTCGAGACTTCGTGGAGCAGGGACAGCCGCACGATCTTTGCCGAGCGCGTCTCGCGAGAGCGGACGGGAGGGATGTTCGCCGCGCTGACCGTGCTCGGCGACTTTGAGATCGTCCCCGATTGCGACAACGCGCACTTTTGCGCATTAGCCGACGGCAGATATTCCGCTCCCGACGCGGCGGTCGTCGGCAGAACGATGTCGCCGTGCTTCGGCTTTTCGTGCAAAGTCTCCGTCGCGCCGAGACAGACTGCGGAGATAGCGCTGTTCCGCTCCTTTTCACAGACTCGCGAGGGGATAGAGAACGGCGTCGCCGCGATCTGCCGCTCCGACTTTTCCGACTTCGTGCGTACGGCGGCGGACGGCGGCGTCATCGGCAAATACTTCGAGGGCGAGAGGGGAGCGAAACTCGCGTTCAAGCTCGCCGCAAAGATAGCCTATGCGCCGATGCCTGCGGCGGCTGTCGCTTCGCGTATGTGCTCGAACGAGCGCGCCGCGGCGACCGAACAGCGCAAAAAGACAGTCGTGATCAAGTACGGCGAAGTAGCCGATTTTTCGATGTGGACAAAGGCGTGCGTCGCGTGCGCCGTCGCGCGTCTCGACTTTTTGCTGATCGTTCTCTATCGCGAAGAGGACATATACGGCGCGACCGTCAGGCGCAAGCTGATCGCCGAGAGCGGCGTCTCCGACTTGGACAGGCTCGCGTTCGTGCGGCTCGTCGACGTGCGCAACGACGACGCGTTGGCGGCAAAGCTCGTCCGCGATGCATTTTGCGTTGCCGGCGACTTGTCCACGCCGCCTTCGTCGGGAGGGATAGCCGTCATAGGCAATGTGCGCATGGGGCGCAGGGACGCGCGCGTCGATCTCGAATGCGGCTGCGGCGGCTTTGACTGCGACGGAAACTATGTAGTCGCGCGCCGTCCGCCCAAGCCGTATTCCAACGTCATATCGCTACGCAAAGGCGGCATCGTCGTCACGGAGAACGGCGGCGGTTTCCGCTGGTTCGGCAACTCCTACTTCCGCAAGTCGGCGGTGTGGCGCAACGACTCTGTCCAAGACTCGCCGTTCGAAGAGCTGTATATCGCTGTGGACGGCGGCTGCGTCAGACTCAACGCTCTGACGGACGGCGGAAAAGTCATTCATTCGCCCGGCGCGACGCGATTTTTGTCGAACGTGGACGGAGTGGACACGGACGTGCTGACGAGCGTGTTCGGCGACGGCGCGTATTCTGCGATACGCGTGCGACTGCGCTCCGCAGAGCCAAAGACGGCGCGGCTGTTCTACGGCTTCGTGCCGTCGCTCGACGTGTACGACGGCTCCGCGTTCTGCGCGGCGACGGAGAGAGACGGCGTCATCGAGGCTGTCAATTGCCGAAGCGGCGCCAAGCTCTATGCGCGCTGTATCGGCGCACGATCAAAGTGCGTCACCGACGCCGCGCGGCTCAGAGCGCGCCTGTCCAAAGAGCCCGTCCGCGACGGAGCGAAGTCGGACAGACCGTTGGTCGGTTTTGAATGCGAATGCGGCGCGGAGGAGTGCGAGCTCGCGATCGTACTGTCGGAGGACGAACAGGGCTTGCGCGCGCTGACGCTCGGCGATGTCGACGACGGCATAGCCGCGACCGAAAAATTCTATCGCGAGCTGTCGCCGATCAAAGTGAGCGGGCTCGGCAAGAGCGCCGAGATATACTTCAACAAGTGGCTGTGTCCGCAGATAGTATCGTCGCGGATATTCGGGCGCTGCGGTTACTATCAGGCAGGCGGCGCGACGGGCTTCCGCGACATGCTCCAAGACGCGCTCGCGCTGATCTCGATCGATCGCGGCGAAGCCAGGCGCATATTCCTCAATGCGTGCGCGCACCAATACGAAGAGGGCGACGTGATGCATTGGTGGCACGAGCCGTGCACGGGAGTGAGGACAAAGATCTCGGACGACAAGCTGTTTTTGCCGATGTTCGCCGCCGCATGGATAGCCGAGACCGGCGATAGCGGAATACTCAAAGAGAGGGCGCCGTTTTTGAGTTCGCCGCCTCTCGACGGGATAGCGGAAGCGAGATACGAAACTCCGCACGCTGCGTCGAGCGGCACCGTCGAAGAGCACTGCGACAGGGCGATCGCAAACGCGCTGAAAACGGGGAGACACGGACTGTTGAAGATCGGGAGCGGAGATTGGAACGACGCTCTCAACGCCGTCGGCGACAGGGGCGAAGGCGAGAGCGTATGGCTGACGATGTTCGCGGTGCGCGTGCTGCGCGACTATGCGGCGGCGGTCGGATACGACAAAGGGCAGTCCTATCTGCGAGAAGCTCAGCGACTTGCCAAGGCGGCGGAAAGCACTTTCAAAGACGGCAAATTCGCGCGCGCCTGCACCGACGACGGCGAATGGCTGGGGCGCGACGGCGGAGCCGGCGAGCTCGATCTCATCTGTCAGGCATGGGCGGCGATAGCCGACGTCGCCGATCGCGGCGTCATCGACAAGGCTTTGGATTCGGCATCAAAATTGCGCGACAAGCGCGCAGGAATAGTCAAATTGCTGGATCCGCCGTTCGACAAGAGCCGCTATGTCGGCTATATCTCAGCCTATCCGCGCGGAGTGCGCGAGAACGGCGCCCAATACACGCACGCCGCCGTTTGGTATGCGCTCGCGCTGTTCAAGGCAGGGCGCGACGTCGAGGCGATGAGCGTTGTCGGCGATCTCGATCCCGTCGTGTCCGCGCTCAAATACGGTGCGATGCGCAAGGGCGAGCCGTATGTGCTGTGCGGCGACGTCTATTCCGCGCCCGACAGGCTCGGCGAATGCGGATGGTCGTGGTATACGGGCAGCGCGGCTTGGTATTTCAAGCTGTTCAAAGAATGCGTGCTCGGGATCACGGAGAAAAACGGCTTGATCGACATCGGCTGCCCCAAAGTCGCGGATCCGTCCAAGCTTGTCGTCGAATACACCATTCGCGGCACGACCTATCGGATACGCTATGCCGAGGGCGACGGCGATCACATCGCGTCGGGAGGGCTGTCCTATCTCAATTGTACGGAATTCAAGCCCAAGGACGGCAAGGGGACGATCGAATTGACGAGGGTATATCGAGGCAGAACGCGCGCAGCTTCCGCGCAAGAGCGCGGCGATCGAACATGAAAAATATGAAAGCGTCAGACAAGCTCGCATATGCGCCTGCGATCGTATTGCGAACGAATGTTGACGGAGCGAAAAGGCATCGCATATGCGGCATTTTTGCGCGCAAACGCTGATCGTTGCCGTTGTCGGGCTTTGACATAATTCCTTCATTGCGAATGATCGGTATCGTGCGCTGCAAAATTTACTTTTGCAAAACTCGTTGCGCGCAGAAAGTAGGGAAAGTCGTTTCAAAACAGCGAGACAAGATCTTCAAAACAGGCCTTGCAAGCGCAACGTCGTCGTCGCAAAACGCAAAAAGAGCGGCATTGTCTGTGTGTGCCGCAAAGATTTTGCCCAATCAAAGATTCCGCGCTTCGCAAAAGTCGAAAAATGAGCGACATCACTCTTTGCGTACCGCAAAGAATTTCGGTGAAAATATCGACGCCGACTTGTGAACAGCTATCGCTTCAATGCGCAAAAGCGCGGAGACGCGGGGCGGCGTCTCCGCAAAGTTCAGCCTCTCGGCTGGTTGGGGCAGCGCGGCTCTATGCCGTCTTCCTGCGGATAGAGCGGCAAGTCCGAAACTCCGCCGCAGACCTGCTCGGTAAAGTCGTGGCAGGGCGGAATGTAGCAATAGCCGTAGCTGGGCACCAACAGTTCGACCGGCATCGTGACTTTGAGGATCGTCGTCACGCACGCAGTCACCGAGAAGGTGTTGCCGGACGTATATACTCCGCGCGGCGAGACCACGCCCGCGGTGCATTGGATAGAATAGGGGATGACGGACGGAGCCGAGACGTGCATTATGACGTCGCGCGTCAGCGTGATCGACGCGCTGCCGCTGCCTTGGACTCCGTATGCGTCGACGAAGTTGACTTGGACGGGCACCGTGAGAGTGCACGAAACGCGTGCATAGCAGGGCGCGTCCGGCAGTTCTGTGACGACGAGATCGGAGACCGTCGCCTGAGTGGACGAAGATCTCGCGCTGACAAAGCGATAGGGTTCGGTGAGTCCCGGCGTGACGTCCGTCATCGTCAGGGAGAGGTCGGTGAGGTTCTCCTGTCTCATGCAGGCGTCGAACACTTTCTCGACCTGGATGCAAACCTTCTCGCAAAGTCCCGAGGTCGCGTTGCCCCTGATGGCGCCCGGGATCTTGTCTGATTTGCAGTTGTTAGAAAATGACATATATGTATCCTCCTTGATGGGCGACGTGCGATTTTTTGCACGCCGCAATCGCTATCCAATAATATGCAAAAGCCCGAATCTGTGACACTTTGCCGCCAAAGTCTTATAAAATAGCTCAAAAAATAGAAATATTATGGCAGATAATGAACGATAATAGCGCAATCTGTTCACTATTCAACAATTGTGCAAAAATTGATCGATTTGGGTTCGGCAAACAAAAAGATATATCATCATCGGTCAAGCATTGTCTCCGCAGAGTCAGTCTATGCATTGTTTGAAGAAACGGTGTCAGCTCCGCGCATCGGTTGCATTGATCGCATGGATAAGATATAATAGGGATATGAAAGTTTTTGCGATCAGCGATCTGCATCTCGACAGCACCTGCTCCAAGCCGATGAACATCTTCGGTCCCGGCTGGGAAGGGCATTGGGAGAAGATAAAGAGCGATTGGCTCGCCAAAGTCGGCGACGGCGACGTCGTCATTCTGGCGGGCGATCTGTCGTGGGCAATGACGCTCGAACAGGCTGTCCCCGACATTGAGGACGTCGGCGCTTTGCCCGGACACAAGTTCATCTTGCGCGGCAATCACGACTATTGGTGGAGCGCGATCGGCAAGGTCAGGGCGGCTCTGCCTCCCAAGATGTATGCGGTGCAGAACGATTGCCAAAGAGCGGGCAAGCTGTTGGTTTGCGGCAGCAGGCTTTGGACGCTTTCGGGCGGCAGCGACGAGGACGTCAAGATCGCCGACAGAGAGTATATGCGCTTGCAAATGAGCCTTGACGCGATGAAACAAATGCGCGCCGAGGACGACACAGTCGTCGTAATGACGCACTATCCGCCTTTTGACGCGACTTTTGCGGACAATCGCTATTGCGACCTGATCGCGAGCTATGCTCCCGACGCAGTCGTCTACGGACATCTGCACGGCAAGGACGTGCGAGCAAAGCGCGTCGTCGACAAAAATGGTCTAAAATATTATTTGACTTCTTGCGATCTTGTCGGCAATTCTCTCGTTCATATCGCCGACGTCGCAGATTGACGCAAAGCGCGACAGCGCCGACAGATCGACTGTTTTGACAAAGCCTGTCTGATCTTTTCATTTTGCTTGTTTCGGCAATTTTCGGCTGTCGTTTCAAAGCGTTCCGGTTAAGTTTGACAAGCGCAACGTCTTTATTTTTTGAAAAAAGTCTGTCATAGAAGCTTGACACAGTGCGGAGATTTTGAAAACGAAAATGTCCTTGCTTTCAAGCGCGCAGATTATGCTTGACGGTACGCGATGTCTTTATTTTTTTGCAAAATGTCTGTCACAGAAACTTGACGCGCCACATTTTTCAAGCCGCATTCCGATACGGCGATTTGACGCTTCGCGCAAAAAGTCCGTCATAGATACTTGACACAGTTCGAAGATTTTCAAAAAGTAAAATGTCTTTGCTTGCAAAGCTCGTCGATCATGTTCGACAACGGCATTTTTTTTTGCAAAAAGTCCGTCATAGATGTTTGACGGCAACACGGATATTTGAAAAGTAAAAAGTTTTTTCGCAAGCGCACAGTTATGCTTGACGGTACGCAATGTCTTTATTTTTTGCAAAATGTCTGTCACAGATGCTTGACATGCCACATTTTTCAAGGCGCAGCCGATACGGCGATTTGACGCTTCGCGCAAAAAGTCTGTCACAGATGCTTGACATAGGAGCTTTATTAAAGTTGCCGACGCGCTGTTTGCGGCGCGTTGCGGACTTAAAGTTAATAGCTTTTCCCAAGAAATATATGCTTTTACGGCGCGGAAGTTTGCATATATCGTGCTTGCCGCCGCATCGCCGTTCCGTCTGCAAACGAGAGCGCCGCTCGGATAAGGGATGAACGGGGCAAGAGCGAGGAGAGAGGGAATGCTTTCCGCTTCAACATTTGCGACGGCAGAGACGACGAGGGGAGCGCTGTCCCTGTCAAGGACTAAGCTCGAAACAGGGCTTGTTGCCGTACCGCGCTAGCGCTTAGTCGCTGTGTTGTTTGGATATGCCGAACAGCATTGCGGCTTTTGGAAAGACAGGGAAACATCGGGCGAGAGGGGGAAGTCTTTCCGCTCCCATATTTTCTACGCCGCTCGCTCGGATCGGGAACGCCGTCCCAAAGCGAGATCGGCGAAGTTACGGCGCGGAAGTTTGCATATATCGTGCTTGCCGCCGCATCGCCGTTCCGTCTGCAAACGAGAGCGCCTCATTTTTTGGGACGCATAGGGAAGCACCGGGCGAGAGAGGGAATACTTTCCACCCCGTCAACGCGTCATAGGGGAGCCGAGAGACGCATATATGCACGCCGTTTGCGCTTAGTTCGACGAATGATTGGGATTTTTATCCACAATTTTTTCCACTTTATCCACAATGCCGAAAATTCGTTAATTTTTATTATTTTCAATGTAAAATAATTAAAACGCGCGCAAAATATGTGCTCAAAAGTTCGCCTCAAATGCGGCGAAATTCGCAAAAGTGAACAAGTATTCATTTCTTAGTGGAAAAAAATGGAGATTAGTGGTTGACACGTCCCTGTGCGTACGTTAGAATTAAAGTACAAAACCAAGAGGAGGAATGCAAAGTGTATCTCGGCGGCACGGTCGATCTTCAAGTCGACGCAAAGGGCAGGTTGCGCATACCCGGCAAATACAGACCCTTTTTCAACGACTGCGAAACCATCTATATGCACCTCAGCGACGGCTGCATAGAGATCTTGACCGACAAGACCGTCAACAGAGTTTACGCTTTGATGGGCAAGGCTTCCACGCTGGGCGGAGGCGAGCTGAGCAGGGCGTTCACGCTTTTCTCGGCGACGACCGTCGCGATAAAGGAGGACGCGCAGGGCAGGTTCACGATCCCGAGCACATTCAAGAGTGCGATCAACCTCGGCAAAGAGGTGCGCTTCGTCGGTCTTTGCGACAAGCTGCAGATCTGGGACAAGGACACCTTCGTCAAGGAGTTCGAGCAGCCCGGCGACGACTACAAAGATTCTTTGGCACTGCTCGACAAATTCCTCAACGAGCATTCGGACAATGACTGAGTTCTCGCACATCCCCGTAATGCTCGACGAATGCATCGACGGGCTTGCGATCAAGAGCGGCGGCACATACGTCGACTGCACGCTCGGCGGAGGAGGGCACAGCGAGGCGATAGCGTCGCGGCTCGGCAACGGCGGCAGACTGATAGCCTTTGACAAAGACGCGGACGCGATCGCGTTTGCGAGCAAGAGGCTGGAGCGCTTCTCGGGACTGACGACATTTCTCCGCGAAGACTTCAAGAACGCTCCCGCAAGGCTGGAACAGCTCGGTGCGGACAAGCTCGACGGAGTGTTGATGGACTTGGGAGTGTCGTCCTATCAGCTCGACAGCGCGGAGAGAGGTTTTTCGTACAATGCGGAAGCGCCTCTCGACATGAGGATGGACAAGGAACAATTCTTGACCGCGTTCAACGTGGTCAACGAATATTCGGAAATGCGGCTCGCCGACATCATCTACCAATATGGCGAGGACAGATATGCGCGCCGCATAGCGAGGGAGATCGCGTCGGTCAGACAGCACACGACGATCTCGACGACGGGGCAGCTTGCCGAGATCGTCGAGAGGTGCTATCCGGCGAGGGAGAGGCACAGCAGGGCAAACACCTGCAAGCGCACATTCCAGGCGATCAGGATAGAAGTGAACGGCGAGTTGGACGGACTTTCCGAAGTCGTGACCAAGCTCGCGATGATGCTCAAAGAGGGCGGCAGGATCTGCGTGATATCCTTCCATTCGTTGGAAGACAGGGCGGTCAAGACCGCATTCAAGCAGCTCGAAGCAAAGTGCATATGTCCGCCGAGGCAGCCCGTCTGCACCTGCGGCAAGAGACAGGAGATCAAGATCTTGACCAAGAAACCCATCGAGGCTTCGGAGCAAGAGAAACAAGCCAATCCGAGATCGCAGAGCGCAAAGCTGCGGATAGCGGAAAGAATATAGTCATCGCAATAGGGAGTGGAGAATATGAATATTTTCGGAGAGAAAGAGAGAGTGCAGGACAGGGCGCGCACGGAGACCGTTCGCGACTACGGTTATGACGACAGAGATCGCGAGGACGCGTTCGTCAAGTCCTATCGCGACCGTATGTCCTACGACCGCGCCGACTATCGCCGCGACGACGTTGCGGAGAGAGGCTGCTCGTTGTTTGACAGAACGTCTGCTCCCGACTATCGCGAAGACTATCGCGACGAGCGCCAAGGCGGCTATGGCCCCGACTATCGCGATGATTACGCCTACGGCTATCGCGCGAGCTATGCTCCCGATCGCCGCAGCGACTACCGCGAAGATCGCCGTTATGACGGCTACTATGCCGACAGCCGCGGCGACCGCCGCGAGGACGAAGGCTATCTCGACAGAGAAGAGCAGCCCGTCGAGCGCTATGAGCGCAGCGACTATTCGTTCTATCGCGACGAATACGACGACAGAGACGAGCGCCGCGAAGAGCCCATGTTTGCGCCGATAGAGGCGCCGAGCACAGCCAAATCGCGCAGGACGATCAAGAACGCGAGATCCAAGTTTTTGATCGCGGTGTACTTCCTTCTCGTCGGGCTGATCGCGTCGCTGGTGATCACCAACGTGGTGATGTTCAACGGCGAGTCTGTGGTCGAGGCGGAGACTCCGGCAGTCGTCTATGACAGCGAATTGATAAAGACCGTCGTCTATGCCGACGGTACGACCGGCAGCTTGACGACCGACACGCTGACCGGCTACGAGTACGACACGACGACCAATTGGTTCGACGATTTCTGCGACTGGCTGACGGGCTCGTCAAACTGACGCCACAACATCGATTATACCACGCGCTATACACCTTCGGTCAACGGAGGATGTCATGCGCAATATTTCCCACATCACACTGAAAAGAAGGCTATCGGCGGCAATGCTGCTCATAGTCCTTCTTTTTTTATTGCTTGTTTTTCGGCTTTTTTGGTTGCAGATCGTCACAGGCGAAGATCTGAGCGCAAAGGCTTTCGATCAATGGACGCGAGATCTGCCGATGTCCGCGCCGCGCGGCGCGATCGTCGATCGCAACGGCGTGACGCTCGCAAGCTCGTACACGGTCTACACGGTATATGTCCGTCCCAACGAGACCGAGGACAAAAAAGTCACTGCGCGCGCGATCGCCGAATGCTGCGGCGCGGAATACGAGCGCGTGCTGGCGCGCATCGACAAGACGGGCGTGTCCGAAGTCAAGGCGCTCACGGGACTAGACGAGGCGCAGGCGTTGGCTTTGCGTGCGCGCGGCATCGACGGCGTCTATATCGTCGCGGACAGCGCGAGATTTTATGAATACGGCAATTTCGCGACGCAATTGCTCGGTTTCGTCAATGCCGACGGCGACGGGCAAAGCGGACTTGAATTGTATTACAACGACTTTCTTAAAGGCGTGGACGGCGAGGCGCTGACCGAGACCGATCTCGTCGGCAACAAGCTGGACGGCACGTCCACGTCCTATCTGCCGCCGATCGACGGACTGACGGCGCGGCTGACGATCGACTTCACGCTGCAAAGCCTCGCCGAAAAGGCGGTCAAGGACGCGGTGCTCAAATATTCGCCGCTGTCGGCGTCCTGCCTGATGATGGACGCGGACACGGGCGAAGTGCTGGCGATGGCGAGCGCCCCGACATACGATCTCAACGACTTGCCGAGGGACGACGTCGCCTATCTGTTGCAAGGCGCAAAAAATCTGCTCGTCTCCGACGTCTACGAGCCGGGCTCGACGTTCAAGATCCTCACCGCCGCGATGGGGATAGAAGAAGGGATGATCCGCGATTCCTACTATTGTCCCGGCTACCGCGTCGTCGACGGCAGGCGCATACGCTGTTGGCGCAGCATAGGCCACGGCTCGCAGGACTTTGCGCACGGGATAATGAACTCGTGCAACTGCGTGTTCATGGACATAGCTCTCGCCGCCGGCACGCAGACTTTTTATGACTATCTCGACGCGTTCGGGCTCGCCGAGCGCACGGGGATAGACGTCGCGGGCGAGGGAGCCGGCATCTTGCTCGCCGAGGAGTCCGTCAAGTCCGTCGACTTGGCGCGCATAGGCTTCGGGCAAGCAGTCGCTGTCACTCCGATCGGCTTGGCTACTGCTGTCTGCTCGGTGCTCAACGGCGGCAAATTGATGACTCCGTATCTGCTTTCGTCGTTCGACAACGCCGACGGCGACGCAGTGGCGAGCGTCTCTCCGACCGAGCGAGGCAAGACGGTGTCCGCCTCCACGTCCGAGAGCATGAAAGAATATCTCTATTCCGTCGTCGAGCAGGGAGGCGGCAAAAACGCATATGTCCCCGGCTATCGGATAGGAGGCAAGACGGGCACGGCGCAGAAGTACGAGAACGGCGCGATCGCCGAGGGCAAGTATGTGTCGTCCTTCATCGGCTTCACCGAGATAGACGGGCGCACCGTCGTGTGCCTGTTCAAAGTGGACGAGCCGCAGGGCTATGTCTACTACGGAAGCATAGTCGCCGCGCCGTATGTCGGCGAGATCTTTGCGGCGGCTTTCGCGGCGTTCGGCGAGCAGCCCGACTATTCGCAGAACGGCGTTCCCGCTCCGACTGCCATGCCAGACGTCGAAGGGATGACGCTGACTCAGGCGGCAGCGGCGATCAAGGCGGCAGGACTGCAATACGAATATTCGGGCGAAGGCGGCAGCGTGACGTCCCAATTCCCGATCGCCGGGACGCAGCTGTCGCAGGGCGCAGTCGTGCATTTCGCGCTCGGATGAAGCATAGGATAAACGTGGCAAAAAGCGGCAAAAATCGCCGCAAACCGCACTTTATCGCGCGGCGGTCGCGTTGAACGCCGCGCCGCTTTGCGCGCATTTGCGCGAAGTTCGGCAT
>CALWKR010000049.1 GCA_944381315.1 uncultured Christensenellaceae bacterium
GATTTTGCCCCCTGACAAGGAACATCCTCGCAGGTCAATACTCGTAGAGTCTTAGCAAGAGGTGAGACGAAGTCAGGGGGCAAAAGATCCTGCCAAAACCTTGCCCTCTCGCCGTCAATGGCGGTGCTTAGACCTCAGTAACCCAGTTGAACTCGTCGGCGTATCTCTCGTTTTGGATGCCGGTGATCTTGTCATAGAGGAAGGACGTGATCTCGCCCATCTTGCCTCCGCCGACGATCATGTCTTTGCCGCGGTAGCCTATGACTCCGACAGGAGAGATGACGGCTGCGGTGCCGCTGCCGAAGCTCTCTTTGAGCGTGCCGTTGTTGTACGCCTCGACGATCTCGTCCATGGAGATGCGGCGCTCGCTGATCTTGTAGCCGTACTTTTTGAGCACTTGGATGCAGCTGTTGCGCGTGATGCCGGGCAAGATGCTGCCGACAAGCGCGGGGGTGACGACTTCGTCGCCGATGACGAAAAAGATGTTCATCGATCCGACTTCTTCGACATACTTGTGCTCTTTGCCGTCGAGCCAAAGCGCTTGGTCATAGCCCTTTGCGTTGGCGATCTCGCCGCCCATCAGCGAGCAGGCATAGTTGCCGGAGCACTTCGCCTCGCCGGTGCCGCCGATGAACGCGCGCACAAGGTTCTCCTCAACGAGGATCTTGGTCGGCTCGAGCCCGTTGGCATAATAGGAACCGACAGGGCTGAGGATGATGCAGAAAGTGTACTTGTGGCTGGCGTGCACGCCGAGGACTTCTTCGTTGGCGAACATGAACGGCCTGATGTACAGCGCGGTGCCGGGCTCGGTCGGGATCCAATCTTTCTCGAGTTTGAGCAGCTCAAAGAGCGCCGCCTTGACCTTGGCGCTGTCGATCCGGGGCATGCACATACGCTTTGCAGAGTTGTTCATGCGGATGAAGTTGTCGTCGATGCGGAAGACGGTGATCTTGCCCTCTTTGTTCTTGTACGCCTTCGCGCCCTCGAAAATGCTCTGCGCATAGTGCAGGACATTGGTCGCCGGAGCCATCGCGAACGGCGCATAAGGTACGATCTCGGGCTCGTCCCACTTGCCGTTGTCATAGGTCATGACAAGCATGTGGTCGGTGAAGTACTTGCCGAATCCCAGGTGGGAAAAGTCGGGTTTTTGCTTCAATGTTGCAGCTTTCGTTATCTTCATATCACACCTCATGAGGTAGTATTTTCATATCCGAAAAATTCGGTGCCCGTGTAGGTCAGACGCACGTTTTTGGCTGTCAGCGGAGCTATCGCCGCATCCAGCGCCGCGCGCTTTGACACGGGGATCGCGAACCGCGCCGAAACGCTCTCGCCGTAGCTCGCGCCGCACTGTTCGCCTCCCGACGCCGCGATGGCTCTCGCGACTTGGTCGATCAGCGGATAGGGGCAGACGATCTCGCCGAGATCGCTGAGCTCGAACGTCTTGATCTGCGCCTTGCCGAGCGCGTCCGCGACGCAGCCGGAATAGGCTCCGACAAGCCCCGACGCACCGAGTTTTATGCCGCCGAAATAGCGCGTGACGATCGCGAGCGTCTTGCCCATCTTGTGCTTGCGCAACACTTCCAGCATGGGCAGTCCCGCCGTCCCCGAAGGCTCTCCGTCGTCGGAAAATCTCTGCACGAGCCCCTGTGCGTCCGCTATGTAGGCATAGCAATTGTGCGTTGCGTCCGAGTGCAGCTTGCGCACGGCGGCGATCTCGGCGATCGCGGCGTCCTCGTCGGCTATCCCGATCACACGGGTGATGAACCGCGACTTGCGGATCACCGTTTCGTCAACGAATTCGCCGAGCGCGCCCCTGTATGACGTCATTGCATGACTATGCGCGTGTGCGACTTCTTGCCCTTGTGCAGCACGACGCCTTCTTTGAGCCGCGCGTCGTCGACGCAATAGTCGAAAGAGTCGATCTTGGCGTCGTCGATCTTGACGCCGCCGCCGCTGATCAAGTTGCGCGCCTCGCTCTTGGACTTGCAGACCTTGGCGGCGAGCATGATGTCGATGATGTTGTTGACTCCTGCCGAGACTGTGACGGTCGGCATCTCGCCTCCGTCGCCGCCGAATGCCGCCCTCGCCTGCGCCAACGCCTTGTCCGCCTCGTCCTTGCCGTGCACGATCGCAGTGACTTCGTATGCCAAGCGCTCCTTGGCGGCGTTGATGCGCTCGTCGCGGTAGCGGCACATCTCGGCGATCTCGTCGAGGTCGACGAAGGTGAGCAGTTTCAAGCACTTCTCGACGTCGTCGTCGGCAGTGTTGCGCCAATATTGGAAGAACTCATACGGCGACGTCTTGGTCGCGTCGAGCCATACGGCGCCCTTCTGCGTCTTGCCCATCTTCTTGCCCTCGGACGTCGTCAGCAATGTGAACGTCATCGCAAAGGCTTCGCCCTGCTCTTTGCGCCTGATCAGATCTGCGCCAGCCAAGATGTTGGACGTCTGGTCGTCGCAGAGGCATTGTAACTTGACGCCGCGCGTGCGGTAGAGGTGCAAAAAGTCGTAGCTCTGCATGAGCATATAGCTGAATTCCAAGAAGGACAAGCCCTTCTCCATCCTCGTCTTGAAACACTCGGCAGTCAACATCTTGTTGACCGAAAAGCTGGAACCGATGTCGCGCATGAAGTCGAGGAATTTGAGCTGATCGAGCCATTCCGCATTGTCGACGATGGTCGCGGCGTTGGAGCCCTCGAAGGAGAGGAAACGCGCCATCTGCACCTTGAAGCACTCGACATTGTGGCGAATGGTCTCGTCCGTCATCATCTTGCGCATGTCCGATCTGCCCGACGGATCGCCGATCTTGCCGGTGCCGCCGCCGATCAGGATGATGGGCTTGTGCCCCGCCTTCTGCATATGGCTCATCGCCATCAATGCAAGGAAGTGCCCGACGTGCAGACTGTCCGCCGTCGGATCGAAGCCTATATAAAAAGACACGCTCTCCGAACCGAGAAGGCGATAGAGGTCTTCCTCGAACACTATCTGTTTGATGAAACCTCTCGCTTTGAGCGTATCTATTACGTTTGTCATAAAAAACCTCCGAATGTTTGGAAATATTATACCGCTATTCGCAACAGATGTAAAGCATTATTGCGCGCAACGCGCGCGTGTTTTTGTCAAGAAAGTATGACGCACTTTTTGCTTTTCGCGCAAAAGTCTTGTCAAGTTAGGGTGACGTACTTTTTGCTTTTCGCGCAAAAGTCTTGTCAAGCAAGGATGACGTACTTTTTGCTTTTCGCACAAAAGTCTTGTCAAGCAAGGATGTCGCACTTTTTTGCTTTTCGCGCAGAGTCTTGTCAAGCATGGGTGACGTACTTTTTGCGTCGATAGATAAAAATCGCAAAAACGCACACTCTAACGATATGAAAATGCCCGATCCGAAATTGTTGTTTTGCATTGCGGCGCTCGCGATAGCTTTGACGGCGGCGCTGGTCTGGACGGCGGCGCAGCAAGGCGAATTCGCGGTATCGGCGACGCCGAGCGTAGCGCTTGCACTCGAAGAGCCCGAGACTTCGGAAGCGCCGATGTCTCCTCTTGACGGGATAGACGGCACGAGCGCGGAAGAAGAGCTCTATCACAAGATCGTAGACGCGCTTGACGACGCGTTCGACGCGATGTCTCCGCGCAGGATATACGACGTCGTGAGCGGAAAAACTGTGGACCTGTCTTGGGAAAAAGCGCTCCGAGCGCTGCGATGACGAGTCCCGCGGCGACTGCAAGCCGCGCGCGTCGATAAAAAATGATCGAGATGGAAAAACGCGATCCTCAACGGATCGCGCTTTTGTTCAAATCGAAAATAGTCCGCCTAGCCGCGCCGTCTGCGAATGCGTCAGAGCGACTGCGAGCGCGTCCGCCGCGTCGTCGGGCTTGGGCACGCTTTTGAGCCCCAGCAGTCGCGTGACCATGTATTGCATCTGCTTTTTGTCCGCCTTGCCGTAGCCCGTGATCGCCTGCTTGATCTGCATCGGCGTATACTCATAGAGATTGCCGCACTTGTCGCAACTGACGAGCAGGATGACTCCCCTCGCCTGAGCGACGTTTATGCCCGTCGTGATGTTCTTGGTAAAGAACAGTTCCTCGATCGCGACGCAGTCGGGCTTGTAGGCGTCGAACAGGTCGTTGAGCCCGTCATAGATCATATGCAGACGCGCGGGGACATTCTCGTTCTTGGGCGTCTCGATGACGCCGAAGTCGATCACCGTCACCTTGCCGCGATCGGAATCTATGACTCCGTAGCCCAAAGTCGCAAGCCCCGGGTCTATGCCCAGGATCCTCATTGCCTGATCTGACCGTTGCCGCGCACGACGTACTTTTCGGAAGTGAGCTGCTCGGGGCCGAGCGGTCCGCGCGCGTGCAATTTCTGCGTGGAGATGCCGATCTCGGCGCCGAATCCGAATTCGAATCCGTCCGTAAAGCGCGTGCTCGCATTGACGTAGACGCAGCTGCTGTCCACCTTGGACGCAAAGTAATCCGCCGCCTTGTCGTCGCGCGTCATGATGCCGTCGCTGTGGTTGGTGCTGTTGGCGTTGATGCGCGAGATCGCCTCCTCTATGCCGCCGACGATGAACACGGTCAGCTCCTTGTCCATATGCTCGGTGCGATAGTCCTCTTCGGTCGCGGGAGCGATGCCGTCAACGATCGCGCGCGCCTCGTCGCAGCCCGTGATCCGACAGCCCTTGTCGAACAGCGCCGCGCATACCTTGGGCAAGAACTCCGCGGCGATCTCGCGATCGACGAGCAGTTGTTCCAGCGAATTGCAGGTCGACGGGCGCGACAGCTTGGCGTTGCAGACAACATTGACCGCCATGTCCTGATCGGCAGTCTTGTCGACATAGATGTGGCAATTGCCGCCTGCGGACGCGATGACCGGCATCGTGGCGTGCGCAAGCACGAACTTCTTCAAGCCGTCGCCGCCGCGCGGTATCATCACGTCGACATAGTCACCCTGCGCGAGCAGCTCGCTCGAGCCGGCGCGCGACACGTCGTCGATGAATCCGACGGCGTCGGCACTGACTCCCTCGCTCTCGAATGCGTCAGCGATCGCGCGATAGATGCGCTCGTTGCTGCGGATGGCCTCCTTGCCGCCGCGCAGCACCACCGCATTGCCGCTCTTGAAACACAGAGCCGCGACGTCCGCGGTCACGTTGGGACGGGCTTCATAGATGACGCCGATGACGCCCAGCGGCACTCTGACTTTGGAGATCGTCAGTCCGTTGGGGCGCGTCCATTGCGCGGTGATCTTGCCGACGGGATCGGGAAGCTCCGCGACGTCGTCCACTCCCTGAGCCATCGCCTCTATGCGCTTGCCGCTGAGCGCGAGCCTGTCTTTCATGGACTCGCTCAGCGAATCGGCATGAGCAAGATCTTCGGCGTTCGCCGCCAAGATCTCGTCCGCCGCCTTGCGGATGTGACTTGCCATTGCGTGCAAGACCGCCTTCTTGCGCTCGCTGTCCATGACGGCAAGCTCAAAAGATTGTGCCTTTGCTCTCTTGCAGATCTCTTCGACTGTCATAACTCAGTCCTCCTCGGGCTCCTCCGTGAGCTCCGCATTGTGATAGACGTCCTGCACGTCGTCGCTCTCTTCCAGCATATCCAAAAGCCTCTTGACTTTTGCCTCGGTCGCCTCGTCCAACTTGACCGTGTTGGAAGGGATCATATCCTGTTCGGACGAAAGCACCTTCACGCTCTTGTCCGCTTCGAGCGCCTTGGTCACCGCGTCCAGATCCGACGGCGCGGTGTAGATCTCGAAAATGCCGTCTTCGTCGGGAATGACGTCCTCCGCTCCCGCGTCGAGCGCGAGCATCATCAAGTCGTCCTCGGGCAAAGCCGTCTCGACGACGATCACGCCCTTGCTGTCGAACATATAGCTGACGCAGCCCGTGGTGCCGAGATTGCCGCCGCACTTGTCGAAGTGGTGTCTGATCTCGCTCGCGGTGCGGTTCTTGTTGTCGGTCAAAGTCTTGACGATGACGGCGACGCCGCCTGCCGCATATCCCTCATAGACGTTCTCTTCATAATTGACGGAATCGAGCGCGCCGCTCGCCTTCTTGATGCCCCTCTCTATGTTCTCGTTGGGCATATTGGCAGCCTTCGCCTTGGCGATGACGTTGGCGAGTTTTGCATTGGAATTGGGATCGGGTCCCCCCGCCTTGACTGCCACCGCTATCTCTCTGCCTATCTTGGTGAATACGTTGGCGCGCTTGGCGTCCGCCGCACCCTTCTTGTTTTTGATGTTAGCCCATTTGCTGTGTCCGGACATATAGACCTCCAAAAATGTATATATCTTTATAATTTTATAACAAAAACGCGCCGAATGCAAGCGTGCAGACGCGCATTGGCGCAATTTGCCCAAAAATCCGTCAACGAGCGAACACCAAGTTGTACAGAGCGACCGACGCGGCTATCGCGGCGTTGAGAGATTCCACTCCCTCGCTCATCGGCAACGCGAGCGTTTTGTCCGCTCTCGCCCTGAAAAACGCGCTCACTCCGTGCGCTTCGCTGCCCACGACCAGCGCGAAAGGCTTGTCGTCGGGGCGCTTGTATCCGAACAGATCTTCTCCACCCATATCGAGAGCGAGAACGCTGTGGGACGCGAGCTGTGCCGCCGCCCTGTCGGGATCGTACTCGACGACGCGCACGCGGAACACGCAGCCCATCGACGCGCGCACCACCTTGGGCGACGTCCAGTCGGTGCAGCCCACGGCGACGATCTGCTCTATGCCGCAAGCGGCGCATGTGCGGACGATCGTGCCGAAGTTGCCCGGATCGGAAATGCCGTCCAAAACGACGCAGTCGCACGCCGTTATCCGCGCAGGCGGAGGCGTGACCACGACTGCGATAACTCCGGACGGAGTGACCGTATCGGACAGCGCGCCGAATATCTTGTCGTCGACGACGAGCACTTCTCGCGCGCGCTTTGCCTCGGCGAGCGCGCCGAACTTGTCGGCTTGCGACGCCGCCAACACAAGCGTATCAACGGTGCATGACTCGGGCAGATCGGCGACTGCCCTCTCGCCCTCGACGAGCATCATGCCGCGATCTCTGCGCGCCGACTTGTCTTTGAGCGCCTTGACGGACTTGTATGCCGCATTGGACGTAGAAGCGATCATCTTCATAACGCCACCTCCGTCTTTAATATACGACATACTCCGCGATTTGTCAATCCCCGTCCTTGGGGAGCTCTGCGTCGGACGGCTTTTCGTCCGCGCTCGGCGCGGCTGTGTCCGCAGCGCTCTGTTGCGGCGAGGACTGTTCCTGCGCCGAAACGGACTGAGCCTGAGTCGAAACGGACTGAGCCTGCGTCGGCTCGGACGCCGCTGCGCCGAGAGACGTCGCGTTCGCCGAGTCCGATCCTTGCTGCGGAACGGCTGACTCCGCCGCGGCGCCGCGACGCGTAAACAGTTTGCGCAGCTTGGCGACTATGCCGTCTTCGCGGCGCAGCTCGTAATTGTTCTGTTTGAATCGCACGTTGACGCCCATAGTGTCGCTGATCTCGTTGATCGCGACGAACGCCTTGGGATCTATCTTCTTGACGATGCTCTTGAGTTTGGAGATCTCAAAGCGGTTGACGACCACATAGAGGATCTTGCGGTTCTCGCCGCTGAAATAGCCGGTCGCTTCCAGCACCGTGATGCCGCGGATGAGCTCGGAGCTGAGATCTGCGGCGATCGCGTCGTGTTTGTCCGAAACTATCCATGCCGCCTTGCCCTTGTCGAGACCGTCTACGATGAAGTCGACGGCTTTGAGTCCCACCGCATACGCGAGGATGGAATAGAGCGGGATGTCCCACGACTTGAAGATGATCGCGGAGACGGAATAGAGGATGATGTTGTACGCCATGACGAACGTGCCGACAGTCATGCCTATCTTCTTGGCGAACATGACCGCCATGACTTCTACGCCGTCGATCGCGCCGCCGTAGCGGATCGTCAGACCCGAGCCTATGCCCGAGATCAAGCCGCCGAAGATCGCGGCGAGCAATTTGTCCTGCTCGACTATCGGCGAGCCATTGGTCCAGTCGATCGGGAACACGCTCTGATAGAGATAGGAGAACAGCGAATAGATCGCGATCGCGTACAGCGAATGGCAGACGAACTTGGCGCCCATCTTGCGCAAGCCGAGGATGTAGAACGGGAAATTGAGCACGATCAAGAAGAACCAAAGTCCCAGCCAGTCCGGCGTGAGCTGGTTGAACAGATATGCCGTACCCGAGAGTCCGCTGTCGAAGAGCCGAAGCGGAGCGAGAAACACCGTGACGCCGGTCGCATTGATGATGCCGGCGGCGGTGAGCATTACGAAGTCGCGAGCATTGAACTGCGCTGCAAAGGCCTTGAGTTTTTGCATGGTACCTCCCTCCCGAAACCTCTTCCCTCTATATCATATCATAGTCGGCGCCGCTATCGGTGCGCTCGAATGTAAACTTTTTGAAAAATTTCACGCCCGTGACAATATTGCCGAACTAACGAGCGTGAAAACCGACAAAAAAAGACCGCCGAATACGGCGGTCGGATCAGCTTGTTTAAGCCTTTGCCTTCTCGCAGAGAGCGGCGAAAGCCGCGCTGTCGTTTACGGCGAGATCGGCGAGCACCTTGCGGTTGAGGTCGATGCCGTTCTTTTTGAGTCCGTACATGAACTTGCTGTAAGAAAGGCCGTTCATCCTCGCCGCCGCATTGATGCGTGCGATCCAGAGTTGGCGGAAATCTCTCTTCTTGTTCTTTCTGCCGACATACGCATACATCTGCGACTTCATGACCGCCTGACGGGCGACGCGATAGAGCTTGGACTTGGCTCCCCAATATCCCTTGGCTTGCTTCAATATCTTCCTGCGTTTTTTGACTGCGTTGACGCCTCTTTTGATCCTCATATCACTACCTCCGTCAGATCATTTTCTTTATGGTCTTTTCTTGCGTGCTGTCTACGAATGCAGCCTTTCTGAGGCCGCGCTTCCTCTTGGGCGCCTTCTTGCTGAGAATGTGCCTTCTGTTCATCTTTGCTCTCTTGATCTTGCCGCTTGCGGTAAGACTGAAACGCTTCTTTGCACCGCTTTTCGTTTTTTGCTTGGGCATTGTCTTGTCCTCCGATTATTATTTTTTCGCTATGGGTGCGAGCATCATCGTGATGTTCCTGCCCTCCTGCAAGGGGGCCTTTTCCATTTGCGCTTTTTCCTTTACCATCTCGAAAAACTCGTTCATCACTTTGACCGCGAGTTCGGGACGTGCCATCTGTCTTCCTCTCAATCTCAGGGACACCTTGACTCTGTTCTCCTCCGAGAGGAATTTGAGCGCCTGCTTGGCCTTGGTGTTCATGTCTCCGACGTCGATCGTCGCGGACAGTCTGACTTCTTTGATCTCGACGACTTTTTGGTTCTTCTTGTTCTCCTTCTCGCGCGTGATCATCTCATACTTGTACTTGCCATAGTCCATGATCTTGCAGACGGGAGGCTTCGCCGTCGGAGATATCATCACGAGATCGAGCTCGCGCTGATCCGCGATCGCGCTCGCTTCCCGCGACGACATGATGCCCATTTGGGTGCCGTCCGTGTCGAGAAGTCTGACTTCTCTTTCCCTGATTTGGTTGTTGATCAGCAGTTCTTTGATAGCCGTGTCCTCCAAAAAAAACGAGTCCGAACAGAATTCGGACTCTCATATGCGCACGGGTGCACCGTGATCTGCAATTTTGACCGCGTCCGACCTGCGTCGACGGGTGAGAACCTCGTTCTGCTTCGTTTTGCTTTACTATATTAACCTATCCTCGCGGATATGTCAACAGATTTTGCGCTGTTTTTCGAATTTTTGCGCTCACTCCGCGCTCTTTGTCCCGTCGGAGCCGTCCTTGCGCGCGTTTTCGGCGTCTTTCTCCGCCTCGTCGCCCTCGTCCGGCTTCTCCTCAACGGCGGCGTACTCCGACTTTGCCGCAACTCTGCTCACGTTGCGATCGTACTCGCCGATGACTTTGTACATCTGACGGCGCATATACGAGCTCGCCATCAAGATCATCGCGCCCAGTACGCAGATCGCGCCGTCCGGGAACACATAGAGCGCGTTGTAGGTGAAAGAATAGACCCACTCGCTCGCAAAGCCGTAATCGGCGGCGTATTCTCCGAAATAGACCGCGCCCGAGATGACGTGGAAGAAGTATCTCAACGTCACGCCGACGAGTATGCCCAAAGACAGAGCGACGCCGTCGCGCAGACTGTCGGGGATCTTCTTCAGCTTGGCGAACAGCTTGCGGAACAGCCCTCCGCTCAGCCCCACCGCCGCAAACGCGAGCGGATAGTCAAGGATGTATTGGAGAGGATTGACCACCCACGGATCCTGGACCGAGTTGAGCATGCCGTAGACAAGTCCGCACAGCACGCCCTTGCGGATGCCGAACATATACGAATAGAGCGCGATCGGCAGCAGCGAAAACAGCGTGATCGATCCGCCGTACGGCGCGTCGTACATCTTTATGTACGAGAGGCCGAACGCCAGCGCGATGCAGACTGCCGCATAGACGACCGACATCGTGTGCGCCCTGCCCGTGTGCTTGCGAGTGTCGATCAGCGCGCACAGCACCGCAAGCCCAGCGACCAAGATCACGACTACGGCGATCAGGACGGCTTGATATTCCTCGGTGTAGGTCTCGCCCTCGATGAAGTCGCGGATGATGTTGGCGATCGCCACTGCCACCGCATAGACGATCAAAAGCACTACGCAAATCGTCGTCACGAGCTTCATCTTGTCGCGGCGCACGAACCACGTCACGCCCAGCGAAACGACGATCGCCGCCAAAAGGATGAGCCCCAAACATACCGTCGTGCCCAAAAACGAGCCGAAGTTGAAGTATGCGGTGTAATCCGCTCCGATCAAAAGACCGAACATAAAAAATCTCCTTGGCTAAGGAGAACTCAAAATACCGAAAAGATTTTTGCTTCCTTCCGCGAGTGCTAACTCGAACAAGTTCAAAGGGTATTTCTCAGCCGCGCACAACGCGCAGCACCCCTAGCCAGTCGATATTATACATCACCTGCCGCGTCGGGTCAAATATTTTCGACATATTTTGAGCTTATTGCGACGACGCGATGACGTGCGACGGCTGCAAGATCGGAATTTTTCAAAAAAGCAAACACGACATAGATCTTTGGCAAGTATTTATGTTTCATAAGCGGCAATGTTCCGCCGCTTCATTTTCAAAATGTGCGGCATGGATGCTTGACAAGTTTTTCGATGCTAAATTTCAAAAGCGTGGCAATGTTCCGCCGCTTCATTTTTCAAAAAGCGCGGCATGGATGCTTGACAAGTTTTTCGATGCTAAATTTCAAAAGCGCGGCAAAAGAATTTGACGGGCTGTGCGGCGGGGCGCATATTGCTCATATTATTTGATCTTCAATATAATATGCGAAAGTGCGTCATCGGCAGTCGGCAAAAAAAGAGGACCGACTGTTGCCGGTCCTCGGGTGATTTGTCAGACGATATATCTGCTGATCTTGGGCGGAGCGCTCTCGATCTCCTTCTTTTTTTCCTCATAGCCGGGTCTGCCGAGGAGCGCGTAGGTAGCGTTTTTGCCCTCTTCGACGCCGGGCTGGTTGAAGGTATCGATGCCCATCAACGCGCCTGTGTAGGCGGTCTGGAGCTCGAAGTACATGATCAGCTCGCCGAGAGTGAAAGCGTTGAGCTCGGGCAAAATGATCGTATAGTTGGGCTTGCCTGCCTTGGTCAACGCGAACTCGGTCGCGACGCGCTCGGCTTGAATGAGCTCGTTCATCGTGTGGCCGCAAAGGAAGTTGACGTTGGGATATTCTTCACAGCCGTTGGGGATGGTGACCTCGGAGCGGTACTTCTCGACGGCGATGAAGGTGATGATCTTGTCGAACGGGCCTTCTGCATAGAGCTGGACTTGGCTGTGATGATCGGTGACGCCGAGGGCCTTGACGGGGGTTTGCCCCTTGTTGCAGGGCATACCGTCGAGGGTGCGGTTCTTGCCGAGGGACTCGCCCCAAAGCTGGCAATACCAATCTGCCATGAACTTCAAGCTGTCGGCATAGGGCATCATGACGCTGATGTTCTTGCCCTTCTTCATGCCGAGATAGTGGAGCACTGCCGCCATCAAAGGCGCGTTCTTGCGCGGATTGGTACCGACGGAAAGCTCGTCGATGACATAGCGAGCGCCGCCCAGCATGCCCTTGATGTCGATGCCGAGCACTGCGGCGGGCAAAAGTCCGACGGGGCAAAGCTCGGAGAATCTGCCGCCTACGCCGTTGGGGATGTAGAAGGTCTTGTAGTTCTCCTTCGCGGCGATCTTGATCAAGTTGCCGCTGTCCTTGGAAGTCGTCGCGATGATGTGAGAGGAAGCGTCTTTGCCGAGTTTCTTCTCCAAGATGTCGCGAATGATCAGATATTGCGCCATCGTCTCGGAAGTGCTGCCGCTCTTGGTGACGACGTTGAACATTGTCTTTTCGGGCTCGATGACGTCGAGGAGCGCCGCCATCCTCTCGGGGTCGACGTTGTCCTCAACATAGAATTTGGGGCCCTTGCGCTGACGCTTGGGCAGCTCGTTGAAACGCAGATGTTTGAGCGCTTGGAATGCGGCGATCGGGCCGAGCGCACTGCCGCCGATGCCGAGCACTACGAAGTACTCGAACTTCTTGCGGATGTATCTCGCGGTCTCCAAGATGTCGGCTACTACTTTGTCTTGGTTGAACGGCAGCTCCGTCCATCCCATCATTCCTTTGCCTCTGCCGGCTTGCACGCTCTCGTAGGCGTCGTCGATCTTGTCTGCGATGGCAAGCATCTGCTTTTCGGTGAAACCGTCATGCCCGACCGACTTGGTCATCATGTTGTTGAAGTCGACGCGCAGTCTGAGCTCCTTTTTGTTGTAACGCATATTTATCTCCTTTTGTGCGGATGCATATCCGCAAAAATCTTTGCCTGTGTAGGTTGTCGCATCATATCGTCGTCGCTCTCGCCTCGCATTCGCGCAAAAAATCGAATGCCTTTTGGAGAGCGGACTCGTCTTTGTAACCGGAAGTGTAGACTTCCATAAGCGCGGGACCGCCATAACCCATATCTTTGAGACGCTTGAACAGCGTCACGAAGTCGAAGGTCCCCTGCCCGGGAAGATAGAGCTTGCCGTCGGCGTCGAAGTCGCACAGATGCACCGTCGCCAGCCTGTCTCCTATCGCCTCCAAAAACGGCTCGTAGCCCAAGCCCGTCTGCATCGTCTGCTTGATGTCGAGCACGGCTTTGAGACGAGGGCACATCGTCTTGAGCTTGGCGAAATAGGACGGAGTGTTGAAAAACGCCCAATGCACCGTCTCGTAACACAGCTCGACTCCGTAGCTAGCCGCCTGCTCGCACAGCGCGTTGATCCGCTCGGCGAAAAAGTCGTAGTCGACGGTGTACTTGGTGCGTTTCAGACACATGGCGCCGTGGAACGTGTAGTGATGCGCGCCGATGACTTCGGCGGTCTCCAACAGCCTGTCTCCCGTCTCGATAGCGTCACCGTATGCCCTGCCGTTGCGGCTGAAAAATTCGGGCTCGAACTGCGTGGTCAGAGCGTGCACCGAATGCGCCTTGACTCCGTATTTGTCAAGCTCCGCGCGCACGGTAGCGCCGAACTCGCGAGTGTATTCGCATCTCGACGCAAAAAACACTTCGCAGATCTTGGCGCCGAGCGCGGCGATGTGCGAAATGCTCTGCTCCGTATAGAGCCTCGGGAAGTATGAGGCGGTGGAAACTCCTATCTCCATACCGCCCATTATACCATTATCTTTGCGACAATGCAAAGACTTTGCCTTTCCAAATGGGCATTTTTGCAAAATTTTCGCACCGCCGCGCATACGCCGCAACGGCTGCCGTCCGGGCGGCGGACAAGCTCTTGCAATTTTATTCGCGTCCGCCGTATGCCCGATCTCTCGCCGCCGAGCCGTGCCGCCTCTCTCTTCGGCGCCGCCGCGTCGCGCGCGGACTCGGACGCCCTCGCCTCTTTGCATGCGATAATATATTGTTAATGTTTTGCGCATTCGTTTCGCGCGCGAAAACGCGACGACATTGCAATTAATACACAATAGCTCGCAAAGCGTGGAAAAGTAAAAGATATTTTACAGAATTGCGCCTTTGAGGAATAAAAATGAGCTTTTAATCGTTTGTTAGTCTTTGTATATTTATGGTATATTATTCGTAAAGACATATCGGCTACATGCCGCAAGGAGAAAGTATGGCACAATTTACCAAATGGCTGCTCGACCACAAAGTCGCCGTCATCTGCGTCGTGATCCTGCTGATGGCTCTGTCCGTCGTGGGATGGATCTTCACGGACAAAGAGAGCGACGTGCTCTCTTACCTTGACGACGAATCGGACACCGTCATCGGCAAACAATATCTGTCTGATGAATACGGCATCGTCGGCGACACTACGATAGGCATCTCCTATCTGTCGCAAGAGGATGTGGCGACGATCGTCGAATTCATCAACACCGCCGAGGTCACCAACCAAGTCGTGGAAGGCAAAAAGCTGCTTTCTCGCGACACCGTTTGGATAGGCTCTTTCGACGACTTGCAGGCAGGCGGCATCTTTGACACCGTTCTCGGCGATGCGCCGTCCAACTATCAACCGATGCTGGACCAAGAAGTCGAAGAGATGCGCGCGATGTTCAACAACAAGTTCGTCAAAGAGACGGACGGCAACACGACGTACATACTCAATGTCTACTTCTCCCAAAGCGGCTCCAACGACGCGACGATCGACGCGCTCGACGCGATCGAGGCGAAGATCAACGAGGTGCTCCAAGCGCGCATCGACGACGGCACGATCACTCAGATCGACGATCCGTCGATGGGCTACTCCTACTCCGGTGTGGCGGAGAACGCGCGTCTCCTCGTCGACAGCTCGCTCACCGACATGCCCTCGTACGGACTTGCGGCGGTCGTCGTCGTCTTCATCATATTGCTGCTGACTTCGCACAGCTATCTCGAGCCTCTCATCTTCCTTGCGACGCTGGGCATCTCTATCTTGCTGAATATGGGCTCCAACGTCATCGCGGGCAACCCCGTCGGCACGATCTCGACGATCACGTCGTCGTGCGCGATCATCTTGCAGCTCGCGGTCGCGATGGACTACTCCATCTTCTTGAATCACTCCTTCCACGAGGAAATGCGCGAGCTCAAAGATCCGCGCATAGCTTTGATGCACGCGATGCCCAAGACGCTCAAATCTATATTGGCGAGCGCTTTGACTACGGTCGGCGGCTTCGTGGCGCTCTTCTTCATGAATTACGGCATAGGCTATGACCTCGGCTTTGTCTTGGCAAAGGGCGTCATCCTGTCGCTGCTCGCGGTCATCTTCATCCAGCCCATCCTGCTGATCTGGACCAAGAAGATCATAGACAAGACTCATCACGAGTGGATCGTCACTCCGCGACTCAACTTTGTCGGCAAGACGATCACCAACAAGTGGGTGTCCGTCGTCGTCATCGTCATCTGTGTGGCGATCGCGATCCCGTCTGCCTACTTCCAAAACCTCGTGCCTCTCAACTACATCACCTTCACCGAGCAGACGCCCGAGGACGAAAAGCCTCTCGCCCAGCTCGAGGTAGAGGGGGTGAACAACCAGCTCATCCTCGTCATCCCCTATCAATATGACGGATACGGCAACATCGACCTCTCCGATCACTACGAATTTATTGACAAGATCGAACAGATCGGCGTTTCGGACAGCACGGCTCCGTCGGGTGGGCTCGTCGACGGCACATATGTGCGCGAGGACGGCAACAAGTTCAACCCGGTGACAGACGTCTTCACGCTCGCGTCGATCGCGGGTCCGACACTAATGGAATATGTGCAGAACATAGACGGCTTTTATGCCCCTATTGTCGAATCCGAATTGAAGTCTCAATTGTTGGGCAGCTTCATCTCCAACATCAACAACGAGACCGAAGGCGCAGAGCACTATATGCTCTATACGATCAACCTCGAAGGTGCTCCCGAAGACATCGAGAGCTACAACACGATGCTCCGCATCCGCGACATCGCGCAGGATATATTCGACACCGTCTATGTCACAGGACTTGCGCAGGGCGCATACGACCTCTTCACCGTCACGCCCGACGACTTCGTGATCGTCAACATCATGAGCGCGGTCATAGTCTTTGTCGTGCTGCTGCTCACCTTCCGCCGTCCGATCATGTCGGTGGTGCTGCTGTTGGTCATCGAGACGGGCATCTTCGCCAACTTGACGCTTGTCTATCTGATAGGCGACAAGATAAACTTCATGGCCTATCTGATAGTCAGCGCGATACAGCTCGGCGCAACGGTCGACTACGCGATCCTGTTCTCGTCCAAATACTTTGAGGAAAAGGAGACGTGCACGGGCGTCGTCGCCGTCAAGAACGCCGTCCACCGCGCCGCTCCGAGCGTCATCACATCGGCAAGCATCTTGATCTTCACCTGCGCGGCGGTGCACCTGCTGACCACCAACCCCATCGTCGGACAGATCACGCAGTTGATCGCGATCGGCACTTGCTTCTCGCTGATCCTCGTGTTTACGCTGCTGCCGTCCATCCTCAATCTCAAAGAGAGGGTGTCGCGCTGGTATTGCCTCAAAAAGGGCAAGCCCGATCCCGACGAAGGCAAGGACAACGTGCCTATCTATGAGAAGAAGCGCCAAGCCAAGCTCGCTGCCAAAAAGCTCGCGATGGCGACCGTCGGCGCCGAAGCCAACATCGTCAGCGACGCGCAAGACGACGGCGTAAAGGCAAGCGATATGCCCTACTCCGGCGACAGCGCCGACGAGAGCAATGCCGCGGACGCTTCCGAAGACAAGGAGAACAATTCCGCAGACGGCGAAAGCAATGCCGACGGCACTGCTGAAAACGCCGATGACAACGGCAATTCTGCATCCGAAGTCATGACGACGGAGGACGACAAGTCCAAAGACTGACAACGACAAACAGCGCGGCATTGACCGCGCTGTTTTCAAAACTTTGACGGGACGCCGATCGGCGCCCCGTTTTTTTTGCAAAAAAAGAGCGCTGCGATGTGCAGCGCTCTGTCATGCGATCGTCACTCGGCGACGGCTATGCAGTCCACCTCGACGAGCACGTTCTTGGGCAGAGTTTTGACTGCGACGCAAGAGCGCGCCGGCTTGGAGACGAAGTGCTTTTCATAGACGGCGTTGAATGCGCCGAAGTCGTTCATGTCCGCGATGAAGCAAACCGTCTTGACGACCTTGGAGATGTCGGTGCCTGCGGCTTGGAGCAAGTTCTCGATGTTGCGGCAGACTTGCTCGGTCTGCTCTGCGATGCCGCCCGAGACGACTTGTCCGTCCTTGGGATCGATGGCTATCTGTCCCGATGTATAGACGACGCCGCCCGAGACGATGGCTTGAGAATAGGGCCCGATCGCGGCGGGCGCCTTGTCTGTGGAAATAACTTTCATATTGCCTCCTTAGACGAGCTTGAAGCCTCTGTCCGCAAGCGCCTTGCGGATCTGAGCGATGTGCTCGTGGTTGCGTGTTTCGATCTGTATACGCAAGAAGCAGCCGTTGATGTCGCTGCCCTCGTTGGCGCGCTCGTAGTGGACGGACACGACGTTGCCGCCCTGCTCTGCGATCGTGGCGGACACGTCACGGAGCTGTCCCGGCTTGTCGAGGAGCTCGACGGTGATCAGCGCGGATCTGCCGCTCATCAGCAAACCTCTCTCGATGACTCTGGACAGGATGTTGACGTCGATGTTGCCGCCCGAGAGCAGACAGCACACCTTCTTGCCCTCGACCGGGAGCTTGTCGAACATCACTGCGGCGACGGAGACTGCGCCCGCGCCCTCGGTGACGAGCTTGTGCTGCTCGATCAGAGCGAGGATCGCCGCCGAGATCTCCTCGTCGGTGACGGAGACGATGTCGTCGACATATTCGGAGCAATAGCCGAATGTGTGCGGCCCCGGCTCTTTGACCGCGATGCCGTCCGCGATCGTGGAAACGCTGTCGAGGCGCTCGATCTTGTGATCGTGGATGGAGTTGAGCATGCTCGGAGCGCCGCTCGCCTGCACGCCGTAGACTTTGCAGGACGGTCTCAAATGCTTGATCGCATAGGCGACGCCGCTGATCAAGCCGCCGCCGCCGACGGGAACGACGACTGCGTCGACGTCGGGCAGCTGCTTGACGATCTCAAGTCCGATCGTGCCCTGTCCCGCGATGACATCGTCATCGTCGAACGGGTGGATGAACGTGTAGCCGTGCACTTGCTGCAATTCCAAAGCCTTGTTGTAGGCGTCGTCATAGACGCCCTTGACGAGGCAGATGTCGGCGCCGAGACGCTTGGTCGCCTCGATCTTGGATATCGGCGCGACGTCGGGCAGACAGATCAACGACTTGATGCCGTTGTGCGTTGCGGCAAGCGCAACGCCCTGCGCGTGGTTGCCGGCGGAGCAAGCGATGACGCCTCTTCTCTTTTCGGCGTCGGAGAGCTGCGAGATCTTGTAGTACGCGCCTCTTATCTTGAAGGAACCGGTGACTTGCAGGTTCTCCGTTTTCAGGTAAAGATCTACGCCGCTCTTGATGTTGTGCGACGCGATCATATCCGTCTCGCGGATCACTTCTTTGAGGACGTGAGCCGCATGTTTTATCTTGTCTGTTGTCAGCATATCATTTCCTCAGCCAAGCACCGCGCCCTTGTCCGCGCTCGTGACGAGGCGAGCATATCTAGCCAGCCAGCCGCTGCGGAACTTGGGTGTGGGCATGACCTGTGTTTTCTTTCTCTCTTCCAATTCCTCTTGCGAAACGCGTGCGTTGAGAGTATGCGCCGGGATGTCGATGTCGATGATGTCGCCGTCGCGAAGCAAGCCGATCTCGCCGCCCTGCGCCGCCTCGGGGCAGACATGCCCTATCGACGCGCCGCGGCTCGCGCCCGAGAAACGCCCGTCTGTGATCAATGCGACGCTCTTGTCGAGCTTCATGCCCGCAAGCGCAGACGTGGGATTGAGCATCTCTCTCATGCCGGGGCCGCCCTTGGGGCCTTCGTATCTGATGACGACGACGTCGCCCTCTTTGATCTGCTTGCCGTAAATCGCGGCGATCGCCGCGTCCTCGCTGTCGAACACGCGCGCCGGGCCGCTGTGACGGAGCATCTCGGGAGCGACGGCGCTGCGCTTGACGACGCAGCCGTTTTTGGCGATGTTGCCCCAGAGGATCGCAAGTCCGCCGGTCTCGCTGTACGGCTTGTCGATCGGGCGAATGATGTCATAGTTGCGGACTTTGACGCCCTTGATGTTTTCGCCGACGGTCTTGCCCGTAACCGTCATCGCGCCGAGATCGATCAGATCTTTGCGCGCCAGCTCGGACAGCACCGCCTGCACGCCGCCTGCCGCATAGAGATCCTGCATATGCGTGGGTCCTGCCGGGGCGAGGTGGCAGAGGTTGGGCGTAGAGTCGCTGTACTCATTGAAGATGTTGAGGTCGAGATCGACTCCCGCCTCCTTCGCGATCGCGAGCAAGTGCAGCACGCTGTTGGACGAGCAACCGAGCGCCATATCGCAGCGCAGAGCGTTGGAGATGGATCTCTTGTTGATGATGTCGCGCGCCTTGACGCCCTTGGAGACCATGTCCATGATCGCCATGCCGGCGTGCTTGGCAAGCGCAACTCTCGCGCTCATCACGGCAGGGATGGTGCCGTTGCCGGGCAAAGCGATGCCGATCGCCTCGCAGAGACAGTTCATGCTGTTGGCGGTGTACATGCCGCTGCACGAGCCGCACGCGGGGCAGCACTTGTGCTCGTATTCGTCAAGTCCGTTGTTGTCGAGGATGCCTGCCTTGTAGGCGCCGACCGCCTCGAACATTTTGGACAGCGAAACTTCGCAGCCTCCGACAGTGCCGGCGAGCATAGGACCGCCGCTGACGACTACCGCGGGGATGTTCATCCTGACAGCCGCCATGACCATGCCCGGGACGATCTTGTCGCAATTGGGCACGAGCACGACGCCGTCGAACATATGCGCGGTGATCATCGTCTCTACGCTGTCGGCGATCAGCTCTCTGGACGGGAGCGAATAGTGCATCCCGTCGTGTCCCATCGCGATGCCGTCGCATACGCCGATCGAGGGCACGGTCACAGGGGTGCCGCCTGCGAGCCTGACGCCCGCTTTGACAGCCTCGGTGAGCTTGTCGAGATGGATGTGTCCGGGGACGATCTCGCTGTATGCGGAGACGACTCCGATCAGCGGTCTGTCCAGCTCCTCCTTGGTGAAACCGCACGCATAGAGCAGCGATCTCTGCGGAGCGGTCTCCGCCTTGTCTATCAAATATCTGCTGCGTAATTCCATAATTGCCGTCCTATGTACAAGTCGCCCTGCAAAGCAAAGCGACTTGTAACGATCTTGTTATTTTGACTAACTCACTTCTTGAGCCAGCTCATCATCTGACGCAGTTCTGCGCCGACTTTCTCGAGCGGATGCTCTGCTTCGAGAGCTCTCGTCGCGAGGAACTTCGCGCACTTGCCGCTCTTGTTCTCGGTCATCCATTCGCTGACGAAGGTGCCGTCCTGGATCTCGCGAAGGACCTTTCTCATCTCCTTGCGGGTCTCTTCGGTGATCAGTCTCTTGCCGGTGCGGTAGTCGCCGTACTCGGCGGTGTTGGAGATGCTGTATCTCATCATCGAGAAGCCGCCGCTGTTGATGAGGTCGACGATCAGCTTCATCTCGTGGATGCACTCGAAGTATGCCATCTCGGGGGCATAGCCTGCGCCGACGAGGGTCTCGAAGCCCGCTTTCATCAGCTCGGTGACGCCGCCGCAAAGCACGCATTGCTCACCGAACAAGTCGGTCTCGGTCTCCTCTCTGAACGTCGTCTCAAGGATGCCCGCTCTGCCTGCGCCGATGCCGCATGCATAGGCGAGCGCATAGTCCTTGGCCTTGCCGGAAGCGTCTTGGTAGACGGCGATCAGCGAAGGAACGCCCTTGCCCTCGACATATTGGCTGCGAACGGTGTGGCCAGGGCCCTTGGGAGCGACCATGATGACGTCGATGTCCTTGGAAGGCTTGATCAACTTGAAGTGGATGTTGAGGCCGTGAGCGAACATCAAGACCTTGCCTGCGGTCATGTAGGGAGCGACCTCTGCGTCATAGATGTCGGCGCAGATCTCGTCCGGAACGAGCATCATGACGATGTCCGCCTTCTTCGCAGCCTCTGCGACGGGCATGACTTCGAGGCCGTAGTCCTTGGCCTTCTTCTCATGTTTGCTGCCCGGTCTGAGACCGACGACGACATTGCAACCGCTGTCTTTGAGGTTCATCGCATGAGCGTGTCCCTGCGAGCCAAAGCCCATTATTGCAATTGTTTTGCCGTCAAGCATTTTGAGATCACAGTCGTGATCATAATACTTCTTGATCATTTTTGTATCCTCCAAAAATTACAATCAATTGATTACATTATTATCTCGTCGATCGTGCAGCCGGGGGCGATCATCGGGAGCACTCTCTCGTCTCTGTCGATCACCGCGTCTATGATGCACGGTCTGCCCGACGCGAGCGCCTTGGCGAACACGTCGGCGAATTCCGCCTCCGTCGAAGCTCTGAATCCGAGCCCTCCGAATGCGTCGGCGAGCTTGACGTAGTCGGTCTTGCGATCGAGCGTCGTCGCCGAATATCTCTTTTCGTAAAACAGCGTCTGCCACTGTCTGACCATGCCGAGGACATGGTTGTTCATCACCACGACGACGATGGGCAAGCCGAAAGACACCGCCGTGCACATCTCGTTGAGGTTCATATGGAAAGAGCCGTCGCCCGTGATCATCACCACTCTGCTCTGCGGCTTGGCGACTTGCGCGCCCATCGCCGCTCCGAAGCCGAAGCCCATAGTGCCGAGGCCTCCCGACGTGATGAAGTGACGCGGTTTGATGCGTCCGCAATATTGCGCCGCCCACATTTGGTGCTGGCCGACGTCGGTCGCGATGACTACGTCGTCGTCCGTGAGCGCGGAGATCTGACGCATGATCTGGTGGGGGCGAAGCGCGCCGTCCTTGTCCTTGGGCTTGTAGTCCTTGGTCTTCCACTCTGCGACCTTTGCCATCCACTCGGGGCGCTTGCGCTCGGCGATGTGGGGCAAGAGCGCGGTCAAGACGTCCTTGACGTCCCCGATCACGGAGACGGCGCTCTGAATGTTCTTGTTGATCTCGGCGGCGTCGATGTCGATGTGGATGACCTTGCCGTTCTTCGCGAAGCGGGTCTTGTCCGTCGCGACTCTGTCCGAAAAACGCGTGCCCACAGCGAGCAAAACGTCGCAGTTGGCGATCGCCTTGCCTGCGCTGAGATTGCCGTGCATGCCTACGAGTCCGAGGTTGTGTTCTTCCCCATAGCTGAGCACGCCGGCTGCCATCAATGTGTGCGCCGCAGGGATATCCGCCTTGCGCGCGATGCGGGCGACGATGTCGGACGCGCCGCTGATCTGCGCTCCTCCTCCGACGAGGATGACGGGACGCTCCGCGCCGTCTATCATCGCGACGATCTCTTTGAGCTTGTCCTCGGACGGAAGCGCGGGCTTGACGTGCGCCTTTTTGGGAACGGAGACGAATTCGCACTCCGCGCTCGTGACGTCCTTGGTGATGTCGATGAGCACGGGTCCGGGTCTGCCGCTCTCGGCGATCTCGAACGCTCTGCGCACGGTGTCGGCAAGCTCTTCGACCTTGCGGACGACGAAGTTGTGCTTGGTGATCGGCATAGTGATGCCGGCGATGTATACTTCTTGGAAACTGTCGAGGCCGATAAGGCTGTTGGGGACGTTGGCGGTGATCGCGACCATCGGGACGCTGTCCATGAACGCCGTCGCGATGCCCGTGACGAGGTTGGTCGCTCCGGGGCCGGATGTAGCCATGACGACGCCGGTCTTGCCGGTCGCGCGCGCATAGCCGTCGGCAGCGTGAGCCGCTCCCTGCTCGTGAGCCGTGATGATGTGTCTGATGCGATCGCTGTTCTTGTACAGAGCGTCGTAGATGTTGAGGATCGCGCCGCCGGGGTATCCGAAGACGGTGTCCACGCCCTGTTCGAGAAGCGTTTCGATCAAGATCTGAGAGCCGTTGATTTTCATTCCCTAAAAGTCCTCTTGCCGATAAATATTATAAATAATATATTACTTCGCACGTTCAAAGTCAAGCATATGCGAAACTTTTTTCATATAAACGCGCGCGACGCGCAAATATTTATCCATAGTTTTTGCCATGCAGCCAAGACGCAAAAAGCGGATGCTTGAGCGTCCGCCTTCCTTGTCTCAATGTTTGTCCGAATGATAGTCGCGATATGCCTGCATATACGCCGACTTGTACTCGCCTATTCTCTGCATGTGCTTGACGACGAGCGCCGAGAGATCGGCGGTGATGTAACTGCTCCTGCCATAGACGGCGATCTCGAACTTCTCTTCGAATTTGAGCGCAAGCGCCTGATCCCAGCTGTATACGGGCGAGCTCGTGCAGGTCTGCTCTTCGCCCGACGCGTCGCGATAGCTGTATATGACGCTGTAAAATTCTTTGGACGACGTGCTCGCCTTGCACTCGCAGCCGACATACGTCGCCTCTGTGCGCGCGCCGCCGACGAGAGCCGCCTTCTTGCGCAGATATTTGCCCAACGCGAGCAGAGCGAAGCCGAACACGGCGACGCCGACGACCGCGATCAAGATCAGCGAGACTTCAAAGTCCGCGATCGCCTCCTTGTCCGCGACTTCGAGCACGGTGATCGGGACGACGATGAGCACGACGGACACGAGAAGTGCGACGACTATCGCCGCGCGCTCGTTCTTCTTGCCGTCCTTCTTGCCGCGTCTCATTGTTCGGGCTTGTAGACGAGCCTGCCGCAGGTCGGGCAAGTGACGAAAGGCTCGCCGTCTTTGAGCTTGCCCAGCTCCGCGCCCGACAGCTCTATGCCGCAGCCGCACAGCTTGCCCTCGCGCAGCGCGACGATGACCGGGAAGTGCTTGATCTGCTTGCGCGCGTTGCGGTAGATATTGAGCAGCTTGGGATCGATGCGCTCTTCAAGCTCCTTTTGCTTGGCGCCGATCTGCTCGATCTGTCCCGACATCCCTGCCTTGATCTCGTTGACTTTGTTCTTGTAACTGAGCGCGAGAGACGCGTTCTTGTTGGCGGCGTTGATCTCGGCTGCGCCTTCTTTGCCGAGCGCGTGCAGCTCGTTCTCTGCGGCGGCGGCTTCTTTCTCTATCTGCTCCATCAAAGACTCCAGCTTGCCGAGCGTCTTTTCGTAGAACTCGGCGCGTTTGAGATCTTCGCCGAGGCCGTCTATCTCGCCCGCGACTTCGTCGAACTCCTTGCTCGCGGCGTTGAACTGCTCCATCAGCATGTCCACCTTGGCGAACAGCTGCGCGGCGCGCGTGTTCATCTTGGCGACTTTTTCGACCGATTGGTTCATCGCCTCGTGCGCGTGCTGCCACTGCACATATTCGTCTCTCTTTGCGAGCTCTCTGTTGAGCTTGACCTTTTGAAGATCGAGTGCTTGATAGTCCAAAATGCTCTGAATGTTCATAATTGCTCCTTGTTGTTTATCACATTGTACGGGTCGGAATCTTTCTCGCTGACAAAATAGCTCTGTCCGACGCTTTCGAGCAGCTCCGCAAACACGTCGACCGCGCATCTCTCGGTCGCATGATGCGTGCACTCTATTATCCCAAGCCCGGCGTTGCGCGCTTCGAGCGCGAGATCGTGTTTGAGTTCCGCGGTGACGAGCACGTCCGCGCCCTCGGCGATCAGCCGTGCAACAAGCTCGCCGTCTCTGCCTCCTGCGCCCGTGCTCACTGCCACGCGCTGTATCAGCTTGGCGCCGTCGCCGACATATCTGACCGTCGGATCGTGCAGCTTGTCCGACACGAACGCCGCGTATTCTTCGAGAGTGACCGTCGCGTCGCCGTCGAGCTCGCCTATCCTGTGGCATTCGAGCGGCGCGTCGTCGTCCACCGTCACTCCGAGCGTTGCGGCAAGCCTGTCGTTCAGCCCTCCGACGCACGCGTCCAAGTTGGTGTGAGCGCAGATCAGCGCGATGTCCGCCTTGATCGCGCGCACTATCACCTCGCTGCGCATCCCTCCGTCGGGGCATATCCC
>CALWKR010000050.1 GCA_944381315.1 uncultured Christensenellaceae bacterium
GCGTATCCCGTCAGGACGTGCGCGAGTTCGACGACTTTTTGCTTGGCTTGCTCGCTCGTATACGGGAAAGAATGGTAGTGGATCGCCTTGATCCTCATGCCTCTGCGCGCCATTCTGTAACCTGCGACGGGCGAATCGAAGCCGCCCGACAACAGCAGCATCCCGTTGCCCGAACATCCGACAGGCATGCCGCCTGCGCACTCATCGGTGTCGCAAAACACATACGAAAAGCCGCTCTCGCGAATGTCGACTTTGATGTTGAGCTGCGGCTCGTCGAGATCGACTGTATATTGGGGACGACGATCGAGGATATAACCGCCTATCTCCGCGCCTATCTGCGAAGAGTTCTTGGGCAGAGACTTGTCCGCGCGGTTGACCGTGACGCGGAAAGTAAGCTTGCGCTCGGGCGCAAAAGTCATCGCCGCCTCGCCTATCGTTTCAAAGGCGGTGCGCACTTTGAGCGCGACGCTGAGCGAGTGCAGTCCGAAGACTTTTTTCAGTCTCGACTTGAATTCTTCCGTCGCGTCCTCGTCAAAGTCCTCGATATAATATCTGTTGTGAGTCTTGGAAAAGACGTAGTCAAGGCCGCCGAGCGCGGCTTTGATGTTCTCGATCAGCAATTTTTCGAAATAGCTCTTGTTCTTGCCTTTGAGGAAGATCTCCCCAAAGCGCAGCAGCAAAACTTTTTGCATGGTAACTCCGTTATATCCTTGAATATTTTTGCAATGTCTGTCGGCACTCGTCGATCGCGCGGCAAAGCCCGTCTATGTCCTCGTCGCTCTCGTCGCCGTCAAGACTGATCCTGATCGCGCCCTCGGCAAAACCGCCGTGAAGTCCGAGCGCGTCGGGGATGCGCTTTTGCGCTTTCTTGGACGAGCACGCGCTCCCTGTACCTACGAGATAGCCCATTCTTTCCAGCGAATGCACGAGCACTTCGCCCCTGACGTCGCCGAACGAGAAGTGAAATATCCCGCCTTCGCTGCGCTCGACGTCCGTCGTCACTCTGACTTGATCGCCGTACCGCTCCAAGAATTCGGCAAGCATGCGCTTGTGCCTTGCAAAGCTGTCGCTCTTGGCTTTGCGCAGCGGCTTGCCTATCGACACGGCGGTTGAAAAAGCGGCTATCCCCGGCACGTTCTCGGTGCCTGAGCGGACGCCGGACTCCTGTCCTCCGCCATAGACGAAAGTCGAAGCATTGAGCGTCGGCGCAAGATAGAGCGCGCCCACACCCTTTGGACCGTGCACTTTGTGCGCGCTGACGGAATAGAGATCGATCTTGGTCGCCGCGAGCGAGAGCGGCACTTTGAGGAAAGCCTGCACTCCGTCGCTGTGGAACACGCAACGCGGACAGCGACGCTTGACTTCTTCCGCGATCGCGGTGACGTCGTTGAAGGCGCCCGTCTCGTTGCAGACGTGCATGATCGAAACAAAGACGACGTCGTCGTCCAGCATATCGAGCAGCTTGGCGACATCGACCGCGCCGCTGCGATCGCACTCCGCGACATCCAAGACGTAGCCCTCGTTCTCGAGAGCCTTGGCGGTGTTGAAGACGGCGGCGTGTTCGAGCGCGCCGACGATGATCCTGCCCTTTTTCTTTTTCAGACAGCAACGCATCGCGATGTTGTCGCTCTCGCTGCCCGACGCGGTGAACACGAGGTGCGAGCCCTCGCCTGCGCCGAGCGCGGACAAGACGTTTTTGCGAGCGTTCTCGACGGCGCGTGCATTGGCTCCCGCCTGCGCGTAATACGCGGACGGATTGAAAAATTCTTCGACTCCGTATTTGCGGAAGTCGTTGAGGCATTGGGGATACATCGCCGTAGTCGCGGCGTTGTCGAGATAGATCATCTTTCTCCTTGAACGAGCTCGTCGACGAGCGCGAGCATGTAGTCGTTGAGCGCAAGTCCGAACGTACGTCCGTCCGATAATTTTAGCACATATATCTCGCAATCGCAAGGATCGCGGTACAGATCGACGCAATTTTCGCCGTTTTTGAGCAAGAGCTCTGCTCCGCGCCGTCCTATCTCAAAGACGACTTTCTTCTTGCTCGGGAAGTGTTCTTCGACGCAAAAGCCGTCGTCGCGAAAGACGTACGTCCACTTCGTCCTGCACGTCAGCGACGCTATCCTCAGCGCGGCGGATACGATCAGTGACAGCGCCGTGCCGATGAAGTAGAGATATGCGCCGAAGCACGCCCTGAGCGTAAACACCAACGTCAGCACGTCGCAGAACAGCGCGGCGGCAAGCAAGATCGTGCGCTTGGTCGCGGACTTGACGTCCAAATGTTCCTGCGTGTAAAAGCGCGTCATTTCAGCTCCGCGATCGTCACGCCGCTGTCGCCCTCGCCGTACGCGGCGGTCTTGTAGCCCTTGACATAGGACAGCCCGTCGAGATAGCGCCTTATCCCTGCTCTCAGCGCGCCGCTCCCCTTGCCGTGGACTATCCTCACCTCGCTGAGTCCGCACATCATCGCCCTGTCGAGATAGCGTTCGAGCTCGGCGGTCGCGTCGTCGACGGTTTTGCCGATCAGATTGATCTCCTTGGGACAGCCCTCATACGCCGTCGTCGGCGTAGTGAAAGTCGCCTTGCTCTCCTTTTTGGACGCAGCGCCGTCAAGCCTTTCAATATCCTTGCGCTTCAACTCCGTGCGCATTATCCCTGCCGCGACGACATATCTGTCCCTCGTCGGATCGGCAGAGACGATCGTCCCTTCGCATTTTAGCTTGGGAACATAGACGCGATCGCCCTTCTGCGGCTCGCCGCCTATGCGCCTGCGCGGCTTTTCCGCCGTCCTCTCGCCGCCCGATCCGTCCATGCCTTCCAGCTCCTTTTTGAGCCGTCTCGCCTCAAAGAGCGCACGCTCGTCGCCCTTGTCCACCTGCTCTTTGATCTTGTCGATCAACTCGTCCGCCTTGTCGATATAGTCGGACAGCAACTCGCGCGCGTGTTTAGCGGTGCGCGTTTCGAGTTTTTCGCGCAGCTGTTCCGCCCTCGCGAGCTCGGCTTGAGCCTGCTCTGATCTCTGTTTTGCGGCGGCGTTCATCTCCTCCGCTTCCTCTTTTAGCTTTTCCGCCTGACGGCGGCTGTTCTCCGCCGACGCGACGATATGTTCGAATCCGCGCTGTTCCTCGCCGACGAGCTCGTCCGCTCTGTCGGCTATCTCGCTCTTCAATCCGAGCGCCCTCGCGATCTTGATCGCGTTGGACGAGCCCGAAACTCCTATCATCAGCTTGTAGACGGGCGCAAACGTCTCGGGATCGAAGTCCATGGACGCGTTCTCCACGCCATCATGCGTGTAGCTGTACTCTTTGAGTTCGCCGTAATGCGTGGTGACGATGCACTTGCACTTCTTGGAACGCAGATATTCTATCGCGGCGATCGCGAGCGCGCTGCCTTCGGCAGGATCAGTCCCTGCGCCCAACTCGTCTAGCAACACGAGAGAGTTTTCGTTGACTTTCGCAGTTATGTCGATCAAATTCTTGATGTGCGACGAGAACGTCGACAAGCTCTGCTCTATGCTCTGCTCATCGCCGATGTCGCAATATATGCCGTCGTATACGGACAGCTCGCTGTCCTCTGCGCACGGGACGAAAAATCCGCTCGCCGCCATCGCGGACAGCAGTCCGACGAGTTTGAGCGTGACGGTCTTGCCGCCCGTGTTGGGGCCCGTGATCAGCAATATGTCAAAGTCGCTGCCCAGCCTGACGTCGATCGGCACTACCTTGGATGGATCGATCAGCGCATGCCTGCCGCGCGCTATCATCGTGCGCCCCTCGTCGTTGAGCGTCGGCAAAGTCGACTTGGTCGCACGCGCATACTTGGCGAGCGCGAAAGCTTTGTCGGCCTCGGCGAGCACATCAGACGTCGTCTCCATCCCGTCCACGCACTCAGACGCGCGGAAGGACAGCGCCGTCAATATCGCCTTGATCTCGTTTTGCTCGTCCGCGCGAAGAGCGCGCAGATCGTTGTTCATCTCGACGACGGCGAACGGCTCGACAAACAGCGTTGCACCGCTTGCCGATCTGTCGTGCACAAGCCCCGGCACTTGCGCTTTGTACTCCGATCTCACGGGCAGAACGAATCTCCCAGATCTGACGGTGACTATCGAGTCTTGCAGATATTTCGCGCTCTCGCCCGACGTGTAAGAATTGAGCTTGGCGCGGATGCGCGCGTTGGTATCCCTGATCTCGCGCCTGATATCGCGCAGTTTGGCGCTCGCGTTGTCGGCGATCTCGTTCTCTCCGACGATCGCGCTCTCTATGTCCTCGCGCAGAGAGCCGTTCATATACATAGACGCCGCTGCGTCTTTTATCTTGCCGTATCCGTCGGCAGGCAGTTTTTGCGCCGCCGAGACAAAGCCCGACGCACAGCGCAACAGCAGCGCGACTTTGAGCAATTCGGCAGGAGACAGCACTGCTTGCTTGCGCAACGCGGCAAAGATCTCGCGCAGATCGTCGGTCGCGAGCGGCGGATCGACAAGCGCGTCATACATTGCAGAAAACGCCTGCCGCGTATATTCCGTTCTGTCGCGAGCCTCGTCGAGCGAAGACGTCGGCGCAAGAGCATTGACCTCTTCAGCGCCGCGCGAACTCTCGGCATACGCCGCGGCGGCCGTCTTGATCTTGTCGAATTCGAGCGCTCTCAAAGTCTTTTCGTCTGTCATTTTACTCCTCGCGAAAGCAGTCCCGCCGTCTTCTTGATCCCCGTCAAGTCGGGATCGGCGAGATATTGCGAAATTGTTAGCCCGTTCATCCCGACGAGGGACACGAACGGCCTTATGTACTGCCTGTACGCCGACGGGGCGCACACGGTGGACGGATTGTAGACGTCGAACGTGCAGTGCGCGAGCTTTTTGCGTACGACGCGATAAGTCGCCGCCTTGTCTCGGTACCAAAATTCGCCGTCATACGCACAGTGCGCGCAGTCGCGGCCCGTATTCAGCTTTACCGGACAGTGCGTCAGCGTCATCACGGGCAGATCTCCGACCGCATAACACAGCGCGTCGGCGCCCAGCGCGCGATATTCCGCTATCGACAATTCGGCGGACGCGATCGCCGCGTTGGCTCCCGACGACGCTATCGCTTCGTCCGAACACAGATTGAGCCTGTGTCCCGCGATCGAGAGCTTGCCCCTCTCTCTCGCGAGCTCGAGAGCGTACCAATTGTCGCAGAGATAGCCGTCCAGCACGTCGTCGCACTCGTCCAAAAAGCGTTTCAGCACGCGCATATCCTCGCCTCTGACGACCATGGGCAGACGGCAAAAGATCTTTTTGCCTCTGCGCCTGCATTCGTCGGCGAGCTTCCGCGCCGTGTCCGCGGTATAGTCGCGCGGCGCGACGCACAGCGTATGCGCGTCGACATCGGCTTGGGACATATCCTCGACTTCGTACATCTCGCCGATCTCGATCTTTGGGACATGATACGGCGGCTTCGCAAAAACGCGCCTGCGTCCGGTGTCGTATGCGTCGAGGATGGCGGCCTTCAACTGTTCGCACGCCGCGCGGCGCGTCTTGTTTATCTCCGCCGGCGGAACGAACGCGCCCTCGCCGCAATGCGTCTTTATGCTCTTTGCGCAAAAACCGCTGCCGCCCAATCTGTCAAGCGCGGCGGCGAGCGAACCTTCGTCCAACGGTCTCTTCTCGGCGGCAAGAGTTTGCGCTCCCTTTGCCGTCACGGCGATGTCGCCGCGGCGCGCGGTCACGCAAAAAGATTCGCCGACGACAGCCGTCGCGCCGAGCTCGATCTCGACGGGCATCGGCGCACAGATCGCCTGCGCCGCAAACGCGCTGTCAAAAGTCTTGGCAAGGACGTCTCCGCGAGCGACTCCGAGTTCGGGCGGCACGGACATCTTGACTCCCTTGCCCTTTCCGACTGCGGCGCTCGCGCCGAATCCTCCCCTCTCTCTGCCGTCGCGAGTCAGCACTTTGAGCCCGTCGCCGATGTTTATCGACTCGGAAAGATCGACGACGGCGCGTCCTCTCGCGGCTGAGACGACTTCGCCTATCCTGACTCCGATATTGTTCTGCACCTTGGGATACATGAGCTTGCGCGTGTCTGCAAAGTTGTACCCCTCCGAAAAGTTGCCGCGATTGAACGCTCTGAGCAATTCCGCACGCGCGGCGGCAGGGCTCTCTCTGCCGTCGAGCACTGCGCGATATTTCGAAACGGTATGCCAGACATACTGCGGCTGTTTGAGCCGCCCCTCTATCTTCAAGCTGTCCGCGCCGGCTTCGCGCAATTCGGCGAGCCGACCGACAAGGCATTGATCGGCGGGTGACAACAGATAGCCCTCTGCGCCGAACGACGACGCATACTTCATCCTGCACGGCTGCATACATCTGCCGCGATTGCCGCTGTCGCCGCTGCGCATCGCCGACGCAAGACAAGCGCCGCTGTATGCGACGCACAGCGCGCCGTGGACGAAGTATTCCACTTCGAGCTTAGTATGCCGCTTGATCTCGGCGACGTCGCAAAGCAGAGTTTCGCGAGCTACAACAACGCGCGTATAGCCATATCTTTCGAGATATTTCGCGCCTTCGAGATTGCATATCCCCATCTGAGTGCTTGCGTGCAGCGGCACCCCGAGATCGCCGATCAGCGCGGTTACGCCGATGTCGGCGACAATGAAAGCATCCGCTCCCGCTTGCGCTGCGGCGCAGGCTATCTCGCGCAGCTTTTGCCGCTCCGAATTCTTTATCTCGGTATTGAGAGCGATGTATGCCTTGACGCCGTGCAAATGGCAATAGTCCACAAAGGTCCTGACGTTTTGACAGTCAAAACCCTGCGCCTTTGCACGGGCGTTGAGATCGCCCAAGCCGAAGTAGACGGCGTCCGCGCCTGCCGCGACGGCGGCATAGAGAGCTTGCGGATCGCCTGCCGGAGCCAGCAATTCCATATCTCGATTATATCCTTTTTTGCGCGTGTGCGCAACCTTTATGCACAGAAAAGCGCGCCCCGAAGGACGCGCCGTACCGTCTCGCGATCAGCGCAATGCCGCGCCGACGTCTTTTGCGAGCTTTGCGAGCACCGCTTGAGTGGCTTGCTCTGCTTCCTCGTCGGTAAGCGTGCGGTCGGGCAAGCGGAATTCGAGCTTGATAGCCACGCTCTTTTTGCCCTCGCCTAAGGCGTCCGAACGATAGACGTCAAAGATATGCGCGCCGCGCAGCGCCTTGCCTGCGGCTTTGTTGGCGCATTCGAGCAGCTTCGCCGCCTCGACGCTCTCGTCGACGACGATCGCGATGTCGCGCTCGATAGGCGGATACTTGCCCGTCTCGACGAACTTGTAGCCGCGTCTGCGGTATCTGAGCAGTGACGCGATGTCTATCTCGGCTACATACAGCCTCTTTTTTACGTCGAGAGCGCGCGTCACGTCGGGATGCACTTCGCCGAGGCTGCCGATCGCGACTTTGCCGACGAACATATCGGCTCCTCTGCCGATGTGCAGATAGGGGGCCTTGGAACGCTTGAACACGGGCTCGATCCCGAACTTGTACATGATCTTGTCCACCGTCTGTTTGAGCGAATAATAGTCATAGTCCTCTCCGTAGGCGGCGATCACGAGCTTGTCGTTTTCGTCGGGCTGCTCGGTGAGAGGCAGCGCCTTTGGGATATAGACTGCGGCGATCTCGAACAGTTTCGCCTCTCTGACGTTTTTGAGCGCGTTGCCTGCAAGCGCGTTGATCGCCGAATAGACAAGCGTCGTGCGCATGACGGACGTGTCCTCGCCGAGAGGATTGAGCAGTTTTATGCAGCGTCTTTCGGGCGCGTCCTGCAGATAGCCGAGCACGTCGAAGCACTTCTCGCTCGTGAACGAATAGGTCAAAGTCTCGCTGTATCCCGCATTTACGCAGATGTCGCGCAGCACGTCTTCGGCTTTGAGATTGTCGGGCTTGCCGCCGAGAGTTTGCTCCTTGTCGCCGACGACGAGCTCTTGGATGTGATCGTAACCGTATAGGCGGATGACTTCTTCCGCCAAGTCGTTCGCGTTCTCGATATCGTCGCGGAACAGCGGCGGATCCACGGTGAGCATATCCCCGTCGACGGACGGCGAAAGTCCGAGTCTGCCGAGAATGTCGACGACGTCCTGCGTCGGCACCGAGATGCCGAGGATATCGTCTATCTTTTTGAGCGGCACGGTCAATTTGTGGCGCTCGGTCGGGCAAGCGAACGCGTCGACGACGCCCTTTGCGATCTTGCCGTAGCCAAACTTGTCTATCAAAGTCAGCGCGCGCATGAGCCCGAGCCTTTGGCTGTCGGTGTCGATGCCTCTCTCGTAGCGGAAAGACGAATCCGAACGCAGATTGAGCTTGCGCGAAGTGCGGCGGATGTTGTCGCGCATGAACTTGGCGC
>CALWKR010000051.1 GCA_944381315.1 uncultured Christensenellaceae bacterium
CAGCGCGCCTCTGCCTATGCCGAGGACTTCGCAGGCTATCCATTCGCGCTCGCTCGCATCCGCGTTCGTGCCTTCGAGCAATGCATCGACTTGGCTCAATACGTCTTTGAGAGCCTTCAATCCGCGTCTCCGTCGTCGGACGCGCCGCCGCTCTGCTTGGGTTCGTCCGTCTGCTCGTGCGGCAGCGCGGGCTTTGCAGAGCTCTCTGCGTCCGGCGCCGCTTGCTCGGCGCTGTCGGCATGCATTTCGGCAAGCGCCTTCGCGCGCTCCGCCTCAAGATCCGCCTCGCCCTTGGCGATCATCTCCATCAAGTCCGCCTTGGAGCTCTTGATGTGGCTGACATGGACGAGTTCTTCCTCCCCGACGGCGAGCACTGCGCACATTATGTCGCGCGCCTTCGCCTCGTCGCCGCCGCATGCGTCGACGACTCTCTTTTGCACCTTGTGCGCAAGCAGCTTGGTGTCAAAGCGCAGCTCGGGCAAGTTGGGATCTTCGTCCATAGCCTGCACTGTCTTGAATGCCGCGATCGCGACTTCGAGCATGCTGTCGTCGGGCTGACGCGTGGTCAACTTTTGGAGCGCAAGCCCGGGCGCCTTGATCACGCGCACGAACTTGTTGTCGAACTTTGCCAAAAATTTGAGCACTTCATAGCTTATGCCGGCGACGACGGGGATGAGCGCAAGGCGCAGCACTATGCGCAGCCACAGCTCGTCCGACCAGCCCGTCAACGAAAATACCAACACGCTGATGACCATCGTCAAAAACATGAACGTCGTGCCGCATCTGTCATGGATCGTGGACATCGAGCGCGCATTGTCGACCGTGAGCTCGAGTCCGTGCTCGTAACAGCTGATCGTCTTGTGCTCCGCGCCATGGTACATATAGGTGCGGCGCACGTCTTTCATCAACGCGGTCACCGCTATGTAGACGACAAAGATGAGCATGCGGATCGCTCCTTCGAGCAAGTTCATGCCTATCTGCACGCCTATGTTGGCGGATGTGTCTATCTTGAACAATTCGGAAACGCCTGTGACTATCAATTGGGGCAAAAAGTAAAACAGCACAAGCGACAGCCCTACGCCGAGAACGACGGCGAAAGCCATGATCACGCTGAACACGTCGAGCTTGAAGGTCTTGGCGAACCACTTCTCGACCTTGCCGGGCTGAGTTTCGCCGTCAAAGACTTCGCCCGAACGCAGCAGCGTCCCGACGCCTATGAACATCGTGGATACAAAATTGAAAATTCCGCGCAAAAAAGGCGTGCGGAACAGAAAATTCTTGTCCTTGGTGGGTTTGATGTATTTGCTCTCGACGACGATAGCGCCCTTTTCGTCACGGACCGCCGTCGCCATGCTGCGCACTCCGCGCATCATGACGCCCTCTATGACAGCCTGACCGCCTATGGACGTACATCTCTTTCTCGCCATTGCGTCTCCTATAAAAAGTACGGTGCAAGATAAGCTCTTGCACCGTAGTCGGCTCACATGTTGTAGCGCTTCTTGAACTTATCCACTCTGCCGCCCGTATCGACCAGCTTTTGCTTGCCGGTGTAGAAGGGATGGCACTTGTTGCAGACTTCGACTTTGATCACGTCGGTGTCCTTGGTGGTGCCGCAGACAAACTTGGCTCCGCAGCTGCATTGGACGACGACGTCGTGATAGTTGGGCTGAATGCTCTCTTTCATGTCGTTCACCTCTCTTTTATTTATGCAAACAACATTATACTCATAAAATAAATGTTAGTCAAGCAAAATATGCGCCTAATTTTGCACCCCCGAAGATCGCCGCCATCAGCCCTGTTCGGGAGGCTCCGCACCGCCCCGCTCGGAAGACTGAGCGCCGCCGTCTTCGTCGGACTTGCCGCGCTTGGGCTTTTTGGGTGCAAGCTCGCGATAGGCGGCGAGTTTGCGCACGAGCTCGTCTGCGTCGACGGGTTCGGACTTCGCGTGCTTGAACGCGCCGACGACGATCGTCGCCGCAAGTACGGCGAACAGCGCGAGACTCACCCATGTCACCGCTTCGAGCCGCAGATCGCAGATCATCGCGACGAACTGCACTCCCATCGCCTCGGCGATCGTGACTTGGAGACAGAACACTCCGCCGCGGTCGCCGGCCTTGGAGATCTCTTCAACCTCTTTGCCCGCCGCAAGCGGAACGCATGTCTTGAAACAGAACAACGCCTCTGCGTCGCCGATGCTCTTGACGGGGGCGTCCTTCTTGCGCTCGACGGCATAGAGCACCACAAAGACCGCGGCGGCGAGCAGCAGCGCGCCCGTCACGCCGCCGGCTATCGCCGACAGCAACACGATGTCCGCGGCAGGTCCGAGCATGCGCATCAGCACAAAGTGCCCGACATAGATCATCGCCGCGCCGATCACCGCGATCGCGGCGAGCTTGACGGCATAGTAGAGATAGCGAAGTCGCTTGGTACAAAATTTCATCTTTGGTCTCTTTTTGCGATATGTATTGCGTTTTCGGCACAGCCGACTCGGCTCGCGGCGACGACAAAAGCGGCGGATGTCCGCCGCTCGTCTCACAGCTTGTCGACCGTCTTCTTCAAATAGGCGGCGAGCCCGTCGCGCAATTGCGGATCTCTGAGCGCGTATTCGATCGTCGCTTCGAGGAAGCCCTGCTTGTCGCCGACGTCGTAGCGCCTGCCCTCGAAGTTGTAGGCATAGACTCCCGTCGACGCCGCCATCATCTCGATCGCGTCTGTCAGATAGACTTCGCCTCCCGCGGACGGCTTGGACTGCTTGATCAAGTCGAAGATGTCCGACGTGAACACATATCTGCCTATGCTCGCGAGCCGCGAAGGCGCGGTGCCGAACGGCGGCTTTTCGACGATCTGTTTGACCTCGGAATATCTGCCCTTGACCGCTCCCGGCTTGATGATGCCGTACTTGAACGTCTCCTTCTCGGGGACTTCTTGACAGCCCAGGATGCACTTGCCCGTGTTCTCGAACGCGTCGATGAGCTGTGCCAAGCAAGGCTTTTGGGGATTGTAGACGATGTCGTCGCCGAACATGACTGCAAACGGCTCGCCTGCGATGAACGCCTCCGCTTCGAGCACGGCTCTGCCCGAGCCGTTCATCTCCTTCTGCCTCACATAGTGGATGTGAGCCATGTCGGCGATGTCGCGGATCATCTTCAGATAGTCCTTCTTGCCTTGGCGCTCCAAGATCTGCTCGAGCTCCACGGCGATGTCAAAGTGATCTTCTATGCACTTCTTGTTTTTGCCGAGAATGATCAAGATCTCCGTCACGCCGCTGGCGACCGCCTCTTCGACCACATATTGCAATGTCGGGGTGTCAACGATGGGCAGCATCTCCTTGGGGAGCGCCTTGGTCGCCGGCAAAAATCTGGTGCCGAATCCGGCTGCCGGGATGACCGCCTTCCTGACTTTTTGCATAATTTCCTCTCCTTGGGCTTTCTGTTAGTATATCTATAATGATACTATCAAATTTATGTAATTTCAAGTCTTTTTGCAAAAAAGCGACAAATGTCGCAAAGATCCTAATGTTATCCCTCGCAGTCCGCGCCGCTCTTGATCAAAACGGAAGCGATCGCGCCGTCGCCTTCGCACTTCGCGATGATCTTGGCGCTCGGCAGCGCGAACCTGATCGCGGCGACCTTCCTGCGCAGCTCCGACATCGCGCGCGCTCCTTGCGGCGCGGCGGCGACGACGATCACCTCGCCGCATCCGACGTCGCGCAATCGCGTCGCCTCTACAAGCAACTCTTTGAACTTGCACGACGATCTTAGCTCCGCACATTGATGATTTTTGGCGCCTGTGTCGATATTCTCCGCTTTTTGAGCCGTTGCTCGCGCGGCGGACGCAAGCGCGTCGGCGCCGTCGCAAAGCACTGAGAGCGGCACATAGGCAAGCCTTTGCAGCTGTCTTGGCGTCAACTCCTTGCCGCTCTCTATAATGCGGCGATAGCCGTCGACGCAATTGAGCCTGCGAGTTTGGGGAGAATCCTTGCCCCATATGTATGGTATCAATCTCGGAGCGGCGAGAGAGGACAGCACCGCCCAAAGTCCGTCAGTCGGAATGAACACGAGCCCATAGGCAACGATGATGTGCGGAACGTCGACTTCGCTGCCGAGATAGAACTTCATTATCAAGCCGAGATAGAGTACACCGATCACATAGACGACGGCGAGATTTACAAAGCTTGCGACAAGCCTGCGAGCAAGCCCCATCGTACCTCGCGAACATATCAAACCGCCCAAAAAACAGCCCGCGACAAAGCCGAGGATGTAGCCGAATGTCGGCTGCAAGACATATGAAAATCCTCCGCCAAGCGTAAACACCGGCACTCCGACAAGCCCCAAGATCACATACAGCCCTATCGACAGCGTCCCCCACTTGACGCCGAGCAACAGCATCGCCAAGTTGCAAAACGCGAATTGCAACGTCACGGGCACCGTCCCGATCGGGATCTTTATGAACGCCCCCACCGCCGCCAATGCGGTGAAAAGTGCGATCAACGCTATCATCTTTGTCCTTTGCCTTGTCTTGTTCATATCTGACAGTATAGCATAGCCGGCAAGACTTGTAAACCGTTTTTCGCATTTGGTTTACAATTCATAACTCTGCCCTCTTTTCGCCCGTCGCGCTTGTCAAGTTTGGGTGTCACACTTTTTGCAAAAAACATTGTCAAGCATGACTGACGCGCTTTTTCAAAAGCGTTGTCAAGCATGGGTGACGCACTTTTTGCGAAAGCGTTGTCAAGCTTGGGTGTCGCACTTTTTCAAAAGCGTTGTCAAGCTTGGGTGTCGCACTTTTTGCAAAATTCGCGATATGTTTCGCTTTCTCGCTACTTTTTCGCCAAGGCGCAAGGCGAAGGCGTGACGAAAACGAAAGATCGCGCTCCCGCCGCCGCGATCCGCCTTCCGCCTATGAGGATATTGCAAAATAACCATTGACAGTCAAAGCGAATTGTTCTACAATATAGTTATGGAAGGACAAAAGGACATCGGAGAAAAGATCTGCGAATTGAGACAACGCGCCGATTTGAGCGTTTCCGCTCTGGCGCGAGAGCTCGGCGTGTCTCGCCAAACCGTAGTCAATTGGGAGCGAGGAGCAAGCATGCCGACTCCGGAATTGCTGTATCAATTGTGCAGAGTCTTTGATGTCATGCCCGACGCATTGATAGGCAATGGCGGCGACTGTGAGGCAGCTCCCCTTCCCGTAGGCGACAAAGACGCAAACGCGAGCGTCCCCGACGTCGACGCCTCGCGCGAGATAGAAGAATTGAAAGCAAAGATGAAAAACACTGCCGACGAGATGATGAAATATCTGCGCGTCTGCAAGATCGTCATGGTGACGGGTTTGACAATGTTTTGCACGGCAGTCGTGTTGTTGGTCGTTCTCGGCGTCATCATCGCAGTGCCGGCATTTCATGGTGAGGGAGCACCCAACCAAACACCGTCAGAAGATCTTGGCGAAGTCGTGACTGAGCCGACGCTCGAGCTGTCGGACATCTTGGCGCAGATCGACGCATGGACATTGAGCGAAATTATCATTTGCTCGATCGGATGCGGAGCGATCGCGGCGATCGCCTATGCGGCACGACATCCCAAAGTTGCGTCTCGAGACATCGCGACAAAGCTGAAAGAATAAGCGCTCGAGCGGAAACCTCGCTTCTCGCCGAGTGCCCTGCGCGGAGCCGCGAGCGGTGAGCGAACGTGCTCCGTTGAAGCGGCGTTAAATTTTGATATCCGTTTTTAGTTGCCCGGTTGTTCGCAACAATAGCGAAAAAAATAACGCTATTGTCGCGCGAAACCGCGCTTCTCGCACGACTCGATAACGCGCTCGGCAGAAATGACACTTTTCGCCGAGTGCCCCTTGCGGAGCCGCGAATGGCGAGCTTA
>CALWKR010000052.1 GCA_944381315.1 uncultured Christensenellaceae bacterium
GGACGCAGCGGAGATGATCGTGTCATCGGCGGTCAGCGTCTTGTGGTTGACATTGTAAACGATGGTCGGCAGGTCGTTGCCTGCAGGAGCGGAAATGACGACCTTGCGAGCGCCGGCGTCGATGTGGGCCTGAGCCTTCGCCTTGCTGGTGTAGAAGCCGGTGCACTCGAGCACGACGTCGACTTTGAGCTCCTTCCACGGAAGCTCGGCTGCCTTCGCCATTGCGTAGATCGTGATCTCCTTGCCGTCAACGGTGATGCTGCCGGGGGTGACGACGGTCTTGCCGTCCTCTGCCATAACGGCATCCTTGTAGGTCACGGTGTGGCCCATGGCCTTATAGTTGCCCTGCATGGTGTCGTACTTGAGAAGATGAGCGAGCATCTTGGGGCTGGTGAGGTCGTTGATAGCGACGACTTCATATCCGTCTGCGCCGAACATCTGTCTGAAAGCAAGTCTGCCGATACGGCCGAAACCGTTGATAGCTACTCTTACGTTTGCCATAATATATTGTCCTCCAAAAATAATTCGGTTGTACTGTCTGCCCTTTTCGGGCTCGCAATAATTTTAACAATTATCGCCGCAATTTGCAACTGATTGGCATCGGTTTTTTGCAAAACCGCACATTCGCGTCCGCAAGCGTCAACTCGGGAAGGAATTCATCTTGATGACGTCCAGCCAATTGCGATTGCCGCCGTCGATCAGCTCCTGGATCTGATCGTTGGCGGAGCTGTTGGTGTCGTTGAGGAAGACTTGGACGCCATCCCCCGACGCAATGCCCGTGTCGTCGAAAGCCTCGTCGTCTATCGTGCAAGACGAGTTGCCGATGTAGATGTTGAGGTAGTTGCCGTCGCCGACGGGCTCGCAGTCCATAAAGCAGAACGCGCCTATCGCGGTCACGGTGTTGGGGATGCAGACAGAGCCCTTGACGCCTGCCAGCGCATACGGTCTGAGCTCGGAGATATCGCTCTCCTCCGCCGCGGCGAGCAAGAAGTTGAACGACACATTGACGGACGAGCTGTGCTCCGACATATCGGGAGCGTTGTTGCAAGTCTCGGGATCGAACGCGCCGATGTAGGCATAGACGACGCTGCCGTCCGAATTGGTCAGCAGGTAGTGCGCCTTGTTGGTGCCGGCGGAATCGGCGTTGGAGCCGAAATAGGTATAGCTGGTCAGTTGCAGAAGCTTGTAGCCCTTCGCCTCGACGGTGAAATTGATCGACGCGCTTGACGACAAGTTGGACGCAACGCCGCCCGAGAAAGCGCCGTCGCCGATGCTCTCGATCTGCTCGCCGATCGTGAAGGTGCCCAGCTTCTCGCAGCCGTAGAAAGCGAGCTCGGGGATCTCGGTGATCGTGTCGGGAAGAGTGATCGAGCTCAGCGCCGAGCAGTTCATGAACACGCCCTTGCCGAGAGCGGTGAGAGCGATCTCTTCGCCCTCTGCGCCGAACGTGACGGACTGCAAACGCGAGCAGCCCGAAAAAGCGTAGTTGGAGACCGTAACGACGGACGACGGGATCGTCACTCTCGTGAACGACGTGTTGTCGTTGTTTTCAAAGGCGGATACGCCGATATATTTGAGCGTATCGGGCAATGTCAAACTCCTGAGATTGTTGTCGCGGAACGCGCCCTCGTTGATCTGTTCGAGCACGCTGCCCTCTGCGAACGTCACCGTCGTGATGCTGTCGCAACCGTCGAACATACGCGTGGAGATGAGTTTGAGGCTGCTGCCGATCGTGACGTTGGTCAGATCGCCGCAGTCCATAAACGCCTCGTCGCCGACTTCGGTCACGCTGTCGGGCAAGACGAAATCGGACTCGCCGTCCGCGCCCGTCGTGATCAAGTTGGAGCAGCCCTCAAAGGCGCTGTCGCCGATCGTTTTGAGCGAAACGGGCAGCTTGACCCTCTCGAGCGCCGTGCAGTCCTCGAACGCGCTGTCGGGGATCGCGGTCAAGCTGTCGGGAAGGCTGACGTGGGTGATGCGGGTGTTGCCCTTGAAGACTTCGTCCGCAAGCTCGATCATCGTGATGTCTTCGCTGAACAGAACTTCGGTCACGCTCGTGCCGTCGAGGAAGCCCTCTTCGACGAACGCGACGCGTCTGCCCGCGATGCGAGCAGGGATCGTGATCGACGTATCCTCTCCTTCATAGGAGACGATCGTCGCGGTGCTGCCCTCCGTGCGGTAGACAAAACCGCCGCTGCGCAGCTCGCCGTCGGACGAAGAATAGGTGCCGATGAAGTAACCGCCGACCGCGATCAAGACGACCGCTATCACCGCGATTATCGTTATCAGGATGATGTTTTGCTGTTTGGTCATACTGTTTCCTTTGTCTGCCGCGAATTGGATTTGCCTCCGCAGCGAGTATTATTATAACACACGCGCGAGCTATTTACAATAAAATCATCGCCTTTTCGCAAAACGTCAGCGCGAGGACGTCCCTCCGAGCGCCGCCGCTGCCGCCAAGCCGACTTTTATCCCGTCCACGGCGGACGAAGTTATGCCTCCCGCATAGCCTGCGCCCTCGCCGCACGGCATCAAGCCCTTGACGGAGCTGTCAAACTTGTCGTCGCGCAATATCCTCAGCGGAGAAGACGAGCGCGATTCCACCCCCGTCATCACGGCGTCGGGGCGATCAAAGCCTTTGAGCTTGGAACCGAATATCGGCAGCGCGCTCTTGATCCCGTCCGTGACGAACGGTGGCAGGATGTCGCGAAGATCGCACAGCTCCACGCCGCGCGGATACGTTGGCCGTACGGCGCCCAATGATGCGGAGCCGTTGCCGAGCAGTGCGCCCACCGTCATAGCGACCGCTCTCTGCCCTTTGCCTGCAAGATATGCCTTGCGTTCTATCTCACGCTGGAACCTCATCCCTGCCAGCGCGTCCCGTCCGAAATCGTCCGCCCTTACGCCGACGAGCAACGCGCTGTTGGCGTTGACGCCGTCTCGGCGGCTCTCGCTCATGCCGTTGGTCACCACTCCGCCCTGTTCGGACGCGGCGGCGACGACATAGCCGCCCGGACACATACAGAACGTGAAGCAGCCTCTGCCGTCGTCGGTCTTGCACGACAGCTTGTAATCGGCAGGCGGCAGCGAGCCGCGGCGTCTGCCGTATTGGGCGAGATCGATGTCGGTCTGCAAATGCTCTATCCTCACTCCGACGGCGAACGGCTTGGGCTCAAGCAGCAACTTGCCGTCCAGCATCTCGAATGTATCGCGCGCGCTGTGCCCGATCGCGAGCACGCATACGCGCGTATCGACAGAATAGCTTGCGCCGCCGCTCTCCAAGCGCACCGAGCGCAGCTCTCCGCCGCTCGTCTCAAAGCCGACAAAGCGCGTGCGAAAGCGCACTTCGCCGCCGAGTTCCTCTATCTTGCGTCTGATGTTGGCGACGACGGAAACAAGTCTGTCCGTGCCGATGTGCGGCTTTGCGTCTATCGTCAGCTCCTCGCCGCCGCCCATGTCGGCAAACTCCTGCAATACGGTCGAGATCAGCGAATCGGAAATGCCCGTCGCGAGCTTGCCGTCCGAGAACGTGCCTGCGCCGCCCTCGCCGAATTGGACATTGGACTCGGGATCGAGCTCTCCGCCGCCTGCATAGGTCTTGACTTTTGCGAGCCTCTCGTCCACGCGATCGCCCCTCTCGACGACGATGGGCTTGAATCCCGAATACGCAAGCGTGAGCGCGCAGAACAGTCCGGCAGGGCCGCTGCCGACGACAACGGGGCGCAAAAATTGTCGCGGCGGCGCGATCTTGCGCGCTATGCCGCACAAGTGCTTTGCGCTCTCCGCCGCGGCGAAGCCGTGCGAACGCGCTCTGCGTTCCGCCCCTGCGGGCAGCTCGACTTCGACTGCCGCGACATATCTGATGTCGGGCTTGCGCCTGCTGTCTATCGAGAGCTTTGCGAGCCGCATCGACTTGACGTCGGACGGACGGACTTTGAGCATAGCGGCTGCCTTGCGCGCGAGCAAGGCGCTGTCAAAATCGAGAGGGAGTACGATGCCGTTGAGTCTCAGCATGACGCCTCCTCGGACGCGCAAACCGCCGCGCTTGCCCATGCCCAATGCAGATTGAAACCGCCGCAGTCGCCGTCCACGTCGAGTGCCTCGCCTATCGCGAACAGTCCCTCGTCGCGCAGCGACATCATCGTCTTTGGCGAAAATTGCGAGGTGTCCAAGCCGCCGCAGACGACTTGCGCCTGCTTGAAGGACGGCAAGCCCTCGATCGTTATCTCGGGACGCAGACAGCGGCGCAGATCGTCGAGACGATCGGCGGCGCGCGCGCCGCTCTCTATCCCTGCCGCAGCGGCGAGTTTTTCGCCGAGAGCGCGCGGCACAAAGCCGATCAACGCTCCCCTTGCGTCGCATGCGGACGAACAGAGAATGCCGTCTATCTTATCGTCGGGGATGTCGGGGACGAAGTCGAGGACGAGCGAAAAGGCTCGCGCGCCGTTGCGCAATGCGCGCGCATAGGCGGACGAAAGCTCCATCGCGAGCATGCCCGACACCGCGTCGTCGCGGAAGAGCACCTCGCCGTATCTGGTCGAGATCTCGCCGCCGTCGGCGAACAGCGTGCCGCGCGCGTATGCTCTGACGCCCGAAACGCCGCGGAAAGCCCTGGTCGGAAGCGGAGCGATCGACGGCACGCGCTCGGTGACGCGATAGCCGAGGTCGCTCATCAACGACAGCGAGTCAAAGCCCATAGTCGCGTTGCTTCCGCAGGCAAAGACGAGCTTGCGGCAGCGGAAGCGGACATCGCCGCCGTCCGCGTCGGAAGCGACGACTTCATAGCCGAAAGGCGCGCGGACGATGCGCTTTGCGCGCACCGAAACTTTGAGTTCGCAGCACTGCGACAGACGGGCGATGAGCGCGTTGACGACGCAGCCCGAATTGTTGCCGTAAGGATAGATCCTGCCGTCGACTTCGCGCGTCGCGACGCCGAGGAGATCGGCAAAGCACGACCGCAGGCTCTCCGCGGTGAAACGCGAGAGCACGGGCGCGACGAATTCCGGCACATTGTATCTGCTCGGCGAGATCTCGACGTTGGACGCGTTGCACCTGCCGTTGCCGGTGGCGGCGAGCTTGGCGCAGGCGCGCGCTCCGCCCTCGAGCACGAGCACGTCCTTGCCGTTGCGCGCAAGCAAGATCGCGCACATGGCTCCCGACGCTCCCGCGCCGATCACGATATAGTCTTTGACGTCAGTTCCTTTTCCCATACGACTATTATAACAAACGCGGCGCAAGTCGGCAAGCGTCCGTGCAAAGCCTCGGCGCACGCAAAACGCGGCCCCGCAACGAGACGGAGCCGCGCTTGTCGTTGATGTAGGGCGCGGTGGCGCCGCTGTGCGATCAGTACGGAGTCGCGACTACGACAACGGAATTGCCGCGCGCGGTCGTGTAGCTGATCGTGGTGCTGACGAGGGCTTTGGAGTCCTTGTTGGCGATGATGACTATCTTGCCTTCGGTAGCATCGGCTATGCCGAGGAAGTTGGCGGGCTGCAAGATGTTGGCTTGGTAAACGGTGTTGTCGCCGTCGCGCGAAGTCTCGCCGTCCGAGAAATACTCACCGCGGAAGGACAAAGTGCCGTTGCCGCCGAGCTTGTCGGCGATGTCGGGGGCTTCGATGCCCTCGATGCAGAAGTCCTTGGTCACGGCGCCGTTCTCGGTCTGATACTCATAGATCAGCGTATTGCCCTCTTTGAGGGTGATGTGGAGATCGGCGTTGTCGCCTATGCCTGCGGCAATGTTCCACATTTCCTCGACGGTGATCGAGGTTTGGCAGCCAACGGCGGTCACGGTGAGCGCCGCCGCGAGCATGACGCAGATCACAATGCAAATTCTCTTTTTCATATCACACCTCTCAGATGAATCTTCTCTTCGCGATCACGATCGCAAGAGCTGCGGCAACAGCTGCCGCTGCGGCGGCGCCTGCCATACCTGCCGCCTTGGCGGCGACGTCCTGAGCGTCGGAGATGTCGCTGTTGATGCCTCTGATATATGTGGCATGCGCTTCGACGATCGCCTGGTACGAGCTGAGGTCGACAGTCTCTCTGTCGGCTTCGGTCAGCTGTCCGTACTGCTCGACGAGCGTGGCATACCTGCCGAGGTCGGCGGCGGTAAAGCTGCTGCCGGTGAAGGACGCGAGCGTCTCGTTGTACTTGGCAGGATCGATGCCGGTGGACACGTCGGTCGTCTTGACTTCGGACTCTTCGTGAGCTGCGTCGGCAGGGATGCGGACGGAGATCGTGTAGTCGGTCAATTCATCAAGTCCGGAGACGGTGTACTTGTTGCCGCTGACAGACGCGAAGTTTTGCCACGTCTCGCCGTCGAGGCTGTATTGCGGCACGCCGCCCTCGACCGTGATCGTGACGACGACGCGGTCGAAGTGCTCTTCGACGCCGCCGATCTCAAACTCATATGCCGATCTGATCGGAGTGGTGACCGAGATCATCGCGGTGCCGGATTCGTTGTGGTTGGCGTCCGCCTTGTACTTGACGGTGACGGTGTATTGGGTATCGGGCTTGAGGTCGGACACGGTGGTATCCGTCCAGTTGGAGCCGTTGTCGAGCGAGATCCGCACGGTGTAGCCGTCGCGCGTGATCGTGATCGCGTTGTAGACGACGTCGATCGTGAGATCGGCCTCGACGGGCGTCGCGAAGGTCGCCTTGGCGATCGCGAAGGTCTTGGTCACGGAGCCTTGGTAGTTGGGATCCGCGGCGGTGATGACGATGTCATAGCTGCCTGCGTTGACGAGCTCGGCTTCCGCGCCGTCCTGCATCACCGCAAAGGTGACTTGGATGTCGTCGGAGATCGCAAGGCTGCTCTCGAAGGACTCACCGCTGTACGTCGCGGACGACGTGACGAGCGCGACACTGTCGGGGAGCTGCGCCTTGGCGACGGTCTTGACCACGGAGACGGAGCCTTGATAATAGTTGCCGTCGCCGCTGATCGTGAACGTATAGTCGCCGGCATTGAGAACGGTCGCGTTCTCGCCGTTCGCGGTGACGGAGACGCTGACCTTGTCGAGCTTGTTGACGCCGCCGATCTCGTAGGAGATCTCCTCGCCCGTATAGACGTCGGAGTCGAGCGTGACGGTGATCATGCCGTCGACGAGCTGCATCGCGAGGACGGTCACGCTGCCATTGGTCGTGAAGTTGAGCGTATAGTTGCCGGCGAGGGTCTCATCGACGATCCTAAGCTCGAGCATGCCGTCGACGGTGGTCTGCGGTTCAAGCTCGTCGAGCGAGGCTTCGCCGGTGTAGACGAACGCGAACTCGGGCGCGTCGTCATAGGCGAACGCGGGCTCGTTGGTGTAATAGACTCCCTTTTGGACGGGCACGACCGAAGTCGTACCATAGTCGACGTTGCCGTTGGCGACAGCGATGTCGATGGTCTTGGGGCCGATCGTCACGGCGCCGGTGTTCGCGGCGAGAGTGACGATGTAGTTGCCGATGGCTCCGTCGCCGTCAAGCGACACATACGAAGTACCGACATTGAGCTGCGTATAGCCGAGGCGCTCGCTGACAGCGGCGGTGATGTCGTCGCCGTTGGCGAACGTCGTGTCCTCAACCGCCGAGATCGTGAACTCGGTCGGCATCGGGTCGCCGTAAGTCACGCTGTTCGTCGTCGGAGCGACGCTGATCGTAACAGGTCTGCCTTCGACGGTCAGGTCTGCGGTCGCGTCGGACGTGAGCTGATAGTTGTTCGCAAGAGCCTCATCGGAGAAGGTGACGCCGCCGATCGCGACTGCACTCGGGATCGTCCCCACGCCGGTGGTGACTTGATAGCTGTTCGCGACGATGGAGACGTTGGCTCCGTCGGCATCGAATGCGCCCTGTTTGAGTCCGTCGTCGTCGCCGACGATCGTGTAGCCGTTGGACTCGAACGCGTTGCCGTAGGTGACTTGGACGTCATTGGGAACGACTTCGACGGCAAGCTTGTTGATCTTGAAGTTGATCGTCAAGCTCGGGTTGCCGGTATTTTCACCGTCAGCATTGGGGAAGAAGAACTTGCCCTGCGACTCCGAAGCGATCGTGAAGGTCGCCGTGTAGGTATTCGCGTTGCGCGCGGTGAAGTACGGCATGCCGCCCTCGTTGAGGCCCTGCCCTGTCGCATTGGTGACTGTTGCAGGAACATCGAAGGTCAAGCCGTCCATCGGGCCTGCGGTCGTGACGATCTGCAAAGTCACGGTGAGCTCGGAAGCGCGGTAGTCGACGTCGATCGTATAGGTGTTGGGAGCTTCGTCGCTTGCGCTCGCGACTGCGACGCTGTTGCCGTCCTCGTCGGTGACGTTGATCTTGTGCTGGATCGCGGTGCCGTTGACGACGATCGTGCCGGCATTCTCTTGAGACAGCTCGTTCGCGCCTGTGCTGGCGGTGACGGTCAGATCATAGTTGGCGGCATTGGAGTTGGCGTCGTTGAGCGTCATCGTGAAGACATAGGTGCCGAGGCTGTCGATCGTAGTTTGGTCGTTGTTGACGGTGCCGTCGTTGACCTTGCCCGTGACTGTGACGACGAACAAGCCGTCGCCCTCCGCGTCGGAGCCGTCTGCGCCGAAGATCTCTCCGCTTTTGACGCTGAAGATGACGCCTTCGCCGTACGGGATAGATCCTCCGACCGCGGCTGCGTAGTCGGTTTCATAATCGAGCAGCGCGATCGTGAGCGGCGCCTTGTCGACGGTCACGGACGCGGTGTCAAAGCTGTAGTTGTTGACAAACGCCTCGTCCTCGGGATCGACGGGCGCAATGCCTACCGTATAGGTCTGCGCATTGCGGACGGTATCGGAAGTGACGTCGTTGAGCGTATAGACGGTCTTGAGCGTATCCAACGTATAGATGTCCTTATCGATGACGCCGTCGATCGACTCGATCGTGACGGGGCTGCGGTCGGTGCCGTCATAGGTCACTTGGGTCTCGCCGCCGTAAGTGACGGTGAGCGCCTTCTTGGTGATCTCAAAGGCGACCGAATCGTTGCTCGTCTCGGAGACGGTGTAGCTGTTGAGAATTGCTTGACTTGCCGCGCTGACTGCTTCAACTTGAGCGACATAACTGCCTGCATCGGTCGGGACTCCGTCAAGCTTGTTCTCTGCGGAGACGCTGTCCTTGTAATAGACGACCGCAAGCTCCACCCTGTTGTTGGCATATGCGCCGGTAGCCTCGGTGGAGTAGGCATAGTTGGGGACATTGCCGTACTCGAACGAAGTGACCGAAGCGTCCGCAAAGTTGAGCGTGAGCGGTCTCGGTGTGATGACGATCGTGATCGTTTTACTGATGTCTTTGAAGTTGGTCGCATCCTTGATCGACAATTCTACTTCATAACTCCCTGCCGTGACGACCATTTCATTCGAGAGGAAGTCGACATAAATATCGCCTCTGCCGTCGATGTCTTTGTCCTTGGTATTGCTTTCGTCGACAGGCTGGAAGTATGCTTTTTGCTCAAGCTGAGAGTTCAACGTACTCAGATCGGGGATCGGCGTACTGAAGTAGACGACCTCAAAGGTATTGTTTTCATTGCCGACAAACTTGAGCTCCGCCTTGGTGATCGAATAGTTGACCGTCACCGTGGTATCGGTGAAGGACAGCACGCCTTCGATCGGCGTGAGCGACGAGTTGTCGAGCACATAGTTGTCGTCATCGGTTAGAGTTACCACCATTTGATAATCGCCTACATCGACTCTATCCTCATTCAACAGCGCATTGGTGAGATCATTCTGGCGATAATAGAGTATTTGGATCGGATTATCCCCCTCGGAAGCGTCGGTCGACACCTCGGGCGATTGAGGAACTCCGTTGTAGACGAGAGACTCATAGCCGCTGACTTGGATCGTGATCGAACTCTTGGCGATCTCGAAAGAATAATCCTCCCATTCTGCGAGATTAGTCACCTTGTAGTTGGCGTCGTTCACACCTGTGATCGTTGCATAATATGTGCCTGCGTCAACGATTTCATCCGCAGAGATAAACTCGGAATTGCCATTCAAATAGGATACATTGACGGTGGGCGTCGTGTAGCCCTGGACAAGTCCTGTCAAATCAATGTCAAGACTCTTGATGGTGCCGTCATAGACGAAGTCGGGCTGGTTGATCGTGACAGTAATTTCTCGAGGAGTGATCTCAAAGCGATAGTTGCGGACTATATTGCCGTTGTCACTGTTGTCGGACTTGTAGGCAACGTATCTCTTTTCGGTATCGACAAAGTCGTAAGTGAGACCACTGTTATAGTTGGACGTCAATCTATAACTATATATGCCGACATTGACCGCCTCTTCTCTGCTCGAAGTGTTAAATCCGCTGTACACTCCCCAAATGGAATTGATGACGTTATCGCTCATGCTCTCCAAGGATGTGCCTGTACCATAGGCGGTAAGCACGAGCTCGGGATATGCGAAAGCCGTATTGTCGAACTGCTTTGAGGCCACCACTGTTGCATCCAAACCGCAATGATCGTCGGAAACGGTGTCTCCGTTGTGCCTAACAGTGTAGTTGACTCTTGTGCCCGATGTGAACGAATAAAGCAGATCGTTGCCGGAATTGCGCGTCACATCGATAGAGTATGTCGAATACGGCTGCTTGTCGTATACATTGGTAATGCTTCCGCCGAGATCATAACTCCACAAGATGTGCGCCTCATCGTCCGCAGAATAGGTCACACGCGGGCCTCCGAGAGTGTTGGGGTCAGCAGCCGTGGCATTGGGGAACTCAATGGTGACCGTGCCATAATCATCCGATGTGGCAAAGAGCTTTGATCCTTTTATTGAAGTATTGTATGCCAACTTGGCAGTATCTTTGATCGAGGAGTTGAGGTCGTTCGAAGCAAAGAAGACATTCGCCATCGCGCCTGCCGCGATGCTGCCCGCCAAAGTGCTTTGCGAGTTTGCAGTCGATCCGGCTCCTGTTCCGCTAGCGCTCTGTTGGGTCGTGTTGCCCGTGTATTGAGTCAAGACGCCGTTGATTGCTGTAGTGCTCGACCCAAAATATTGAAGTCCGATCTCGCTCTTGGCAAGTGCGGAGTTCCCGTTGGAGATATCGTAGCCGATGATGGCCCCTGCTCTTGCGATGCCGGTCGACTCTTTTTTCTTCCCTACACCGAGTGAAGAACTGACAGCTCCGTTGCCGGTGATGTTGATGTTGTATGCCGAGAGACCTTGGCTGAGTGCGACCATACCTCCTGCATAAGCATGAGGCGAGCCATAGTAAATTCCCGGTGATGGGTTCGTACCTGATGCTCTTACATAAATCTCGTCATTGATCGCCAAAGATGTGTTGCTGATCGTGCTTGCATAGCTGTATCCTGCAAAGCCTCCGAATCCGATCAATCCGTCTTGGATCGACTCTTCACCACTTGTCTTTGATCCGGCGACCTTGCCATTGACCTCCAAAGAGCAGTTGTCGATCGTAGTGTCGGTCATACCCCCGAACAAGCCGCCGAAGATAATCGAAGAATCCCAGTCTATAGCTTCAATATTGTCCACCGTGGACGATGCTGAACCGGCAGCATATACATAGCCTTTGCTTATGACAAAATTCGAGTTTTTGACCACTGCGCCATATGCTATATTTGCCAAAGCTCCATAAAACCATATCTGGTCAAATTCGGAAAACATGGCTCCGCCTGCTATATAGTCTTCTATGATCCCATCTCCTCTAACTACGACGCCGCCATTAGTATTGGTAGAACCTGTCAAACGCGCGATATAGAGGTCGAATGCGGCACCGCATCCATCCAGCGTTGCACGGAAAGTGTTCCTGTTGTGCGCATACGAAGCCTTCGTTTCGAGACACTCTCCGAGATTGTAGGTGATACGCTCTTGTCCGTTGTACGGCTTGACTGCAGCCTTGGCATCTACGTCTCCGCCAGAGTTGTTGACGAAATTCTTCAACTCGTCGTTGTCCCTGATAGGCTCATAACCTTGCGCGACGAGCATCTCATAATACTCATTTGCGTCGGTCGGATCGTTGAGATCGTAGGTCGTGCTGTTCACTGTCACTGCCTTGACCGACGTGTTCAACGTTCCGCTATTGCCCTCGACGGACACATTGGGAGTCTCGGCTTGGCGCGGCGCGAACAAGATGCCGACGCACACAAGTGCGACGATCAAGATCGCGACGACGGCTATGCCGATACGCTTTGCGGTTTTGTCCATATATTTCCCTCCATCGCCTTTTGGCGAAAGTTTCGTGTTTGCCGCGGCGCGGTCGCGCCGCGGCGTATCATCGTCAGATGATGTTGTTGCGCTTCTTGCGCCTGATCGCGATCACGCCGATGACGGTGCCCGCGATCGCTGCCACTGCCACTACGATGCAAACCACCGCGATGACTGTCGGCACGACGTCCTCGTTGCCGCCGTCGTCTGTCGGGGGCTGAGGATCGTCCCCTTCGGTCGACATATCCTCGCCGCAGACGTCGCACTTGCCGTCGCCGTTGGCGTCGACATGATCGTGCCCTATCGGCGGATCGGGATCGTCGGGATCCGGATCGGGATCGGGATCGTCGGGATCGGGCGGCGTCGTCTGCACCGTCTGACCGCAGATGTCGCACTTGCCGTCGTTGTTGGCGTCGACGTGCTCGTGCTGATCGCCTGCGCCGATCGTCAATGTCGCGGTCGCGGCGCTGCTGTCGATGACGTAGTTGCCGGAGCTGTCGACCGCATGGACGGTGTAGGTGCCCTCGGGCAGCTGTCCTGTCACGGTGTCGGGCACGACGATCTCGCCCGACTCATTGACGAATTGCAGCGTTGCGTCCACATTCTGCCCTCCGACGCCCGTGAAGGTAGCGGAGATGATGTTGTAGATGTTGCTGTCCGTCGTGATCTCAAACTCTTCTTCTACGTCAAAGCTGACATTGCTGACGTTCATCGGCGAGATGTCTACAGTGACATAGATGTCAACCTGCAAATAGTTGATGCTGACGAAGAGCGTGTAGTGTCCGCTGTAACTGCCTGCGTCGATCATCACGTTGCTCTGCGTGCCGTCGGGGACATAGTTGACGCTGAGCGTGCTCTCCGCGTCTGCCGCGCACAGCCTGCTCGCGTCGAAGTCGAACGTCAGCTCGCCGCTGTTGTCGGACAGATAGCCGTGCTCGTTGCCGTCATAGATCGCTATGATCGCAAGCGGGTTTTCTGCGTCATAGTCGGAGACGTTCACCGTATTGCCGCCCCAGCGCGCCGTCAAAGCCGAAGTGAACGAGATCCTGTTGACGGTGTAGTCGATCATGAACTCCCTCGTCTCATAGTTGTCCGCGCTGAGTGTGACGGTGACGTTGTAGGTAGCGGCGTTGGTCATATTGAGCGCGCTCGGCTGAGCGGTGTCGAATATGATGCCGTTGCGGAAGTAGGTGATCTCCGCGCCCGGCTCGCCGCTGAGCAGCGACGAGACGACTGTCAAATATTGCGACGTGCCGTTGTAATCGGTCGAGAAGTCGGGAGTGCTGTTGCTGTCTTCGTCTTTGGATATGTCGATCACCGTGTCGGTGTCGTTGTAGTAGACGGTCAAGTCGCCCCATCCTTCGACCACAGCCTTGTTGATCGTGAAGGTCACTTCGGCAGAATACACTTCGTTGTAGTATTCGTTGCCTTGATAGTAGTAGCGATAGCGATAGGTGCCGGCATTGATGCGGTCGCCCTCGGTGCCGCCTTGGGTCACGCCGATCCACTGCCCCGACGCGTCGTCAAAGATCTGCAGCTGGACGACTTGGCTGATGTTGGCAAGATCGTACTCGCCGTTGACGAGCTTGACGTCGCCCTCGGGGTCGCTGTAACAATGCGGTCCCTTGTCATAGGTGACGCTGTTGTTGTCCGCGCCGATGATCTCGGGCGTAGCCTTGGTGATCGTCAATTCGGACGCAAAGCGGACGTTGTTGAAGTTGGATCCCGCGCCGGCGACATAGTTGATCTGCACCCCATAGGTGCCCAGCTCGACCGGGGTCACCGCAATGCCTGCCGCGTTGTAGTAGACGATCTCCACTCTGTCGGTGCTCGGGATGTTGATCGCGGCGCCGTCGCTGTCAAACAGTTGATATGCAACCGCCGCGCCGTTGTTGTAGGCATAGGTCTGAGGCGCGTTGTTGAGATCGATCGTCGTCGTGACGATCTCAAAGACTTGGCGCGCGTTGTTGCCTATCTCATAGTTGACTGAGTCGACGGGAGTGACCAGCACATAGTAGGTGTCGACCGCAAGCATCTCCGTCTCGCCGCCCGTGTATTGATCGGACGTGAAGACTTGCACGATCGCGTTTTGCGTCACGCCGTAGATGTCGTTGTAGGTCGCGGTGACGACGTGCGTCATGCCGTCGTAGAGGATCTGCGCGGTGAGCGTCTCGGCGACGTTGCCGCTCTCCTCCACTCTCCACAGCGCGGTCTTGATGTTGGCCTTGACCTTGTTGACGGTCATCTTCATCGCGGTCGTGAAGTGGATGTTGTAGTTGTCATATTGCTCCACATCGGCAGCGCCTGCCGCAGTCGGAGTGAACTCGTGCCACTCCACCGTAGCGGGATCGACGCCGTCGGGCACGATCTTGACTCCGTCGACGGACACGAGGTAATCGCCGCCCGCATTGAAGACGCCGTCCGTGCCGCCCAAGTAGGCATAGCGGCAGTACATCGTGTCGCCAAAGTCGGTGGGATAGCCGAAGGACTCGGGCAAGCCGCTCTCATTGGTGCCCCAATATGTCTTGACGATCTCGTTGGTCGCAGCGCCGCTGCCGTCCGTCACGAGGATGTCGGCGAATTGGGGATCTTTCTTGACGACGACCTCGACGCCGATGTCATAGTCGCGATAGTCGATGCGGGTGTCGACGGTGACTTGATCCATATCGCTCATGCCGTTGTTGACCAAGATGCGGAACTGATAGCCCGTGCCTGCGTCATTGCCGACTTCGAACTCCCAAGTCAGCACGGACTCGCCCACGTTCTCGAATTGAGAATAGGTGCCGACCGCCTTGAAAGTGTTTTTTTGCAGCTCGGCGAGCGCAGTCGCCTTGTCTGCGCCTTCGCCATCATAGGATACAGAGTCGAAATCGACGATCTTTATAACTGTGTTGGCAGACAAGCTGTTGTTGCCGTCGTATTGCTTGGCGAAAGCGGTGGCGAGCGCCGCCGGATCTTGGGCAAGCTCGGACAACAACGTGCCTCCGACCGTGATCGCGTTGTACGGCACCGTGAACGTCTTCGTCACGAGGTCGACATAGAAGTACGGATAGCCGCTGTCGCCTTTGGTGTCGGTGTCGGGACCGGAGCCGGCATAGAGTCTCTTCACTTGATCGGGGAAGAGCCCTTGCGCGGAAGACAGCTTGACAAAGACTGCCGCGCCGTCCGCAAAGCTCTCCATGATCGTGTAGGAATCCTTGGAGTCGTATGCTCCGAGCGTCACCCAAGCGTCCTCATAGCCGGACGGGATCTCGGCGCTCGTATCGTCGATGTCCGTCTTGTCCACGATCAAATATTGGACATTGGCTCCGGACGTGCCGACAGTGGCTTCGATCCTTACTTTAAGCGCGCTTGTCGCAGGCCCGAGGAAATATGAGTAGCCCATTGGCGACGCGGAATTCAAAGCGAGCTCCACGGTGTCTATGTTGAGCGTGCCGAGATCTACTGCTCTTTCATTCTCGAGGACATCAACAAGCTGCAATCTCAAACGCGCAGAATTGTTGATGCATGCAATAGTGGCGGCATTGCCCTGACCGAGGTCGATGTCTTGCTTGGCTTCTTCACCACCGCCGCCATAGCTGATCTGCACTTGGAGAGGATGCTTTATCCAGTTTGACGAGCCGGAAGACTCGGTAAAGTACTGCACGCTCACGCCATCAGAATCTATGCCGGAACGTCTTTCGTCCGACGCCGTCGAAACAACGAAAATCTTCTCAGACACCCAACTGTTTGCGCCGATCTGATCGGTGATGTCGGTGAACAAGTGATCTCCCTCTTTGATGTCGTAATAGAATTGATGTATGTTGTCCACCGTTATTTCGGCGTCGCCACTGTAGGTATAATAACGCGTGTCGACAACGATCGGAGCCGTAGTATCTATCTTGACGGTCAAGGACGCCGACGCGCTGCCCACGGCGACATATTCGTCGTTGCCGTTGAGCTTGTAGACGGTGAAGTTGGAGTATGTCCTGCCTGCCGTCGCCGTCGTCTCCGTGTCGCTGAACGAGAACGTCGTGCCGCTCATCGTCTGATAGCTGCCCGTCGTGTTGTTGACGTCATAGGTGTAGGCGTCGAAAATGTCGCCGCTCGGAGCTTGCTGACCATAGGCGGCATAGCCGCTTGTATTGAGCGAACCATTAAAGACAGCCTCCGTCGTCCAGTTGCCACGACTTGCCTGATCAGATCTCACGGTGATCGCCGCAGGAATGACCGTAAATGTGAGAGGGATGCCCTGTGTAGTGCGAGCGATAACTCTCGCAGTAGTGTCGAGATAGGCATAAGTCGCCTCGACCTGCCCGTCCTCAATTACGTCTATCTCGGAGCGGAATTGATATTGCCCGGGATATATCGTGTCGGCGCGATCGATATCTGTGCCAGAGGAAGAATACTTCCATGCATAGCAGTCGCTTTGCGGAGTGATGCTGATCGTCCCCGATCCAGTGGATGAGCTGTCTGCTGCGGTCAAGACAAGCGTCGGCTCATTGACGGGATTGCCGTCATAGATCCTTTGAGTGGTAGGAGTGCTATTTTGGAGATGCGAGATGCTGTATTGAGCCATCGTACCCACGTTGAACTCGTATGCGGTCTTGGTGCCTCCATAAGCGACGCTATAGATCATGGCTCCCGTGAAGGCGTCATAATCTCTAAACGTCGATCTCGTCACCTCTCCTTCGGTCGTCTTGTCGGCGGTACCGGTGAGAAACGCGGAGTCGTAGACCGTAGCCGAATTCATCGACCATATGTATTTGCCGGTATAATTGGCTCCCACGGTGTAATAGAAGCTTGTGCTTGCATTCTCTTTGATCGACGGCATTGCCTGATAATCGGAAGAAGCTTGATAGTCATTGGTGATCGCCTCTATCCTGAACGATCCGTCAACCGCCTTTATCTCCACGGAAATGTCATCAGAATCGCTCAACGAGTAAGCCTCGACCCACTGCGTCACATCTCCTGTATTGGATATGCCGGTCTTTGCGTGACTACTCGAAAAACCAAGTGAGTCATAGTCATATGTCAACGCGATGGCGGGCATACCGCCGTTGTAATTGGCGGTATCGATCAAGGTACCAAACTCGTCTCTTTCGATGACTGCCATATTGTCGCAATAATCGACGTCGTTGCTGTTGTTGTTGTCCAACTTGTGTCCCTTCCACGACACTACGATGCCCTGGATCTGGTTGCCGATGCCTCCGACCGTATTGCCTGCAGATGAGATCATGTCCTTTCCGTCGTCATCGGTGAAACCGTTGCCGAACTTGAACTTGCCTCCGGTGATGCCACCCGAGAAGGCATTGTACCCTTTGCCTGCACCTTGTTCGTCACCGCGGAAGACCACAGATTGGACGGTACCGGAACCGGTCAAATAGCTGTCAGACAGAACACCTGCACTGCCGACAAAGTATCCGACCATGCCTCCGGTGATCGCCATACCGTTTCTCCATTTATGATTGTTGACATCTCCGAACTGGTATGAATATTTTATATTATCCACAGCCGCGGCTACATATGTCTGAGCCGCAAGATCTACATAGGTGTCGCTGATGCTGCCCGAGACAAACATGCCTGTCAAAACGCCGACAATGGACATATTGACATACGGATTCGAGTCTCTATTGTTTGCTCTATTGCCACTTGCCTGTTGTCTGCCTACGAAATTGTCATTGACATTGACGCGGACATTGGAAATCGTGCCGAAGTTGGCACCCGACACGATGCCGAACGCTGTTCCATATTGCGGAGACGACGCAGAGAGCAGCACATTGTTGCCGACAACTTCTGTATCGTTGTTCAAAGACGGAACAGCCATGTCGGACGTATAGTCGATCTTCAAATTGGCGATCGTGCCCCTGTTGGCACCGACGAGAAGGCCGACTGCATTTATGCCTTCCAACCCATAACCATTATAGACCTCTTCGGTCCACTCGATGTTTTCTCTCAAGCTGTCATTGTTGGCGTCCAAATAGGCATAGCTCGAAATGGCGCCGATTTGATCATCACTGGTAGTAACATTCAAGCTGAGCGTATAACCATTGCCGTCCAACACACCGCGGAACGTATTGACTCCAAGTTTGGACTGTGAATTCGTATTCAAGACGATATCTTGCGTCAAGACGCCTATCGTCCCCGAACCATAATCTCCCGTGGAACCCGAATGCAGATAACTTGTCAAATCGCTCTCGTTGGAGATCCATGTGACTGGCGCATCGGGCATATTCCATCTCTCTTGCGCACTTGCGTCATCTTCTTGAGATATCGAGCCTATGCTGCCGATATTGACATCGGAGGCAATGGTCGCGTCGACAGCGCTCAGCGAGGAGCTACCCTCACCCGACGGAATCGTCGGGGAGGTGTAGCTTGCAAACACGATGCCGCATACGACTGCTGCTATGATCGCCAGGGCGAGTGCCGCCGCGGCTATTCTCTTGTTGATCTTTTCCACGATCTCCCTCCTCATGCGTTGGCTGCGCCGTTGTAACCGAAGTACAACGGGAGCGCCGCAGTCGCAACTATCGTGTTGGATCCGTCGTAGATGCTGACGGTTGCGTTGAACTCTGTCGCTTTTTGTTCGGACGGAGAACTTCCTGTCGAGTAGTCGAACAGAGTGTATCCTCCTCTGTTGACATCATCCACCGACTTGGGAATGTCGTTCCCCAATTCGATATCCGCTTTGAGTACGCGCCAAGTCTGATTGCCATTGCCGTCTTGGAACAGCACGCTGACCATAACATTGGACAAGAAAGTCTTGCCTTCAGATGTGTCGGTGACTTCATGGTTGTCAAAGACGGATGTCACATTGCCGTCTGCATCCATCGTGCACATGACGAGGATGTAGTCGAGTCCGAGATAAGTGACGTCTATGTTGTCTGCCTCATCCTTTTTCATGCTCCATGTCGTATCTGCTTCGAGGTTGACGTCCAGCGTGAGCTCTTCTTCGTTGTAGAAGTCGTTGAACACCGCCGTGACGAAACCGCCTGCCTGATCTGTGGAGCCGAAGTTGGCGCCGCCGGTCTCCCATGTCGAGATGTTGATGAAGTAGCTGTGCTCGGTCTCGATCGTCTCGGTCGTGCCCGCCTCCTCATCGGTGACTTCGGTCGTCGTGCCGTCCTTGAACTTGACTTGGAGCATATCGGTCAGCACGTCGAACGTGATCGCGCTGCCTCTGAGCGTGTAGTCGAAGGAGTCGAACACGATGTCCTCCGCCCTCATGCCATATCTGGGCGCGATGCGGTAGTTGATCGTAAAGGAGTTCTGCCAGTCGGCGGTCAAGTTGCCGACGACGGTGCCGGTCGAGCCGTCTTGGTCGTTGAGCGCCGAAGACTCGATCGCAATGCTGTCCCACAAGTACACGTCGATGACCTCGCTCGTGCCGTCCGTGTAGACCACTTCGACAGAGCTCGGGAGCGGCGACTGGCCTTGCAGCAGCACCGCGACGGGGTCGATCTCGAGGTATTGGGCATTGCCGTCATGGGCGTAGCCGTCGATCCTGTAGTAGTCGATCTGCTTGCCCTCGAACTCGAAGTACACATAGGTCGTCTGCGAGAATCTCTTCTCGAACGCTACCGCGTCGGAGACCACGCCTTCGAGATCCGCCGGGACAAAGCCGATCTGCAATTGATATTGATCGTTGAAGCTGTCATAGTCCGCATACAGATCCTCGAAGTCGAGGCCGACGAATCTGATCGGCAGCTCTCTCGTGACGCCGTTGCTGAACTCGATGAGCGCCGTCGTCGGGAAGAATGCCTCCTTCTCCTCCTTCGTCGCGAGCGAGTTGTAGACATACGGGTCTATCTTGAGCACGTTGGAGTAGCCGCTCGGCGAATCTTCGTCCACGAACCACACCTTGGAGATACGGTTGAGTACGACGTTGACGGGAATGTCTCCCATCGTCCAGCCGTAGTAGCCGCCGTACTTGCTCTTGTTGAGCGAGACGTTGGCTTGGGTCTCCTGTGCCGAATTCCAAGCTATCTCGTCATAGTTGATGGCTGCGCCCGTCTCGAAGTCTATCGAGATGTAGACTTGCTCATTGTAGCTGTCGCTGCCCTCGTTGTAGTACGCGACCGCCTGCGACGGAAGCACCGTGTAGCTCGGATCGTCCGGATGCAGCTGTTGCAGATAGACGTCGTACGGGTTGATCTGGATCGCGTTGCGGAACTCGCCGAACATGACCGACGTCACGTTCTTGGTCCTGATGTTGACCGCAATGTTGATCTTCTGCTCCGCGCCCTTGCCGCGCCCTATCACTGCGGTGATGACGCCGCTGATCGCGCTCATGTTGTCGGGATCCTGCGATCTCGCTGCCAATGCGGCGTTGAGCTCGTCGGTGTTCTCCCACGCGTCGACGGGCATTGCGACCGCAGCGCCGTCGGGATAGTTGAAGTACAGCACTTCGGGCGTGAACTCCGTGATGGTCGTCGACGACGCCGTCATCGCGTAGAGATCGACGCTCATCGTCAAGCCGTCCGAATTGATCAAGTTGTGAGCCGTGCTGTCAAGATAGTTGACCTCGACGTCGTTGACCGTCGTCTTGTTCTTGAACGTGATGCTCGCCGTCACGGTGTGAGCCGTGTACGCCGTCGGCGCTATGTTGTGGCTCTGCACCGCCTCCCAAGACACCATTCTGCTCGTGCCGTCCACAAAGTTGAGCGTCAAGTAGTCGGGCAAGTTGGAGTAGGCATAGAGGCTGATCGGCTCCACCGATTCGATCTCCGACGCAGTCGAATTGACTTGCAGATAGATCTCGATGGTCCACGTCTGACCGGTGAAGTTGGCGGTCACCGTGATCGGGATCGGGTTGTCGCCCGTGCCGCCTCCCGCCGCGATGTTATCAAGCGCGGAACCGGAAGCGATCGCGTTGTAGACATCGCCGCTCAAGCCATAGCTGTTGTTGCCGAATGTGAAGCTCACCGAGCTCCTCATCACGTGCCTGCCGTACTGATACCTCGCGGTCTTGCCCTGGAAGTATTCGGCTGCGAACGCATTCACGCCGCTGTATTGATACGGTTCATAGATCACCGTCTTGGGGATGTCGCCCCAGTCGACGATGCCTTGCGGCGAGCCGTCAACGACGTTGTCGCCCGCGCCTACCGATGTGAACTGGTTGTAGATCCACAGCTCCATCTTGTTGTTGGTGTTGCGACCGGCAGGATAGAGCTGCGTGCCGTCGCTGCTCACGACTGCCTGACCTCTGTCATAGCCGGTGATGTAGATGTTGGCGAGCGTGCCGTCAACGAAGTTGAGACCGGCGTTGAGCTCGTTGAAGACCGGGAACGGCAGTATCGCCGTGATGATCGGCTTCAAATCTTCAAGTATGGCGTCGATCTCGAGACCTGCGAGTCCAAGCAACGGCGCCAAGTTGATGCCGACCGCGTCGGTGACGAGCGGAGACGCGACGACATCGGGGATGATTTTGTCTTTGACGCAAGCCATCAAGTTGTCATAGAAGCCTCCCGTACGCGACCAAGTGACGTTGCGCAGATGGTGCTCGGTGAACATATCGGGCGCAAGCTGACTGAGATCGAGGACGGAATTGGCTCCGAAGATCAAATTCATCAAGTCGTCGATCAGCTTGTTGATCGTGTACGGATCGAACGCGATGTCCGCGTTGAACGTGCCGGTCGCGTTGAAGCTGATGTCGATGCCGCCGCCGAGCAGTTCCATGATGTCGAGCTGGGCGAACAGTTCGGTGAACGCGGTCGTGTCGAGCGTCGACGTCGTGTCGGCGGTCTCTGCCGGAGTGTCCGCAACGGGAGCGCTGTCGCCGCCGCTGCCCTCGGCATCCGTCGTCGTATCCGTCGTCGTGTCGCCCATCGCCTTCAAGTCGTCGATCAGTCCGTCAAGCAGCGAGCCGATCTGTCCAATGATGCCCACGCCGTTGGCATCGACGAGCTCGATGGACAGATTCTGCTCGTTGATGATGGAGCCGACGTCGACGATTCCGCTGAGGACCTCGAGCCAGCCTTCTCTCATCTTGATCGAGATCTTGCTTGCGTTGTAGTCGAGCACTGCGTAGACAAAGCCGCTGGACAAGCCGCCCCGCGTGTTGTTGTACGCCGCGTCGTCGATCTCTGCGATCGTGATCAAGAACGTGCCGGCGGGCGCGACGTATCCGCCCGTGTTGGGCAGCGCCGTCGCCGACAGCAGCCTCTGGATGCTCAATCTCAAATACTCGTTGGCGTTGCCGGTGTCGGGCGTGTTGTTGAGTATGTCGATGGACAGGTTGAGCTCAAGGCTGTCGAACAAGCCTTGCGCGATGCTCTCGCCGTCGGTGCCGTTGATGTAGGTCGCGTCGGTGCCGATGTCGACTTCATAGTCTTCGGAACCGAGGTCGATCGTAAGGACAGCTCCAAACGTGATGTTGTCGTTGATCTGCAGATCAAGCGTGATCGCGCCGTTGACCGCGTCGACTTCTACCGCCGCACCGATGTCGATGCCGAGGCTGAAGCCTGCGAGGCCTTTGATGATCTCGTCGACCATATCCATCGTCAGGTCGACCATGATGTTGGTGTTGGTCGCAGAAATGCTTTGCAGCAGCACGACGATCCAATCGGCGAGAGCCGCGCTGTCCGCGGTCGCCTCCGCGTCGCCGTCCGCCATCGCAAGCGCCGAGCTCGAGCTTGCGTTTGCCGCGGCGGGATCGATGTCCACGGGATCGCCGTTGAGATCGGAGAGCAAGCCGTCGAGCAGATCGCCCAGCTCCATGCTGTCGATGTCGGAGATGATGCCTTGGATCATCTCGATCAGCGTCTCGATGAGCGGCGAGTCGTTGAGCCTGATGTTGAACAAGCCGAGGCCCTTGAGTCTGACGACTGCGTCGCCGTCTTCGAGGCCGACGCCCAGCAGCTCTTTGCCCTGATAGACGAGCGAGAGCGAGATCTTGGAGTTGCGGCCGATATTGCCGTCATCGGTGACTTCAAGGTCCCAGCCGAGGTCGAGCGTGACAGTCGGATCCCAATCGTCGAGATACATATCGATCGGCAAGTTGAGCTGCTTGCCCTGCGAGGCGAGGATGTTGTTGATGATCGCGGTGAGGTCCATATGGCTGTCGAGCGTCGACAAGTTCATCTCCAGCGAGATGTGCGACTTGGCGACCATGCCGATGACCATCGCGATGACGTCTTCTCTGTAATCTGCGAGAGCGCTTTCGATCGCGCCCGTCTTGGTGCGCAGATCATTCTGCAACTCGGTCGTCAAACCGATAGCGAACGGATAGTCCGCCGTGCCGGTCTGCAACAGCAGATGCAGATTTTGATCGGTGACGTCGGTGTTCTGCTTGGGCATCAAAGTGCCTTCCGCCTCGATCGTCACTCCGTCCAATCTGGACAGATGGATCTCTCCGCCGATCTCGATCGCGCTGAGATCGACGTCGCCGAGGCTGACATCCATCGCTTCGAGCAGCTGCAAGATCGCCGCCAGCGTGAAGTTGGCGTACAGCTCCTCGGTGTTGAGTCCGACGAGCAGCGCTCCGAGCGGAGTGAGCTCGGTGTCGTTGACGGACTCGCCGGGGTTCTCGACAATGGCTTCGGCGAGCGCTTGAGTTTGCTCCGCAGAGCCCTCTTCGGCGCTGCCGCCGAGCAGTCCGCTGATGTCGAACGCAAGGCTGATGTCGCCGAGCGACTGCGCGCCGCTGCCGAAGTCGACGGTGAGGTCGTCCAGCAAGCCCATGATGAGCCCGTAGAAGTCGAGCTGCGCGCTGAGCTTGGGCAACGAGATGCCGACGAGCTTGATGGTGGACAGATCTACTGCGACGTGTCCGACATTGTTGTCGTCATAGAATCCGTAAATGCCGACGAGCAGACCTGCGGGCTGAGCTTCGCTCGAGCCGCCGATGTAGATAGGTTCGTTGGCGATGATCTCGACCGCGAGCATGGGCTCTTCCTCTGCGAGGCTGAGCTGCACGGACAGCGTGAGATCCATGACGAATTCGTTCTCGAACGTCCACGACAGAGGCACGCCTTCGAGCTCTCCGAGGCCGAAGCCTGAAAGGAAGTCGCCGAGGTTGTAAGTGCCCGCGTCGAACGTGAGAGCAAGATTCATATTGATATTAATACCCGCGAGCGCGCTCGAGAGAAGTTCTCCGAGGTTGGAGGTATAGCCGGACTGATCGCCGATGCCCTCGTCGATGCGCTGAGCGAGTTCGCCGTCCTCGACGCCGATCAAGAAGTTGTTGATCGAGATAAAGGCGTTGAGGCCCTGCGTGTTGTCGGGCGACACGGAGCCGCTGACGTCGATGCTCTTGAGTCCGCCCTCAAAGAAGACGATCTCGAGCTTGCCTGCAATGCCGTCGGGGATCAGACCGCTGATCGGATCCTGACCTGCAAGGCCCATAAAGGAGTCGATGACGTCGAAGATATCGTTGTTCTCGGCAACTCCGTCGCCGTCGGTGTCGACATTGGCGAGTTTCTGCACGTTGAGCACGATGCGATCGCCCTCGACATAGAGCACTCCGTCTGGGATCGCGATGACTTGGCAGATCGTATCGATGAAGGATGCGAGCGTCGGGCTGAGCGTGTAGCCGTCTTCCGCGAGCGCGAGCTGGTTGGCGGAAGAAACGGACAGGCTCTGCGTAGCGGCGCCCTCGTCCGAACCGCCGAGGATCGCGTCGTCGATGGCGGTCTTGACCGTCGTGACGATGCCGTTGATGATCTCGGGCAAGCCTTCGAGCTCGACGACGATGTTGTCGGCGTGCCAATAGTTGGGGATGAGGCTGCTCAGCGAGACATAGAGCTTGCCTTCCTTATAGTATGCGCCGAGCGCCTTGTCTGCGAGCGTGCCGTCCGCATTGAGCGTATAGAGCTCGAGCAAGATCAGGTTGTTGTCGACGAGTTTGCCGTCGGGACCGGTAACTCCTGCATAGTTGAGGTCGAGGTCGACTTGGGCGCGGAGTTTGAAGCCGAATTCGGATTCAAGTTTTATCATGCCTTCGGGGATCGCCAGCTGATCGGTGAACATGCCGATCAAAGTGCCCACGTCGAGCTGCTTGACCACTTGACCGCCCTGTCCGTCGTCCTCGGAGCCTGTGAGCAGCATCAAGTCTATGTCGAATTGCAGATTGGTGAAGGAGAATTCCTGCACCGCGCCGACCTCTTGCGCGAGAGCGGCGTCGATATTGTCGGGGAAGTCGATCTCGACAGTCTCGCCGATCGCGATGTCGGCGATGCCGAAGTTCCAAGCCGGCTGACCGAGCTTGTCGGGTTGATCGGGATCGTTGTAAGTCACGTCAAGGCTCGGATGGGTCGCGACGGAGATGTTGCCGTCCTCGTCGTAGCTGAACGAGGTGTTGAACATGACTTTGTATTGAGGAATGGCTTCCTCTATCCATTCAAACAGCGGAGCGAGCTGCAAGTCGAATCCGAGCAGAGCTCCGAGGTTGATGAGGTTGAGGATGTCGGTGATGCCTGCGGTAAAGCTGTTGAGCTTGAACTCGATCGCATAGTCTTTGCGGACGAGAGCGCCTGTGCCGTTGAGCGTATGCTCGGTGATCTGCGCGTTCTCGAAGAAGATGTTGAAGACGATGCTGATCAATCCTTCCAAGCCGCCGAACATGCCGAGCGCGGAATCGAGATTGGCGTTCTCGATCAACGTGGTGAGCAGTCCGGGCACTTCGCTGATGATGAGCGCGAGGTAATCTGCCTGCACGTCGGTGACTTCGTACAGACCGTTCTCGCCGCCGGTATCGATGAAGAGGCGGTTGTCCTTGATGTAGATGCCGAAGGTGGAATCGTCGTCCTTTTCGACTCTGAATAGCAAGGAGTTGGGCTTCATCTGTCCGTCGGCTCCATCGCCCTGCATCAAGTCGGCTTTGAGCTCGATCACTCCGCCCTCGACCTCTGCGCTGAGATCGATGGTCAGTTGGTCGGACGTCGTGCCGCCCACAGCCTGAGCGTATTCTTCGAACAGAGTCTGGAACGCGGCATAGGAGCCTCTCGTCGACGGGTGCGCGGTGGTCGCGTTGGGGTCGAGCTTCTCTTGCCATTTCGCATAGAGAGTAACGTCTCTCGTGACGTTGTACGGGAAGCTGACCGCTCTGCCGGAACACTGTTCGTTGGTGTACCAGTTTACGAAATCATAGCCCGCGTACGTCGGGATCGGTTTGGTCGCGATGCGCGTGGTGACGATGGGATCCATCGGATCGCCGCCCATCGTGTTGAACGTGACGGTAAAGCCCTCGGGTTCGCCCCAAGAAGCGTAGAATGTCACATTGCTTTCGATCGTATAGGGGAAAGTGACAGCCTGGGTAAAATCGCTGTCCAAGAACCAGCCGAGGAATTCGGCGTCATTGGGATTGTTGCCCTCATCGAGGTCGTCCGCATCGATGACGTCGCCGATGTCGAACGTCGCAGACGAGTCTCCGTACGCTCCGACGAGCGAGACGATCGCCTGTCCTTCGCCGACTTGCAGCCATTGCGCGTACCAAACCTCATTGCCCGTGACTTGATAGGGGAATGTGACGGGCTGAGTAAAAGACGCGTTCTTGTACCAACCGCCGAACGTGGCGCCCGTAGGCGACGTGCCGGGGTCGGGCGACGAAGTCACCGTCGGATCCTCCTTGCTCACGCCGATCTGCGAAGCACCGTATCCGCCTCTGAGCGTGATCGTGTAGCCCTCCGCATATTTGGCATAGAGCACGAGGCTTTCGACGCCGCTCAGGCTGTAAGGATATGTAACCGCCTGTGTGAGCGCTTCGTCGAGATACCACCCCTCGAAGACCTGCCCTGCGATCTGTTTCGCTTCGGGCTCGGACTCGATGGTGGGAGAGCTGCCTTCATAAGTCTGCGAAGAGGTGGTCCCGTCGGGGTAACTGAACGTGACGGTGATCTGCTCTTCGTTGATGCAGCCCGCAAAAACCAACATGACCGCAACCAGGACGATTAGAACGGCTATTGGCAGTTTTGCTTTCCTCATAACTGATCTCCCGAAAGACAATTTATTTACGCGCACGCGAAGCTTCCGCGAAAAGCGTATATCTTTCCACCAATATAATGCGCAATCAACCTTAAAAAACACTTAAAAGCCGAAATTTTTTGACGAACCGTCGCCTTTTATATACGCACTACGCGATGACGAAAAAAGCCCGACGGCTTCGGGCTTTTCGCGATTTGAGCCGACGCAGACGCGCCGCGCGTCGAAAAATTTTACACAGATTTTACATTGTCATCCGCCCTTCTTCGCGAGCGTCTGCATCGTCCTCAGATCGAAGACGACCTCAACGGCGAAGCCCTTGGGCTCGTTGGCGCGGGCGTAGATGCGAGCGCCCATATGAGACACTATCTCCTTGACGATCGCAAGCCCAAGCCCCGTGCCTCCCGTCTTGGAATTGCGCGAGTCGTCGGTGCGATAGAATCTTTCAAATATGTTCTTCATCTGCTCGGGCGGCACTCCCCTGCCGGTATCGGCAACGCCGAGCACGAGCTTGCCCGCATGTCTGTGCAGCGACAGCGTGACGCTCTCTCCGCAAGCGGTGTACTTCATAGCATTGTCGAGCAGCGCGATCGAGATCTGTCTCAGCTTGTCCGCGTCTATCACTGCGACTATCCCATCCTCGATGTCGAGCGAGAACTCCTTGCCGTCCAGCTGCGCCATCATCGAGAACGGCTCGCCTATCTCGCGCAAGATCGCCGAGACGTCGGCGCTCTCGAAGTCGAGCGACAGCCTGTCCGCGTCCGACGCCGACAGCACGAGAAGCTCTTTTATCATTCGTTTGAGCCGCTGCGTCTCCTTGAGCGCGCTGACGAGCTTTTCGGACACGTCATTAACCTTATCCTCGGGACGTTCCAGCGTCGCCGACAGATCGGAATTGACGATCGCGAGCGGAGTGTTGAGCTCGTGCGAGATGTCCGCGATCAGCCTGTTGTTGCGCTCCAAAGCCCTTGCGAAAGGCTTGGTCTGCGCGCGGCCTGCGAAGTAGCCGATCAAGCTCTGCACGACGAATACCGCGCCCATAAAGATGAGGCAGATCGCCGTGATGCGGTCGCGCAGCGCGGTCTCGGCGTCGATGTTGTAATAGACTCTGACATAACGCACGTCGTCCGCCGTCGCATTGACGGAGACGTGGCTCGTCTCGAGCGTCGCGGTCATATAGCGGCTGCCGCCTATCGACACCGTCGACAAGTCGTTGGGATTGCTGAGCTTGTCGGGAGCGGAAAAATCGGACGGATTGCCGAATTCGTCTATCAATTCATAGTTTTCGTCGAAATAGAGGACGAAAGAGCTCGGAAAATCGCGCCTCACCTCTTCGGCAGAACGCACCTCGCCCGCCGCGAGCGCCCTCGCCGTCGTCAGCGAACGATCTCTCTCATAGCTGAAAAAACTGATGTTCACGACAAGAATGATGACGACCATCACTACCGCCATGATGATCAGCGGCAGCACAAAATTCCACAACAACGCCTTGTTGCGCTGGCGCTTCAGTTCGCGCGCAAAACTCCCCGACGGCTTGGACACGTCAGTCCTCTTTGACGGGATCTTCCGTCCACATATAACCCACGCTCTTGACCGTCTTGAGGTGATCGCGAAGCCCGTACTTGTCGAGCAGCTTGCGCAGATTGGAGATGTACACCTCCGTCACGGTGATGATAGTCTCGCTGTCAAAGCCCCAAATACGGTTGAACAGCTGCTCCTTGGAAATGATCATGTTGCGATTGCGGATGAGGTACTCCAAGATATCGTACATCTTGCCGGGCAGCTTGACGTCCTCGCCGTCGACGCGGAACACCTTGCCGACAAAGTCGAGCTCCACCCTGCCGGCTTTGTAGACCGTCTTGAAATTGTTGTTGTGACGGCGCAGCACCGCTTCCACCCTCGCGACCAGCTCGTCGCGCTCGAACGGCTTGGTGATGTAGTCGTCCGCGCCGAGGTTCAAGCCCTCGATCTTGTGCGAGACGTCCGCGAGCGCAGTCAGGATGACGAGAGGACAATTGCTCTCCTTGCGCAGCTTGGCAAGCAAGTCCATCCCCTTCATCTTGGGCAGCATGAGATCGAGCACGATCAAATCGTAGCTGCCGTTTTTCGCCAGAAAGTAGCCGTACTCTCCGTCAAAAGCGCTCACGCTCGTGCCCAGCGCGGACAAAGCGTCCACGACGGCGGCGTTGAGCGCCTCGTTGTCTTCGATAACCAAAAATTTCATACCCACATCCTCGGCGAAAATCCTTTCTCCGCCATACCGATATCATTTTAGCACCGCCAAAACTATTTTGCAAGACTTTTACGCGAGCGGCAACGCAACGCGCCTTACATCGCGGAGGTTCCTGCCGCACTCTCAAAGACGCATCGCGTCCGAGCCTTCGCGTCTCTTCGTATCCTCTCGTCCGTTTGTAAAATTTTGCCGCGTCGCCATGCGCATTAGTATCAATTATTATCAATTAGTATTGCGTATTATCAATGTCTCAACAGTCCTCCGCAAGCAAGGTCGCGCGATCCGTCGATTGACAAAATACGCTTTCGGCATTATAATTGACAATTGAAACGCGGAGGCAAAGATGAACAGAGAAACATTGCTGCAATGGGTGTCCGAACAATACGGTACGGCTCCCGACTTCCCCTTTGAGAACGACAACTATTCCGCCGTGCTCCGTCATCCCTGCGGCAAGTGGTACGGTCTCGTATTTTCCGTGCCGACGCGCACTTTCGGCGGCAATGACGGCTATGTCGACGCCGTAAATCTCAAATGCGATCCCGCCCTCGCCGATCTGATCCGCGACGAGCCGTATATCGCCCCCGCATATCATATGAACAAAAAGCACTGGATCTCCGTCCTTCTGGACGGCTCCGCTCCCGACGACAGAGTCAAATTCCTCGTCGATCACTCCTTCGGGCTCGTTACGCCCAAGTCAAAGAGAAATCACAATGATTGAACCGTCCAAGCGCCCTGCCAAAGGCAGCTGCCTATCTTCATTCGCGACAGACTATTGCGTGATCGACATCGAGACGACGGGATTCGGCGGCGCGCTCGAGATCATAGAGCTGTCCGCGCTCAAAGTCCGCGATCTGCAAGTCACGGACGCTTTCTCCACGCTCGTCAAGCCCGACGCGCGCGTCAATTATTTCGTCACTCAACTGACAGGCATCACGGACGCCATGGCGCGCGGCGGCGCCGATCTTACGCCGGCTTTGAGAGACTACCGCGACTTCATCGGCTCCGACGTTTTGATCGGCTACAACGTCAACTTCGACATCAACGCGATCTATGACAATATGATGCGCTGCTTCGGCTCTCCGCTCTCCAACGACTACATCGACGTGCTTCGTCTCGCACGCAGAGCGTTGCCGCAGCTCCCCGATCACAAACAGACGACGGTCGCCGGCTATCTCGGCATCGACATCGTCGGCGCGCACCGCGCCGCAAAGGACTGCATGATCTGCAACGGCTGCTATCTCTCGCTGTCGGATATGCTGTCGCACCGAATATAGTTTGCTCGCGCCGCCGATTTTCAAACAACACTCTTGCTCTTTCTTTCCGAACATATCATCACGGCGACATTATTGGACAAAATAGCTTTGAGAAATTGAATTGCATTAATAGTTATATCATTTTTCGACTCTGCCCCTTTTTGCGCCACAAAAAAGCGCTTTGCGAAACGCAATTGCATTGCAAGTCATATCGTTTCTCTCGACTTATTCGCCGCACAAAAACGCTTTGCGCATAGCATCCAAGCGCCGAAATATCCGCCGCCGCGCGCCAAAGTCTCCGCCGTTGCTAATAATTGCGCGAGTCGGTACTCGACCCAAGCGCCGAGCGCATTGTCCGTTCCCGACAGCTCGTCGCTCTGCCGAAATACGCATCGCAACCGGCCGCGCGGCAACTTGATCTAGCCGCATTGCGGACGATTGACGCGAAGCAATTCTCGCTGCCGCCGCGCTAAACGCGTCGCAACGATCTTCAGCGCGTTTCGGGCAAAAAAATCGGGCACGACTTGCGCCGTGCCCGCAGCTTGGGTCTTGCGTTAGATCCTTGCGACGCCCGTCTTGCGCGCCGCCTCTTTGACGGCATTCGCAACGGCGTCTTTAACTAACGGATTGAACGAATCGGGAATGATGTAATCGGGTCTGAGTTCGTTCTCGGGAATGACAGCCGCGATGGCCTCGGCAGCCGCGATCTTCATCTCGTCGTTGATGTCCTTGGCTCTGACGTCGAGAGCGCCGCGGAAGATGCCCGGGAAAGCGAGCACGTTGTTGATCTGATTGGGGAAGTCGCTGCGGCCCGTGCCGACGATCTTCGCACCTGCGGCGAGGGCTTCGTCGGGCATGATCTCAGGGACGGGGTTCGCCATCGCGAAGATGACGGGATCCTTTGCCATGCTCTTGACCATTTCGGGAGTGAGACTGCCGGGAGCAGAGACGCCGATGAACACGTCTGCGCCTTTGATGACATCGCTGAGCAAGCCCTTCTTCTTTTGCGTATTGGAGATTGCAGCCATTTCGCGCTTGATGTCGTTGAGTCCGTCTCTGCCTTCATAGATCGCACCCTTGCGGTCGCAGAGGATGACGTCGCGCAAGCCCTTGCTCATCAGCAGGCGCGTGATCGCTATGCCTGCCGCGCCGGAACCGTTGACGACGACGGAGATCTCGGACAGCTTTTTGCCCGTCAGCTTGAGAGCGTTGAGCATAGCCGCCATAGTGACGACGGCAGTGCCGTGCTGATCGTCGTGGAAGATGGGGATGTCGCAGATCTCTTTGAGCCTCTTCTCGATCTCAAAGCAGCGCGGAGCGGAGATGTCTTCGAGGTTGACGCCGCCGAAGCTGCCCGCGATCATCGCGACGGTGTTGACGATGTCGTCGACGTTCTTGGAGCGCACGCACAGAGGGAACGCGTCCACGCCGCCAAAGGTCTTGAACAGCGCGCACTTGCCCTCCATGACGGGCATGCCGGCTTCGGGGCCGATGTCTCCGAGCCCGAGCACCGCGGTGCCGTCCGTGACGACGGCGACGAGGTTTGCTCTGCGCGTATAGACATAGGACAGATCCACATCCTTGGAGATCTCAAGGCAGGGTTCCGCAACGCCGGGGGTATATGCGACGGCAAGCTCTTCACGATTGGTGATAGGGGCGCGAGAGATGACCTCTATCTTGCCCTCCCACTCGCGGTGTTTCGCGAGCGCGTATTCTTTTTTGTTCATAATATTCTCCTTGCCTTTCGGCGGACATTCAAATGCCGAGTTGGTCCATAAACTCGCGCAGTCCCTTCGCGGACTTGCGCAGCTTGACAAGCTCGTCTTCGCTGAAATCATAGGGCAAGTGGCTGACGACGCCGTTCTTGCCGAGCACGCTGGGCACGCTTATGCAGACGTTGCCGATGCCGTAATAGTCGTCGATGAACGACGACACATTGAAGATGCTGCCGCAGTCGCCCATGATCGTGCCGCACAGCTCTGCGACGATGGCTGCGATCGCAAAGTTGGTGACGCCCTTGCGCTTGATGACCTGCGCGCCGAGTCCGATGATGTCGTTGACAAGTCCGTCCTTGTCGATCTCGACGTTCATCTTGTCGCAATAGCTGTCAAGCTTCATTCCCGAAACGTGAACGGAGCTCCAGACGGCGAATTGGCTCTCGCCGTGCTCGCCCGCCATAAAGCCGTGGATGTTGCGGATGTCGGCGTTGAGCGCCTTGCTGAGCATATAGCGGAAGCGCGCGGAGTCGAGCACCGTGCCGCTGCCGAAGACCTTGCCGGCAGGCAAGCCCGTCTCTTTGAGAATGACGTATGTCATTATGTCCACGGGGTTGGACACGACGAGGATGACTCCGCCGTTGTAGTGCTGTTTGATGTTTTGGGCGATGTCGCGCGCGATGTTGATGTTCTTCGCCGCGAGATCGAGGCGAGTTTCGCCCGGCTTGCGTCCGAGTCCGGCCGCAACGACGATGATGTCGCTGTCTTTTACGTCGGCATAAGTGCCGCTGTGGATGTTCATCCTGCCGATGGTGATCAAGCCGTGGTTGATGTCCATCGCTTCGCCTTCGGCCTTGTCGTTGTTGACGTCGACGATGGCGAGCTCTCGCACGATGTGCTTTTGCGCGATCGAATATGCCGCCGTAGCTCCGACGGTCCCGGCGCCGATAATACAAATTTTGGAATGTCCGTTCAAGTGTATCGACCTCTTAAATTATTTCACAATATCCCTCAAACCGCGTGCAATTATAACATATTTTCGCATTCAAGTAAAAGGAATTCGTCGGGCTTTGTCCGATTTTTCACAAATTATTTTTTTCCGCGCTCCGCGCGCGCATATTTCAGACGACTTAGCGGTACAAATGCGGCGCAGCGCGTTTACAAAACTTTTGCAATTCCGTTGCCCTATCTTTACATCGCCGCAACGCATCGGCAACTCCGCCATGCGACAATATCGCCATAGGAGGCAAAACCATGAAACGTCCCGACAGCTGCATCGAGCGCATCTATGCGCTCACAAAACGTGTGGAGCGCCCCTCCGCGATCCTCTCCGCCGCAATGACCGTCCTCGGCGCCGTCATGCTCATCGGCGGAGCGTTCTCCGCAAGCGCGCACGATCCAATCGCCGCGCTCGCACTCTTCGTCGTCGGAGCGATCGTTCTCTCGCTCGTCAAGACGGCTGCGTCCACGCTGACGACCTACCGCCGCAACGCCGCCGCCCCGGAGATGGCAAAGCTTATGCGAGAATATATGGGCATAGACGATCCTTCCACAGATGTGCCTTTTTGAGAATTTAGTTAAATTTTTGTCAACAACTATTGCGAAAGCGCCGATCACGCGATATAATCGCCGATCACGCGATATAATATTTGATAGAGAAAACTTTCTCAAAGGAGGAACTTTTATGACTTGGTTCAACAAACAGAGCCGTCTTGTGCAGATCATCCTGCTGCTCATCCCGGTCGTCAACTGGGTGGTCGAAATCATCGTCAGATGGAGCACCTATTTCAAAAAGGGCGGTGTTGTCCGCCTCGTCATCAGCATCGTCGTTCTCTTTGGCGGTTTGTTCGTCGGCTGGCTCGACGTCATCTGGACGCTGTTGTTCAAGAAGCTGTTTTTGCAATAACGACTTCGCGCATCTCATTCAGAGAGCAAAAAGCACCGCTCCTTGCGGTGCTTTTTTTGCGCAAAACTCGCAAAACCCAACACATGTCGCAAATTTTCTCCCTCTATCCGACGCGTCAAGCTCTGCAACACATCTGCGTTCGCGCAATATCAACCAAGCATGACGAGCTCTTACGCTCGATCTAACTCAACTCTGTTGCCGCCACACGGCCGCTGCCTTGTCAAGCATGTATGACATACTTTTTGTAACGCTCAGGCAAATTGCAACTTTGCCGCCGCCACGCGGCCGCTGCCCTGTCAAGCATGTATGACATACTTTTTGTAACGCTTAGGCAAATTGCAACTTTGCCGCCGCCACGCGGCCGCTGTCCTGTCAAGCTTATATGACATACTTTTTGTAACGCTCAGGCAAATTGCAACTTTGCCGCCGCCACGCGGCCGCTGCCTTGTCAAGCATGTATAACATACTTTTTGTAACGCTTAGGCAAATTGCAACTTTGCCGCCGCCACGCGGCCGCTGTCCTGTCAAGCTTATATGACATACTTTTTGTAACGCTCA
>CALWKR010000053.1 GCA_944381315.1 uncultured Christensenellaceae bacterium
CGCTTGTCCCGTGGGAAGGGGAGAATTGAGGGGAAAAACGAAAATAGCGAGTATGAAAAACAACGGCTGAGCCGAAGCTCAACCGTTGTTTGATTCGAAGCGTTATTTTCGGGTTTCAAGAATCCGCAAAGAAGCGGCTTAGCATATAGTTTGGCAAAACAGGAAAAGTTGTGCACCCCGTCGCGCGAAACCGCGCTTCTCGCGCGACTCGATAATGCACTCGGCGGAAATGACACTTTTCGCCGAGTGCCCCTTGCGGAGCCGCGAGCGGTGAGCTTATCCGAATAAGCGGTTACGCATAGATGTATATACGCTGCCTTTGCAAGTAGTATTGGGCGAGAAATTTTGCGATGATTTTGCGCCGAAAGGGTTGCGACGCGTATCTCAATGATACGCGAGCGTTCCGAGAGGTGAAAAAGGGCGCAAAAGAGCCGCCCAAGACGGACGCTTGTGCCGCTCCGCAAAGCGAGAGCGGAACAAAAATGTATTGAGGGGGAACACGACGACCGCTTGTATGAAAAGAGCTGCCGCCAAACGGCGACAGCACTTTGATTCAAGCGATTAGTCGTCGGGTGCCCATGAATCCGCAAATAAGCGGCTTAGCATATAGTTTGGCAAAACAGGAAAAGTTGTGCACCCCGTCGCGCGAAACCGCGCTTCTCGCGCGACTGAATAATGCGCTCGGCGGAAATGACACTTTTCGCCGAGTGCCCCTTGCGGAGCCGCGAGCGGTGAGCGAACGTGCTCCGTCGGAGGGGATCATTGAAGGGGAACCAAAATGCCTCCGTATATGAGCGAAGCGATTAAGGAGATAGCATTTTGGTGCCCCTTCAAAGAGAGGATTGAGGGGGAACACGAAAATAGCGAGTATGAAAAAGGCACCGTCGCGGTGCGACGACGCCTTTTGATTCGAAGCGTTTAATTTTCGGGTGCCCCCTCAAAGCACGCAAAAATTTTGCTCATCCGGATGCGATCCGTATCGCCTGTTGTCTTCCATGCTCTCGATGTCGCCGATGTCTGTCCAATCGAGCTCGAAGTCGAACACGTCGAGGTTTTGGATCATGCGATCTTTGTGAGTGGACTTGGGCAGCGGCAGGACTCCGTTGGCGAGCGCGAACTTGATGCAGATCTGCGCGACGCTCTTGTTGTACTTGTGGGCGATGCCTTCCAGCAAGTGATCGCCGAGCAATCTGCCTCTGCCTATCGGGCTCCATGCCTGGACGAGGATGTTGTTGGCCTTGCAATAGCCTACGGTGTCGGCATTGAGGCAGCCGGGATGGTATTCGATCTGATCGACGGCGGGCAGGATGCGGCAATTCTCTTCGAGGCTGGTGAGGTGCGAGACGAGGAAGTTGCTGACTCCTATCGTCTTTACCTTGCCGTCCATCTTTGCCTGTTCGAGCGCGCGCCAGGTATCGGCGTTGATCGCCTGCCAATCGCTGTAATTCTTGGCGTTGGCGGGCCAATGGATGAGGCACATATCGACATAGTCCATGCCGAGGCGTTTGAGCGACGCGTCGATCGCGCGAGACGCGCGGTCATAGCCAAGCTCGTTTGCCCATACCTTGGTGGTGACGAAGACGTCTTTGCGGTCTATGCCGCTGTCGCGCACTGCCGCGCCGACGCTCTTCTCGTTGTTGTAGATAGCGGCGGTGTCGATGTGGCGATAGCCGACTTCGAGCGCGTCCGCAACGCTGCGATAGGCGACGCCCGGGTCCTCGATCTTGTAGGTCCCGAAACCTATGCACGGGATGAAGTTGCCGTCCGCGAGCGCGAACTTGTCATCGGGTCTGTTCATAATGTTCCTCCTTGCGACGGCTCACTCAAAGAGCGCGTCAATGAACGCTCCTGCGTCGAATTCTTCGAGATCGTCTATCCCCTCTCCCACGCCGACGAAGACGACGGGCAGCTCGCGCTCCGCAGAGATCGCGAACACGACTCCGCCCTTGGCGGTGCCGTCCAGCTTGTTGAGGATGATGCCGTCCATGTCGATTATCTCATCGAACGCTTCCACTTGCGACAGCGCGTTCTGCCCTGTGGTCGCATCAATGACGATGTAGGTGCGATAGTCGCAATCGGGATATTCTCTGCCGACGACCTTGTTGATCTTGGCAAGTTCGTTCATCAAATTTTTCTTGTTCTGCAATCTGCCGGCGGTGTCGATCAGGACGACGTCGGTGTTCTTGGCCTTGGCTGACGCGATCGCGTCATAGACGACCGCCGCGGGATCGCTGCCCTCTTCGTGCTTGATGATGCGCACTCCCGCGCGCTGCGCCCATACCTCGAGCTGCTCTGCCGCCGCCGCTCGGAACGTGTCCGCCGCCGCAAGCACGACTGACTTGCCCTTCTTGGTGAAGTACTTGGCGAGCTTGCCGATCGCGGTGGTCTTGCCGACGCCGTTGACGCCGGCAACGAGGATGACGAGAGGATAGGAATAGGGCTGTATCTCATAGTCGATGCTCTCGGTCATGATGCGTTTGAGCAGATCTCTGCCTTGCTCGGGAGTCTTTATCTTCTCGCGATAGCAGCTGTCGCGGAACTCTTCGATGATCTGTTCCGCTGCCGTGACGCCGACGTCGGCGCCGATCAGGATCGCCTCGAGCTCGTCATAGAAGTCGTCGTCGAGCGCACGCCCCGAAAAGAGCGCATAGAGCTTTTTGGAAAAATTCTCCTTGGTCTTTTTGAGCGCCTCGGCTATCTTGGAAAAAAATCCCATATGTCCTCCTTATTGGCTTGAACTGTGCTTAACCGCCTCGGAGAGGGAGACGGTGACGATCGTCGACACGCCTTTCTCCTGCATCGTCACGCCGTAGAGCCTGTCCGCGAGCTCCATCGTGGGCTTGCGGTGCGTGACGACGATGAATTGGGTCGTGTCGCTGAACTTTTTGAGATATCTCGCGAACACTTCGACGTTGGAGTCGTCGAGCGCCGCCTCGGTCTCGTCGAGGATGACGAACGGCATCGGGCGCAATTTCAGGATCGCGAACAGGATCGCGATCGCGGTCATCGCCTTTTCGCCGCCCGAGAGCAGCGACATGCTTTTGAGCGTCTTGCCGGGCGGCTGGGCGTAGATCTCGACGCCGGCTTCGAGCATGTCTCCGTCCTCGGGAGGCTCGAGCTCGAGCTTGCCGTTGCCGCCGCCGAACAGCTCGCGGAAGATCTCGCGGAAGTTGTCCTGTATCTTCGCGAATTCGACATTGAACTTTTCGAGCATTTGCTTGGAGAGGTCGGCGATGATCTTCTCAAAGTCCTCGCGCGCCGCGACCAAGTCGTCGTACTCCTTGCGCAAGTCCTCGTACTCCGCGCCCTTGACGCGATATTCTTCTATCGCGTTGGGGTTGATGTCGCCCAAAAGCGTACGCTCGCGTTTGAGCTTGGCTATCTCCGTGCTCGCCGCCGCCTGATCGAAGTCGGCGACGCGGTAGGCGTTTGCCTCGTCATAGCTGAGGATGTTGTGCTCTTCCCTCAGCCGCTCGCCGAGCGCGTTGAGCGTGTCGTCGAGTCGCTCCAGCGCCGCCTCCTGCTTTGCCTTGGACGCCGCGACGGACGACAGACGCTTTTGCATCTCGTCCTTGCGCGCGTTGAGCCCTGCCAAGATCTCGTCCATGGACGCGCGATACTTTTCGGCGTCGGCGATCTTGGTCTTGAGCTGTTCGTATTCTTCTTTGTCCTTGTCGGACACGACGGCGTTGTTGAGTCCGCTCTCGGTCTGCGCGATGCGCGTGACGAGCGTCTCGACCGCCTCTTTGCAGCTTTTGAGCTGCTGTTGGAGATCGGAGTATTCGCCCTTGACGCGCTCTATGTCGTCGGTGACTTTGTCCACGGACGTGTTGACGGACGCGAGCTCGGCGCGCATCGACGACAGCTCTTCGGAGAACTTGTCGCGCTGTCTCTTCTTCTCTTCGAACTGCTCCTTGTGCTTGCTCGCCGCGTCGTCCGCACTGCTGCGCGCGCCGCTGACGTCGCTCTCGCTCTTGCCTATCTCCTGCAAGTTGAGCTCGATCGCTTTGAGCTTGTTGGAGAGGATCTCGATGATGTTCTGCTTGTTGGACATATCGGCGATCAGCTCGTCTATCTTCGCACAGACGCGGCTGAGTCGCTCATTCTCGGTCGCATAGGCGACTTCCGCCGCCTTGACTTCGTCCTCGTATTCGGACAGCTGAGCTTGCAGCTCGCGCAGATAGGTCGTGTCTTCGGACAGAGCCTTGACCAGCTTCTCGCGCTCTTCCTTGGCTTTTTTTGCCTTTGCCTTGGCTTGCGCCAGCTCTTGGTCCTGCATCAGGTAGTTGGACTGCTTGGAACGCGAACCGCCGGAGATCGAGCCCGTTGTCGAGAACATATCGCCCGACAGCGTGACCATGCGGACGAGATTGGGATATTTCCTGCTTATCGCAAGCGCGTTGTCGTAGGTGTCGACGATGACGGTCTTGCCCAAAAGTCCGCTGATCGTGGACGCGTACTTGGCGTCGTACTTGATCAGCTTGCTCGCGACGCCTATGCAGCCGCGCTCGCGCAATACCACTTCTTGATAGGACGACAGATCGTTGGCCTTGTAGGTCGTCAGCGGCAAGAACGTGCCTCTGCCTATGCGGTTGACGCGCAAGTACTCGATCAGCACCTTGGTGTCCTCGGGAGTCGCGGTGACGATGTTGTGCATCCCGGCGCCGAGCGCGACGCCGATCGCCTCGACATATTGCTCCGGAACCTCGATCAGGTCGGCGACAAGCCCAAGCATGCGCTTGCCTATCTCGGGATTTTTGCGCGCAACTTCTTTGAGCACGAGCCCCGGGATGTTGCCCTTGTATTCGCCGAGAGTGAGCGCGCGCGTTTCGAGCGTCGCGATCTCGCGGTCGTATTGGCTGATCAGCCTGCGCTTGTTGTCCGCATTGGCGGCGACGGAGTCGACTTCGCTCGCAACTTCGTTCTTGTTGCGGGCAAGTTTCTCCTTTTGTTTGAGCTTGTTCTCGACCGAAGTCTCGTAATTGCGCTTGGTCTTTTCTTCGCTCTCGATCGTGCGCTTGATCAGATCTATCTCGCCGTTGACTTCGGCAATGCGCTCGTTGACTGCGTCGCGCTCGGCAAGCAACTTGCCCTTGTCCTCTTTGATGTCCGCGATGCTCGCCATAGCCTCGACCATGGTGCGGTTGGCGCGGTCGATCTCGCTCTCTCGCGCGCTGATCTCGTCGACAAGCGCGAGATAGCGCTCTTCCTTGGCGGCGATCTCGGACTGCAATTCCGCCTTGTCCTCGTTGGCCATAGCGAGATGGTTGAGCAGATCGGACAGCTGCTCGCCCTTGGCCTCTATCTGTTCCTCAAGTCTGACCGAACGCTGTTGCTCGGTCTGCTTTTGCTCGTTGAGATTGGAGATGCGCTCGGACAGCGTGTTGCCCTTGCCGCGCATCGCCTCTTGGCGTACCGCTAGCTCGGTCTGCTCGTCGCGCAGTCTGCCTATCATTACGTCGGCGTTGTGCCTGTCCATCATCTTGGCGGTATATTGCGAATCTATGTCCTCGATCTGACGCTCGAGGTCGGCGCTCTCTTCTTCGTAACCCTGTATCGCGTCGCGGATCTTGCGCTTTTGGTCGTCGCCGTTGTCGTAGCGATAGAGGTAGTCGTTGGACTCCAAAACGCGCAGCCTGTCCTTGATCTCGAAGAACTTCTTTGCCTTCTCGCTCTGCTTTTCGAGAGGCCCGAGATCCTTTTCGAGCGAATCTTTGCGGTATTCGAGCACGCGGATGCTGTCGTTGGCGGAATCCAACTTCTTGCGCGTGTCGTTGCGCCTCTTCTTGAACGTCAAAATGCCTGCCGCGTCCTCGAAAATACTGCGCCTGTTCTCGGGTTTTGCGTTCATGATCTCGTCGATCTTGCCCTGACCGACGATGCTGTAACCGTCCTTGCCCGCACCGGTGTCGCGAATGAGATCGAGGATGTCCGAAAGACGCACGGTCTCGTTGTTGAGCAAGTATTCGCTCTGCCCCGACTTGTACAGCTTGCGCGAGATGATGACCTCATCGAACGGGCTCTTGGGGAAGATGCGCGCGGTGTTGTCTATGTAGATGCTGACTTGGCAAAAGGACAATGACTTGCGCTTCTCCGTGCCGCCGAAGATGACGTCCGTCATCTTGCCTGCGCGAAGATTTTTGGGCGCTTGCTCGCCGAGGACGAATCTGATCGCGTCCACGACGTTGCTCTTGCCGCAGCCGTTGGGCCCTACGATCGCGGTCACGCCGTCATTGAACTCGATCGACAGCTTGTCCGCGAACGATTTGAAACCGTAAACTTCGAATTTTTTGAAATTCATATCTCTCCCTGCGGACCGCCGTCCGTCTGTTGGCTTTGAAAATATATGCGCGCGCATTCGCGCTCCGCCTGCTTCTTGGATCCGCCCTGAGCACGCGCCGCGAACTTGCCGTCCACATACAGCGCGATCGTGAACTGCGGAGCGTGCGCAGGACCGCTGCGAGCCTCTTCGACAAAACGCACCGCGTCTTGACCGAGACGCTCGTAGAGCAAAGTCTTTTCGTTGGGTCCGTCGGCGCCTATAACGCGCAGATGCTCCGAAAGATTGCGGATGACGTACTCGCGCGCAGGCTCCGCGCCGCCGTCGAGATAGATCGCGGCGAGCACCGCCTCGAATACGTCGGAGAGCACGGAGTCCTTGTCCGACAGATGCGCCGCGGCTTTGATCTCAGAGCCAAGCCCCATCGCGCGCGCCGCCTTTGCCAACGGCTTTTCGGATACCGCGTCTATCCTGCTCGCGGTCATCTCGCCCTCGTTGGCGTCGGGGAAACGGCGATACAGCTCCTCCGCGACTATGAAATCGAGAAGGGCGTCGCCCAGATACTCCATGCGGTCATAGCTCCTGCAACCGTGAAGATGGGCGTAGGCGCCATGCGTCAGCGCCTCGGCAAGCAGAGACTTGTCCGCGAAGACATAGCCTATCTTGCGCTCAGCCGAGCTCGCCTTCATATCTCTTCAGATCCTCCTCGATCGCGGTGACTATCCCGTTCTGCGCAAGTTTTTGCGCGTTGAGGACGCTCTTGCAATAGCTGTCCGCGGTGCTCGAGCCGTGAGTCTTGACGACGACTCCCTTTGCGCCGAGGAATACCGCGCCGCCGACTTCGTCGGCAGAAAACTTGTGCTTGACTTGCCTGAATACGTCTTTGAGCAGCAGATAGCCCAGCTTGGCTTTGACGCCTCCCGACATTATGCCCGACTTGATCACGGACAGCATGGCCTTGGCCATGCCCTCGTACGACTTGATCGCCATGTTGCCTGCAAAGCCGTCGGTGACGATCACGTCCGCCGCGCCGCTCATCAGCTCGGTCGGCTCTATGTTGCCGACAAAGTTGAGTCCGCTGTCTTTGAGAAGCGCGTGCGCGGCGAGATTGAGCTTGTTGCCCTTCTCCGCCTCGACGCCGTTGTTGAGCAGCGCCACCTTGGGCGACGCTATGCCGAACATCTTGCGCATATAGACGCTGCCCATGATCGCGAAGGACAAAAGCCGCTGCTCGGTGCAGTCGACGTTGGCGCCCATGTCGGCGATCAAAGTGGGAGTGCCTGCAAGCGACGTGACGACGCTCGCCATCGTCGCGCGCTTTACGCCCTCGACGCAATGCACGACTATGTTGACGCCCACGAGCAGCGCGCCTGTGTTGCCCGCGCTGACGAGCGCGTCCGCTTCTCCGTCGGCGACGAGCCGCATCGCCTTGACCATGGAAGAATCTTTCTTGGTGCGGTAGACGAGCGACGGGTGGTCGCTGTTGGTCACCTCGTCGGAACACTCGACGACGGTCAAACGCGACGCGTCGTATGCCGCCCCCGCGAGAGCCTCGTCGATCGGAGCGCGTTTGCCCACCAAGATGACGTTGAGATCGTCGGAAGCCGCGAGCGCCGCAAGCGCTCCCGACACCGCCGCGCCGACTCCGAGGTCGGCTCCGTGACAATCGATCGCTATTTTCATACTCACCTCTTCCATAACATTATAAACGTCCCGCGCGATTTGCGCAAGCTAAAACGCGCGCGTAAAATAAAATAAAAAATCACGGCGCCTTTGCGCCGTAAACGGAGTACGCAAAAAAGGACGGCTCGAAAGCCGTCCCCGTCGCGGTGAACGAACTCAGTTCTTGCTCTTGGTATCCACTGCCACGACCTGCTTGCCGTCATAGTAGCCGCAGTTGTCGCAGACTCTGTGGTTGAGTTTCAGCTCATGGCAATGATTGCACTCTACCATCGCCGGAGCGCTCAACTTCCAATTGGCGGATCTGGAATGCTTCCTTGCCTTGGATATCTTTCCCTTGGGTACTGCCATATCAGGACACCTCCTTGTCAAATCACGTTGCTATCGTATTATAAATTGTTTGTACGCGTTTGTCAAACGATTTTCATCGTTTTTTGAGACGCAGACGCAAGCCCTCGCCTTTTTGCGCGGCCAAGCGGCTGTCTTGCGATAACGAGCTTCTCGTTGGGAAGGCTCAAGCCTTCGCCTTTCCCACTATGTCTCGCGTCTCTCTGGCTATGACGAGCTCCTCGTTTGTCGGGATCACGAGGATCTTGACTTTGGAGTCTTCGGCGTTGATCTCGGCGACGCCGCTCGACTTGTCGGGATGACTGTTGGCTTCCTCGTCCGTCTTTACGCCGAGGAACTCGAGTCCGCTCAAAATATCTCTGCGCAGATCGACGCTGTTCTCGCCGATGCCGCCCGTCAGCACTATGCAGTCGATGCCGCCCATCGCCGCCGCATAGGAGCCGATGTACTTCTTCACGCGGTAGGTGAACATATCCATCGCGAGCCTTGCGCGCGCGTTGCCGCTCTCCGCCGCAGCGAGAACGTCGCGGCTGTCGCTGCTGACGCCGCTCACGCCCAAGAAGCCGCTCTTCTTGTTGAGATAGGTGTCTACTTCGGCAGGCGTCATGCCCTTCCAATCGCAGAGCATCTTGACTACGGACGCGTCTATATCGCCGCAGCGAGTGCCCATCGGGACGCCTTCGAGCGGAGTGACGCCCATCGACGTGTCCACGCTCTTGCCGTCCTCGACCGCGGTGATCGAAGAGCCGTTGCCGAGATGACAGGTGACTATCTTGCCCCACGGCAAGCCCTTGGAGCGCAGGTATTCGATCGCCTTGCCCGACACGAACTTGTGCGACGTGCCGTGGAAGCCGTACTTCTTGATCTTGAATTGCTCGTAGTCCTCATAGGGGATCGCGTACATCGCCGCCTTGGGGGGCATTGTCGCGTGGAACGCGGTGTCGAACACGGCGACGTTGGGAACGCCCGGAAGCGCCTTCATGCACGCCTCTATGCCGGCGATGTTGGCAGGCATATGGAGAGGTCCGAGATGAATGTTCTTCTTCAGGATCGCCAACGCGCGATCGTCCACTTGGACAGATCCGTCAAAGTCGGTCGATGTGTGCAGCACGCGGTGCCCTATCGCAGCGATCTCGGAGACGTCCTTGATCGCGCCGCCAAAGTCGGGCGACGTCAAACAATGCAGCATGAGCGAGAACGCCGCGCCGTGATCGGGCAGCGGAGTCGCGTCGGTGTAGGTCTTGCCGCCGACGGTCTGCTTGAGATTGGCATTGGGCAAGCCGATACACTCTATGCCGCCCTTGGCGATGACGCTCTCGTCATCTGTCTCAATGAGCTGATATTTGACCGAAGAACTGCCTGCGTTGATAACGAGTACTTTCATTTTTCACCTCAATTCTGCGACGCCTGGACGGCAGTCATTGCGACGACGGCGACTATGTCGTCCGACGTGCAGCCTCTGGACAGATCGTTGACGGGTTTGGCAAAGCCTTGACAGATGGGACCGATCGCGACTGCGCCGCTGAACCTCTGCGTGAGCTTGTAGCCGATGTTGCCCGATTGCAGATCGGGGAAGATCAATATGTTGGCCTTGCCGGCGACGTCGCTGCCGGGGGCTTTGAGCATCGCGACGGACGGCACTATCGCCGCGTCGAGCTGCAATTCGCCGTCAACGGCGAGCTCAGGCGCGCGCTGTTTGATGAGCGCGGTCGCCTCGACGACCTTGTCGACGTTGGCGTGCTTGGCGCTGCCCTTGGTCGAGAAGGACAACATCGCGACGCGCGGATCGTCGATGCCTGCGAGAGATCTCGCGGACGCGACGGACGAGATCGCTATGTCGGCGAGCTGCTCGGCAGTCGGATCGATGTTGACTGCGCAGTCGCCGAAGATAAGCACGTCTCTGTCCTTGTAGTAGGTGCCCTCAAAGCACATGATGAAACAGCTGGACACGGTCTTGATGCCCGGCTTGGTCTTGACGATCTGCAAGCCTGCTCTGAGCACGTTGCCTGTCGAATTGATCGCGCCGGCGACCATGCCGTCGGCAAGTCCGCGCCTCGTCATCATCGCGCCGTAATTGAGATACTTGCGCATCTGCACCTTTGCCTCGTCGGGAGTCATGCCCTTGGCCTTGCGCAGCTGATAGAATTCTTCGGCAAAGTCGTCGATGTCCGCAGTCAGAGGATCGACCACTTTGCACAGCGACAGATCTACGTCGGGATAGATGTGTTCGAGCTTCTCCTTGTTGCCGAGCAAAATGATGTCGGCGATGCCGTTCTTGGTGATGATCTCCGCCGCCCTGACGGTGCGCGGCTCTTCGCCCTCGGCGAGAACGATGGTCTTGTGCAAGGTCTTTGCCTTGTCGATGATGCCGGAAATGATCTTGTTCATAAAATTCTCCTTCCCGTAAACGCTTTGTTTCGAAAGCATTTTGGTGTACAATATCGTTACGATACCATTATAACTTCGCGCGCCGCGTTTGTCAAAAAGATAAGCGCATTTAGCTCGCGCAAAAGGAGCAAAGATGAAGATCGCCGCGATCGTATGCGAATTCAATCCCCTTCACAACGGCCACGCAAGACTGCTGGCCGCCGCGCGCGGCTGCGCCGACGCGGTCGTCTGCGTGATGAGCGGCAGCGCCGTCCAGCGCGGCGAACTCGCCTTGATCGACAAATACGCAAGGGCTTGCGACGCCGTCCGTGCAGGTGCGGACGCAGTCGTCGAACTCCCCGTCCGCAACGTGCTGAGCGGCGCGCCGCAATTCGCGCGAGGCGCTGTGGAGATCGCGTCTCTGCTCGGCGACGACGTCACGCTGATGTTCGGCAGCGAATGCGGCGACAAGGACTTGCTGCTCACTGCCGCAAACGCGCTGCGCTCGCCCGAAGTCAATGCCGCGATAGCCGAAGAGATCAAGAGCGGACGCTCCTATCCGACGGCGGTCGCCGCCGCGGCAAAGAAGGTCGCATACGACGCTCGTTCCGCCGCGACGGCAGACGTCCTGAACGCGCCCAACAACGTGCTCGGCATAGAATATATCAATGCGATCATCGACACGGGCTCCAAAATTTCGTTCGACACGATCGCGCGTCCGCCGTATGACGAGAGCCTGGCTCCGACGTCGTCGGGAGTGCGCGAAGCGGCGCTGTCGGGACAAGACTTTTCTGCGTCCGTACCCGACTTCGTCCTCGATTCCGTCGCCAAGGCGGCGCACTCTTTCGCCGCTCGCGGCGACAAACTCTTTGCGTTGATAAGATTTCTGATCCCCCATATGCCGACAGGCATCCACGACGACTCGGAAGGGCTGTCGGACAGACTGCGTTATGCCGCCGCCCATGCCGATTCGCTGTCCGAATACCTTGCCGCCGCCAAAGTCAAACGCTATCCGATGGCGCGGATAAAACGGCTGACGCTCAACGCGCTGATCTGCAATCGCAGCTCCTATGCCGACACGCGCGAGCGCCCCGACTTCGTCAACGTGCTCGCCGTCCGCAAAGATATGGCGGACGCCGTGCTCGGAGGCATAGACGCTCACGTCTGCGCGACGGGACGAGATCTGCAACAACACCCCGACTTTGCGCTGACGGCGCGTGCGGACGAGTTGTTCGAGAGCGTCTGCTATCCGTTCCGCCGCAACGCGGTCTTTGTCTGACGCTCATCTATCGGCGAGATCTCTCATATGCTGTCTTGTGAAAGATCTTCGCTCCTGCGCGCTCTTCGTGCGCAAAAACGGCAAAGCCGTCGCCGCAAACGTCGCCGTCTGCGCGCTGACCGTCGCGCTCGTCCTCGCACCGCGAAAGTGCATCGCGAGCGTATATTCGGGCTTGACGATGTTCGCGCTCAACGTGCTGCCGTCCCTCTTCCCTTTCTTTTTCTTCACAAGGCTCTTGACGTCGCTGGGCGCCGCAAAGGTCCTCGGCAAACTGTTCCGCCGCCCTGTCGCCGCGCTCTATAACGCGCCGCCGATAGGCGGCTATATCTATCTAATAAGCGTACTGTCCGGCTATCCCGTAGGGGCGCGCCTGCTCGCCGATCTGTACAAAGTCGGCGCGATCGACGGCGCGGACGCGCGCTGTATCTGCACGTTCACGTCCACGTCTGGCCCTCTCTTTGTCGTAGGCACGGTGGGGACGATGATGTTCGGAGATCCGCTGCTCGGCTATATCGCGATGTGCTGTCACGCGCTCGGCGCGCTGCTCAACGGGCTGATCTTCAGGCGCCGTAAGCCGCCGAGTCGGCGCCGCGCCTTTGTCCCTGCCTGCACCGACGACGTGCTCGGATCGGGGATGCTCGACTCCATCCTCTCGATAGCTGTCGTCGGCGGCTATATCGCCGTCTTCGGGATGATCATAGATCTCGCTCTCGCCTGCGGCGTCGTCGACACGCTCGCGGCTCCGCTCGGCGCGCTGCTCTCTGCGATCGGACAGGACGGCGCCGCCGCGCGCCCTCTCGTGATCGGCGCGATAGAATTGACTCGCGGATGTTCCGCGCTCGCCGATCTCGGATTGCAAACAAAAACAGCACTCCCGTATCTGACGGGGATGCTGTCGCTGGGCGGTATGTCGATAGCCTTCCAATCGCTCGCCTTTTGCGCAAAATGCGAGATCGGGATAGGCTATTTCGCGCTGTCCAAGCTCACTCAGGCGGCGATCACGATCGCTGTCTCGATCGCGGTCGCGGCGCTGATGTGATCAGCGGCGGTCGCCTCTGACCATGTTGTAGAACTCGCGCTTGCTGTTGTCTATCGTCTGCAAGAAGTCGCTGAAATCCTTCTCCGCGCTGTCGAACATCTCCATGACGCCGCGGTAGCATTCCGCCGTCAAGTTGTCCGCCTTGTTCTGCGCGTCATCGAGGAGGGCGTTCGCTCTCGCCTTTGCCTCGGCGACGATGGCGTTTTCGGCGATCCGCTGCTCGGCGTCCTCGTTGGCGGTCGCGACGATGTCGCGCGCTCTCGCCTTCGCGTTCTCGATGATGTTCTCCTTGTCCTGCAAGATCACCCTCGCCTCAGTCAGCGAGTGAGGCATGAGCTCTCTGATCCTGTTGATGTATTCGAGACACTTGGTGTCGTCGACGGCTCTGAGGTTGCCGAGGATCGTCTTCTTGCCGCCGCGTATCTCCTCTTCGAGCTTGTCGAGCATATTGCCTATCTGGTCTACCATGTCATTCCCTCCTCAATGATCGATATTTTTCCGTTATCATTTCGACTGCCGCCGGGACGACGTAGCCGCTTATGTCCTTGCCCTGTTCCAACAACTCGCGCACGGTCTGCGAATGTATATCCGCCTGATCTTCTTTTGCCTCGATCAGGACGGTGTCGACGCCGCCGTGCTGCTTGTTGAACGCCGCCATCTCTCGCTCGTATGCAAGATCCGCAGCGTTGCGCCAGCCGCGCACTATCGTCTTTATCCCGTGCGAAACGCAGAACTCCCAAACCATGCCGGGGCATATCTCCACGCTGACGCCTTGCAGGTCTTCGACGGAACGAGCGGCGATCTCGGCGCGCTGTTTGAGCGAGAACAAGCCCGCCTTTTGGTCATTGATCGCGACGACGATCACGACTTTGCCGAATCGGCGCAGGCTCTCTTCGACGAGCATCCTGTGCCCGATCGTGAACGGATCGAAACTGCCCGTCAACGCGCATATCTTCGCCGCAGGCGTCAGATAGTCCACGCAGATCCTGCCGTATTTGCGGCTCTTGACGAGCTCGAAACCCTCGGGAACGTCGCTGCTAAGGTCGGCGTCATGCTCGAAGATGAGATAGCCGCCCTCGTTGAGCGCTCCCGCGCGCAGCACTGTCGCGGCGATCTCGCCGACGTCCACGCTGCCGTAGGGCGGATCGCAAAAGATGTAGTCCCACTTGCCCTGCAAAGTGCGCAGACAGTCGCGCCAGTCGCGCGCGACGAATTTGTAATGCGCGCCCTTGAGCTCCTTGACAAGTTTGAGATTTTCGTTGGTCGCAAGGATGCCCTCTCTGCCGTTGTCGCAAAAGACGACTTCGGCCGCGCCGCGGCTGAGCGCCTCTATGCCGACAGCGCCGCTGCCGCTGAACAGGTCGACGAACCTGCTCCCCTCGATGTCGAATTGGAGCACGTTGAAGATGCCCTGCTTGGCCATATCCGATGTGGGGCGCACCTCGTCGCCGTGCGGAGAGACGAGCTTCCTGCCTCTCAATTTGCCTCCGATGACTCTCATTTGCGATATATCCTCGTCGGCGTGACGACCATGTCGAGCGGCACGTCGTGGCGCTCGGCGGGAATGTCGTCCGCCAGCTGTTGATCGTAGGCGACGCCGACTTTGAGACAGTCGCATCGCGCAAAAAATCTGTCGTAGTAACCCTTGCCTCTGCCCAAACGCATGCAGTGCGCGTCAAAGGCGCGGAGCGGCACTATGCAGACGTCTATCTTTGCCTGCTCGGGAGCGAGCCTCTCGCCGCTCGGTTGCATTATCCCGAACGCGCCGCAGCTCATCGCTCCGTCCTCGGCGACCATGATGTCGTCGCCGACTACGACGGGGAAGAACAGCGCGTTGCGCTCGCCGAGTTTTGCCGCCGCCTGCGATACGTCGAGTTCGTCCGCAAGGGCGCAATAGAGCATTATCCTCTTGCCGCTCCAGCCGAATTCGGCGAGACGTCGCGCGACTTCCGCCGCGCTTTTTTGCGACACGGTTTGAGTTATCGCCGCTATTTTCGCCTTGACGTCGGCTCTGAGTTCGCTCTTGGTCACTTGCCCGACTTGTAGTAGTTGATCAGGCATCCCGCAAGGATGATGTCGCGTTCGGACGCCGTGAGCGGCTCCATGCGCAGCGTGACGTCGCGCACGACGGGGCCGTTGACTGCCTTGGCGGCGAACGTCGTCGCGCCGGACGCAACCGCCTCTTTCACTCCGGGAATTATGACGATCTCGCCGTCCGCAAAGTCGTCGTCGGACAAGAACGGCAGCATTCCCCAGTTGATCAAGTTGCTGCGATAGCGCTTGGTCGCATATTCTTTGGCGACGTTGCACGCGCCGCCGAGCACTCTCTGGCAGCTCGCCGCCTGCTCTCTCGCGCTGCCGTCGCCCGGCTTGATCGCATAGACGCCGCTGCCTATCGACACGCTGCCTTGCAGATCGAGCTCGCTCGCGCTGACGGCGGCGGCGTATTCGCCGCTCAGTTTGCCGCTCTTTTCAAGCTCTTTCTCGTCGCTCGCGATCGCCTTGGCTCTGCCTACATATGCAGGGACTTTGCGCGAGAGCGCAAACTCGGCGAGTTTGAGCGGATTGGAGCGATAGCTCGAAGTCTCTCCCGACGGGATAAGCTCGTCCGTCGTCGTCACGGGATCGTGTATGACTGCCGCGAACTTGACGATGAGATTGTCGGTCAGCGGTATGACCTCGGGCCAATCTTTGATGTTGGGGCCATAGACGAGCGCCTCGTCGCCGTCCGGCTTGCTCCAACCGTTGTAGATGCGTCTTTGGTAGATCTTCGCGTCGTATTCGAACGGCTTGATCTCGTCGTCATAGTCTACTCGAGCGGCGCTGGTCAGCACTCCGCCGTTGGCGGCGGTCGCCGCGATCGAGTGCGCGTCCATCAATGCGACGGACGCGATCTGCCCGTTGCCCGGTTTGCTGCCCTCGCGCGACTCGAAGTTGCGCGTCGTGTGCCTGATGCTGAGCGCGCCGTTGTTGGGTACGTCTCCTGCGCCGAAGCACGGACCGCAGAATGCGGTCTTGACGTTGACCCCTGCCTCGACGAGATCGGCAATGCAGCCCTTTTTGAGCAGATCGAAATAGATCGGGGTCGACGACGGATAGACGCTCATCGTGAATTCGCCGTTGCCCACGCTCGCGCCCTTCATGATCGACGCGACTTCGAAAATGTTGTCATATGTGCCGCCCGCGCAGCCTGCGACGATGCCCTGCTCGACGAGCACCTTGCCGTCCTTGATCTTGTCGGTCAGACAGAAGTCGAGCTTGTCGTTGTCGAGCAGCTCCTTGCCCTTCTTTTCCGCCTCCGAAAGGACGTCGTAGGGCTCGGCGATCAGATCTTCGAGATCGTAGACGTTGCTGGGGTGGAACGGGAGCGCGATCTTGGGCGTGATCTCGGACAGATCCACCTCGACCGCCGCGTCGTAATAGGCGAGCGGAGCGGGCGCGACGGGCTTGTAGTCCTCGAGCCTGCCGCGGATCGCATAATAGTTCTTGACTTCATCGTCGTCGGTGCGCCAAATGCTGGACAGACAGGTCGTCTCCGTCGTCATGACGTCGATGCCGTTGCGGTACTCGATCGGCAGCGACTTGATGCCGTCGCCGATGAATTCCATGACCTTGTTTTTCACAAAGCCGTCCTTGAACACCTCGCCGATGATCGCCAGCGCGACGTCCTGCGGGCCCACGCCATGGCGCGGCTTGCCTTTGAGGTTGATCGCGACGACGTCGGGGTACTTTATGTCATAGGTGCGGCAAAGCAGCTGTTTGACCAGCTCGGGACCGCCCTCGCCCACCGCCATCGTGCCGAGCGCGCCGTAACGCGTGTGGCTGTCGCTGCCCAAGATCATCTTGCCGCAACCGCTCATGCACTCGCGCATATAGGTGTGGATGACGGCTTGATGCGGGGGCACGAAGATCCCGCCGTACTTTTTCGCGGCGGACAGCCCGAACACATGGTCGTCCTCGTTGATCGTTCCGCCGACGGCGCAGAGGCTGTTGTGGCAGTTGGTCAGCACATAGGGCAGAGGGAACTTGGTCAGTCCGCTCGCCTTGGCGGTCTGGATGATGCCGACATAGGTGATGTCGTGCGACGCGAGCGCGTCGAATTTTATGTTGAGCAATTTGCCCTTCGCGGCGTCGCCGCCGACGTTGTGCGCAGACAAGATGCCGTACGCCATCGTGCCCTTGTACGCCTCGGCAAGCGCGTCATCGCCGAAATTGTAAGCCTTCGCCTGAGCCTCGTCGATCAGTTTGCCGTCGACGAGATAGACTCCGCGAGCTGTCTTCTTTATCATGTCGTACCTCGAAAAGCTTTTTTATAATATTACCACATATGCGCACGGACGCGCAACCGAAAAGCCGCAAGATCGCGCACTATCTGTCGGCTTCGCGTCAGGCGTCCCTCTCCACGACGATGAGCTTCTCGACAAAGCCGCAGGGATGATAGGACATCTTGGACTTGCGCAGTCCCTCCAAACCCATGTCCTCCTGACGGTTGATGAAGCGCACGTCCGCAAAGTGCTTCGCCGCAAACGCGTGGCACAGCATAGGATAGACTCCGTCATAGTTTATGTCGCCCTTCTCGATATGGACGATCCCGTTGTCGGACGCGAGACGCTCCCCCATCTCGAAGCCGACTACCCTGCCGTCGACTTCGAGCACGTCGGCGAAGAAGTCGGGATAGCGCGAGACATAGTCGAGAGCCTTGACGACGAGCCTCTCCTCCTGCGAGCGCGAGCTGTCGTGATAACCGTCGAAGGTCTTGTTGCGGCTCCAATTCCCAAACAGGTCGCGCACTCCGTCAAAGTCGTCGGGACGGTAGTCTCTGAAAATATATTTTCCTTGATATGTGTTGGTAAAGCGCGAAATAAAGTTGCGCTTGGCGTGATATTTCTTGCCCGACAATCCGATCAGATCGGACGGCTTGTAGAGATATTCGGCAAAGTCGCGCGAGTCGCGCTTGACGTCGATCCGATAGATCGACGGATCGAGCAGCGCGAACTCTTGAGGGCGGCATGACGTGACATAGAATTGCTCTCCCTCTCGCCTGCAATGCTCTCGCAATGCGTCGGTCGCCGCCGCGAAATTGCTCTGCTCGGTCAGCGGCGGCATATAGACAAAACCGTTGCTGTCCCCCTCCTCGTCGCCGTCGAGAAGATTGGGTACGAAGCGTATGTAGACGGCGCCGTTTGCCTCGCAGATCTGCATGCTGCGCTCAAAGTCGAAAAAATCCCAGCCGCTCAAATAGAGCATGGAATAGTCGCTGCCCGGATAGTCCGTGCGAGCGAGATAGCTGTCTATCAGGGACTTGTGTCCCTCCGTTATCTTGCCGAATATCATGCGTGCACCCCGCGTTTTAGTTGTAATCGACGCGCTTTTGGTTTATAATATCCTCTATGAAAAAGCATTACGCCTATCGAATGCGCGCGCCTTTGATCGCGTGCAGCATCGCAGTGATCATTATATCATCGGCTTGCATCGTCGTCAACTCCATGCGCTTGGCTCAAGCCGCAGGCATGATGTCGCCCGATCCCGTGCTCGACGCGGTCGCGATCGCGGTGCTCGCGGCGGTGCTGGTCGTGATGACGGCGACGCTGTGCGGTTCGGGTTACACACTGACGTCCAAGGGAGTGGTGCGCAACATCGGCGTCTTCTTTGCCTTTATGCCCTACAAGGACATTTGGCTCATCCGCTACGACACCGCAAAGACGATGATGCTGATCTATTATTCCGTAAGCAAGAACGGCACTTTGAAGGACGAGATGACGGGCGCGCAGTCCAAGTTCGAGCGCGTGGTCATCTCGGGCAAACACTTTGACGACTTTGCCGACGCGGTGCGCAAGCACGCGCCCAACGTCGCGGTCGAGGTCGTCGACAGGGAGCAAAAAAATGACTAAGCCGATATGTATCCTCGCGTCTCACAACGCGCACAAACTCGCCGAGATCCGCGCCATACTCGCGGACGAATTCAGCCGCGTCCTCTCGCTGTCCGAAGCGGGAGTCGACGTCGACATCGAAGAGACGGGCGATACCTTTGCCCAAAACGCGTACATAAAGGCGAAGGCGATCCACGATCTGCGCCCCGACGCCGCAGTCATTGCGGACGACAGCGGCCTTTGCGTGCCCTGTCTCGGCGGCGCGCCCGGAGTCTATTCCGCGCGCTATGCAGGAGAGCCGTGCGACGACCGCGCCAACAACGAATTGTTGCTCAAAAATCTCAGAGAGCGCGAAAAGACTTTGCCGCGCGACAGACGCGCTTACTTCGTCAGCGCGATCGCGCTCGTGCGTCCCGACGGCTCGTCGATAAGCGGCGAAGGCCGAGTCGAGGGCGAGATCTTGGACGAATATCGCGGCGACGGAGGCTTTGGATACGATCCCCTCTTCTTCTGCACGGAGCTGGAAAAGACGTTCGCCCAGGCGAGCGCCGACGAAAAGAACGCCGTCAGCCACCGCGCCCGCGCGCTCGCGGCACTCAAACGCGCGCTGCATTCATGAACATCATCGTGCTCTCCGATTCGCACGGCTTTTTGCCGCGGTCGGACGAGTTCTTCGCCTTGCTCGACGAGGCGGACAGGATATACCACCTCGGCGACGGCTTGCGCGAGATCATGCTGCTCGGGCAAGCCTTCGGCGACAAGCTGGTCTGGGTCAGAGGCAACAACGATCCCTGCGACGGCGCGGACGACATCGTCGACGTCGCGGACGGAGTGCGCATCTTGCTCACTCACGGGCATACTCTCGGAGTCAAGCGCGATCTGCATCCCCTCGCCTCCCTCGCGAAAGAGAGGGGCGCGAGATACGCGTTCTTCGGTCACACTCACATCCCCGAGGACATCGAAGTCGACGGAGTGCGGCTGATCAATCCCGGGAGCCTGCGCGACGGGCGCTATTGCTTCGCCGCCGCCCATGACGGCAAGCTGTTCGCAAGGCTGATGAAAAGATTCGTATAAAATTTTTTGAGGATATACAAAAGAACATGATCAGGAAAGACGTTAGGAACATCGCGATCATCGCCCACGTCGACCACGGCAAGACGACGCTGGTCGACCAGCTGCTCAAACAGAACGGAGTCTTCCGCGAAGGCGAAGCCGTCGCGGACCGCGTGATGGACAGCAACGCTTTGGAGCGCGAACGCGGGATCACGATCCTCGCAAAGAACACCGCCGTACACTACAACGGCGTCAAGATCAACATCGTAGACACCCCGGGACACGCCGACTTCGGCGGAGAGGTGGAGCGCATCTTGTCCATGGTGGACGGCGTGCTGCTGCTCGTCGACGCGGTCGAGGGCTGCATGCCGCAGACTCGATATGTGCTCAAAAAAGCGCTCGGCCTCAACAAAAAACCGATCGTCGTCATCAACAAGGTCGACCGCGGATGCGACTTCGACAAGATCATAGACGAGGTCTTGGAGCTGTTTTTGGAGCTGGGCGCCAATGACGAACAGATCGACTTCAAGGTCGTCTACGCCAGCGCGAAACAGGGTTGGGCTACGCTCGAACAGGGCAAGACCGGCACGGATATGCGTCCGCTGCTGGACACGATCGTTTCAGAGATCCCCGCTCCCGAAGGCGACGATACCGCCGGCTTGCAGGCGATCATCTGCAACGTCGACTACGACGACTATGTAGGCAGGATAGGCATAGGCAAGATCGTCCGCGGCACTATCCGCAGCGGGCAGCTCGCCGCGCTCTGCCATACGGACGGCACCGTCACTCACGAAAAAGTCGTCAAGCTCTATCAATATGAAGGACTGCGCCGCGTCGAAGCGGACAAGGGTACCGTCGGCGACATCATCGCGCTGAGCGGCATGCAGGATCTCAACATCGGCGAAACGGTCTGCGACAGCGACTGCCCCGATCCGCTCCCCTTCGTCGCGATCGACGAGCCCACTCTGTCAATGACCTTCATGGTCAACGACTCGCCGTTTGCAGGCAAAGAGGGCAAGTTCGTCACGAGCCGACATCTGCGCGCAAGGCTTTTCCGCGAAGTGCAGACCAACGTCAGCATGCGCGTCAAAGAGACCGATACGACAGAGGCTTTCCAAGTGTTCGGACGAGGAGAGCTGCACCTGTCCATCCTCATCGAGACGATGCGCAGAGAGGGCTATGAGTTCCAAGTCTCGCGCCCCAAAGTCATCTTCCGCGAGATCGACGGCGTCAAGTGCGAACCTATCGAGACCGTCGTCGTCGACGTCCCCGACGCATATGTCGGCACGGTCATGAACAAGCTCGGCGCGCGCAAAGGCGAGCTCGAAGACATGACTCCCGACGACCGCGGCGGCACGAGATTGACTTTCTCCATCCCCGCGCGCTGCCTCATCGGCTACCGCGGCGAGATGCTGACGGATACTCGCGGCTTCGGCGTCATGACCAACGTCTTCAAAGACTATGAGCCGTACAAGGGCGACATCCAAGAGCGCAGCCGCGGCTCCGTCGTCGCCTGCGAAGACGGCGTGACGACG
>CALWKR010000054.1 GCA_944381315.1 uncultured Christensenellaceae bacterium
CGTCAACAACAAGCCGGTCATCGACAAGGAGAAATGCGTCGAGTGCGGCAGATGCGCCAAGGCTTGCCCGTACAGCGCGATCATCGAGCAGCGCAGACCGTGCGTCCGCAGCTGCAAAGTCGGCGCCATCAAGATGGACGAAAACAAGAAGGCGGTCATCGACAACGACAAGTGCGTCGCCTGCGGCGCGTGCGTCTATCAGTGCCCGTTCGGCGCGATCGTCGACAAGTCCTTCATCATGGACGTGCTAGACATCCTCAAAAAGTCGGAGAACAACACCAAGTATCACGTCTATGCGGTCATCGCGCCGTCGATCGCGAGCCAATTCGTCGGAGTGCCGCTGCCCAAGATAGCGACCGCGCTCAAAAAGCTCGGTTTCTACGACATCGCCGAGGCGGCTATGGGCGCCGACGTCACGCTCTATCACGAGGCAAAGGAATTCAAGGAGAGAGGCATCTTGACGACGTCCTGCTGTCCGTCCTTCGTCATGTTCGTGGAGAAGAACTTCCCCGAGCTCGCCAAGTATGTGTCCTCGTCCGTCTCTCCGATGGTGGAGGCTGCGTTCATCATCAAGCGCGAAGACCCGACCGCCAAGTGCGTGTTCATAGGCCCCTGCACCAGCAAGAAATTGGAGTACCGCCTGCCCAAGACCAAGGGCGGCATCGACAGCGTGCTGTCGTTCGAGGAGTTGCAAGCATTCTTCGACGCGCGCGACATCGATCTGCACGCAATGGACGACTGCCCGGTGGATGACGCGTCCTACTACGGCAGGATCTTCGCCAAGTCGGGCGGCATAACACAAGGCATCGTCAACGTCGCCAAGACCATGGGAGTCGACAACATCAACCCCGTCTCTATGAGCGGACTCGAGGAGTGCAAGGTCAATCTGCTCAAGCTCAAGCTCGGCAGAGCCGCCGCGAATTTCTTCGAGGGCATGGCGTGTGAGGGCGGCTGCCTCAACGGCGCGCTGAGCCTGCACCACGAGCAGCGCTGCGTCGTCGACATCGACAAGTACAGCAACGCCGCGAGCCACAAGGACATCGACGCGAGCGTGAAGAGGTATGAGCACAGCCTCGAAGCCGCCAAAGTCAACGGTTCGACACTGTGAGGGAGATATGACGGAATACACTTTTGATACGCAGCTCTTGATCGACGGCGAAGACCTCAGCGCCGACGAGATCAGGGAGTATATCGAGCAAAACATCAAGGGCGACTGTCTGCTCGTGGTTGGGGACGACGAGTTGATCAAGATCCACTTCCACACCGACACCCCGTGGAAAGTGCTTGAATATTGCGCCGAAGTCGGCGATATCTACGACGTCGTCGTAGAGAACATGGCTCGGCAAGAAATGGGGCTCAAAGGCTGAAAGGCTTTTCGGAGCGGCGTGCGCGAAATGCGTGCGCCGCTTTTTTGTCGCAAATTTGCGGAAGACGAGCGGAACGGCTTTTGAGATCGCGAAAGCTTTGGCGCCGCGTCAAGGCTGTTCGCGCAGCTTTGCAGAGTTTGCGATCGTTGTCGCGAGCTTGTCGCGCGGATCGAGTCGACGCGACGCTTATCGTTCTGAGTTTGCGTTGTTTGTGAGCAAAGACGAATATGGCGCGTCGCCGCGCGCGGCGCGTTTTGCATAATCTTCCCGACGGCGAATATCATATATCGAACAAAGCCGTGGAGGTATTTATGCAGCAATTCGATTTGTACCGCGATATCGCCGAGAGGACAAACGGGGATATCTATATAGGAGTCGTGGGACCCGTGAGGACGGGCAAGTCCACGTTCATAAAGAAGTTTGCGGAGCTTGCGCTGCTCGGCAACATCAAAGACGAGAACCGCCGTCGCCGCGTGACGGACGAGTTGCCTCAGTCCGCGGACGGCAAGGCGGTCATGACGACTCAGCCCAAGTTCGTGCCCGACAACGGCGAGAGTATCGCGCTCGGCGACGGACAGCAGGCGCGCGTCAGATTGATCGACTGCGTAGGCTATATGATCCCGTCGGCGTTGCAGGCGGACGGCAGCGGCGAGATCAGGCTCGTCGACACGCCGTGGAGCGACGAGAAGATGCCGTTCGACGAAGCGGCGAAGCTCGGCACCCAAAAAGTCATCAGAGATCACTCCACGATAGGCGTGCTCGTGACTAGCGACGGCAGCGTGACGAGCGCCAAGCGCGCCGAATACGTCAACGCCGAGCGAGCTGTCGCAAACGAGCTCGCGCAGCTCGGCAAGCCGTATGTGATCGTGCTCAACACGCGCCACGAGCGCGACTCCGAGACCAAGAAGCTCGCCGCCGCGATGAGGGAGGAATATCGCGTTCCCGTCATCATCCAAAACGTCGCCGCGATGGACAACGACGCGCTCGTCGAGATCGTCAAGAGCGTGCTCGGGCAATTCCCTATCGAGAGCGTGGGCGCAAAGCTGCCGTCATGGCTGCGAGCATTGCCGCGCGACAACGATATCGTCGCCGATGTGATCGCGAGAGTTGCCGCATATGCGGACAAGGCGCACGTCATGGCGGACTATGCCGTTTTCTCGACTATGTTCGACGACAGCGAGGACATCGACAAGCTGGACGGCATAGAGGCGGACTACGGCAAGGGCAGGATAGTGCTTGACGTCAAGCCCAAGTCGGGGCTGTTCTACAAGGTGCTGTCCGAGCAGTGCGGCGTGGACATAAGCGACGAGTTCAAGCTCGTCGGTGCACTCAAAGAGATGAGCGAAGCCAAGCGCCGCTATGACAAGATCGCGTCCGCGATCGAGGACGCGGACAACTACGGCTACGGCGTGACCGCGCCCGAGCTGGACGACATGGACTTCGAGCGTCCCGAGGTGGTCAAGAAGGGCTCGCGTTTCGGGATACGCATGCGCGCGAGCGCGCCATCCTATCATATCATGAAGGTGGACGTCGAGACAGAGGTCAATCCCATTCTCGGCACGGAGGCGCAGGACGAGGACATGGTCAGAGATTGGCTGGATACGTTCGGCGACGACACCGAGGGGATATGGCAGACCAATATGCTCGGCAAGTCGCTCAACGTGCTCGCCAAGGACGGCTTGACCGGCAAGCTGACGTCTATGCCCGAGGACGCGCGCGCCAAGCTGCGCAAGACGGTGTCGAGGATAGTCAACGAGGGCAGGGGCGGAGTGCTCTGCATATTGTTGTGACTACGGCGCAATACGCGATACTAATTGATACTAATTGAAAATAATTGATACTAACGGCGGTAAGCGTGAGCTTGCCGCCGTTTGTTTGTCGAGAGAGAAAGGAGTCGTAAGCTCGAAAAAAACAAGACGCTGCGCGATCTCGGCGATGGGGCGACGCATACTCGAGAGCGCGCCGAGTGCTTCTTCGTCGTCGGCGCAAGTCTTGCAAGATAGCGCAAAAGAAAAAAGCGCGCACAAGGCGCGCGCCGTCGTCATATCATGAAAGCGGAGAGCGTGAGCCGCGAACGCATATGCCTCGCGTATACTTAGGAGGTGATGTCATGTTCTATGGCTTTGACTTTTCGGCATGCATATTGCCATGCGACAGCCCTGTTTGCTGCAACAATTCCACGCGCGGCTGTTCGTGTGCGCGCTGCGCTCCCTACTTCATCAATCCGTGCGGCTGGTACGCCTGAGACCGCCGTGCGGGGCGGCGCGGAAGTTCCGCGCCGTCTTTACGTTGAGGCTCCGGGGCAGATGTTTTGACCTATGTCTGCGGCGCGGCAGCCGAGGCAGTTGGCGAAGGACAGGCAGCAAAAGATCAGCGACAGCGGATCGCAGGAATTGGCGGCGCCGCCGTTGTTGTTCATCGCCAGCAAGAGCAACAGCAAGAGATTCGAGTTCATGATCCCTCCAAAAAGAGCTATTCCGACAAAAGGCGCGATTTTTTGCGCCGTCGGTCGCTATATAATATGCTCATATGTCGGCGCGTATTCGCGCCGCGGGAGGTAGTCATGTCGCCATATCGCGGTTGCCTGACGGTGGACGAGCGTCAGGAGAGGAGCATAATGGACAGCATGCCGCAGTCGGGCGCGCTGTCGGGGATAGCGCGGTTTTTTGCGGTGTTTTCGGATCAAACGCGGCTCAAGATCTTGTCCGCGCTGTCGATGAAGGAGCTTTGCGTCGCCGATCTGTGCTATCTGCTGTCTGCCGAACAGAGCACCGTGTCGCACCAATTGCGGCTGCTCCGCGACGCAGGTATAGTGGCGTCGCGCAAGGCGGGGAGGCTGACGCTGTATGCGATCTCCAATCCGTATGTGTCGGACGTGATGATGACGGGCGCGCGCAATCTCAACCGCAGGCGCAGAGGCTGAGCTGCTGCGCTTCGCGCGGTTGCAAAAACGCCGCGGTTGTGCTATCATTTGCTTATGGATACGGCTTCTGTTCTCAAAGACCTGCCGCACAGCAGCGGCGTCTACATAATGTACGGAGCGAGCGGACAGATCCTCTATGTCGGCAAGGCGAGGGATCTGTTCAAGCGCGTGCACCAATATTTCGGCAACAAGTCCAATCGCACCGAGAAGGTGCTCAAACTTGTGCAAAAGGTCGAGGACATCAAGTACATCATCACGCGCAACGAAGTCGAGGCGCTCGTGCTGGAAAACAACTTGATAAAAACGCACAAGCCGCCCTACAACATTCTGCTCAAAGACGACAAAAATTATCCGTTTATCAAGATAGACGTCAAGGCAGATTTTCCGCGCGTGGAAGTCGTGCGCAAGCTGCGCAACGACGGTTCCAAATATTTCGGCCCCTATATGATAGGCATCACCGCCAAGGAGATCACCGATCTGATCAACAGCGCGTTCTGTCTGCGCGAGTGCAAGCTCGACTTCAAGCACATCTCGCCGTCGCACAGACCTTGTCTCAACTACCATATCGGGCGTTGCCATGCGCCGTGCGCGGGCAAGATCTCCAAGGAAGATTACGGCGCGATCATCAAGGACGTCATCGCGTTTTTGTCCGGCAACGACAAGAGCGTCGCCAAGATCTTGACCGACAAGATGACGGCGGCGGCGGAGCGCGAAGAGTTCGAGCTGGCAATGTCGTACCGCCAAAAGCTGCAAGTGCTGGACAAGCTCGTGCGCAGGCAGGTGGGCGCGCTGCCCAAGGATTTCGATCTGGACGTATTCGCGATCGAGAGCAGCGGGCTCAACACCGTGGTCGCGGTGCTCTTTGTCCGCAAGGGCAAGATCGTCGGCGGCGACAAGTTCGTCGTCAACGACTTCGGACTCAACGAGTCGATCACGTTGTCCAACTTCGTCATGCGCTTTTATGACGGCGACGTCATCGCGCCCGACGAAGTCGTCGTCTCGCAAGACATCGAGGACGCGGGCGTATTGCAAGAATATCTGTGCGAGAAGTTCGGCAAAAAGCTCAACGTCATCACGCCGCGCCAAGGCGTGCGCAGACAGCTGTGCGACATGGCGGCGTCCAACGCGCGCGACTATCTCGAAAAGTCGCTGTCCGTGCGCGAGCGCCAAGACAATATGACGATCGGCGCGGTCATGCAGTTGCAGGAATATCTGCATTTGGATCGCATGCCGTCGCGTATGGAGTGCTACGATATCTCTCACATCAGCGGCACCAACAAGGTCGCGTCGATGGTCGTGTTCACCAACGGGGAGCCGGACAAGGCGGCGTACCGCAAGTTCCGCATCAAGACGGTGGAAGGCAATGACGACTTTGCGAGTTTGCAAGAGACGCTGACGCGCCGTTTGACGGAGCTCAAAGAGCATTCTGAGGACGAGAGCCTCGGCGCGCGTCCCGACTTGATCGTCATCGACGGCGGCAAGGGTCAATTGTCGTCGGTCATGGAGATCGTGCATGAGCTCGGGATCACCGACATCCCGTTCATCAGCCTCGCGAAGAGGGAAGAAGAAGTGTTCCTGCCCGGCAGGAGCGAGCCCGTCATCTTGCCGCGCAACAGCTATGCGCTCAAGCTCTTGCAGCGCATCAGGGACGAGGCGCACCGCTTTGCGATCACTTTCCATCGCCAATTGCGCAAGAAGTCGCAGACCGTCAGCGAGCTGCTGTCTGTGCAGGGAGTCGGCGACGCGCGCGTGAAATTGCTGTTTTCGCACTTCGGGACGATCTCCAACATCAAGAACGCGACCGCCGAGCAGCTCGCCTGCGTCAAGGGCATAGACGCGTCGACGGCGCAGAGGATATTCGAGCATTTTCATCCGAGCGAGCAGTGAGATAGGGACTCCGCACAGGCACTTTTTGCAAAAATCCCGAGATTTTGTTTGACAGTCCGCGCGCGTTATGCTATTATATATCGCGAGCCGCATGAGAAGGGTCTCAAGTTTTGCCATGCACGGCAGCACCCGAGTCAGCGAGACTGGAAAGAGGAGGTAATCTAATGTACGCAATCGTTACAAGCGGAGGCAAACAGTACAAGGTCGAGAAGGATCAGATCGTCAAGGTCGAGAAGCTGGATGCCAATGTCGGCGACAAGGTCGAATTGTCCGTCGTCATGCTTTGCGACAACGGCAACGTAGTCCTTGGTGCAGATGCAGCGAAGGCAAGCGTTGTGGCAGAAGTCGTCGCGCAGGACAAGGCAAAGAAGATCGTCGTCTTCAAGTACAAAGCGAAGAAGAACGAGCGCAAGCGTCAGGGTCACAGACAGCCCTTCACCGCGCTCAAGATCGCAGAGATCAAGGCGTAATGACACACGTTGTCGTCAAAAGACGCAACAACAGAATAGTTTCGGTCGAGTGCAAAGGGCACACCGGCTACGGCGAAGAGGGCGAAGACATCGTCTGCGCGGCGCTCTCGTCGATAGTGCAAACGGCGGCGCTGGGGCTCTTCCAAGTGGTCGGGATCAATCTCGATTACAAGGTCGGCAAAGAAGGCTATCTCAAGATGACCTTGCCCGACGATATGGAAGCGTCGATCAGACACGACTGCGACGTGGTGCTCGAAACCATGCTCCTGGGCGTGTACGACCTCAACCAAGGCTATTCCGATTTCATCGAATTGGAGGTAAAATAAGATGTTTATCAATATACAGCTTTTTGCTCACAAGAAGGGCGGCGGCTCCACCCGCAACGGCAGAGATTCTGAGGCCAAGCGCCTTGGCGTCAAGAGGTCGGACGGTCAATTCGTCACCGCAGGCAGCATCTTGGTCAGGCAGAGAGGCACCAAGTTCCATGTCGGCACCAACGTCGGCAAGGGCAGCGACGACACTCTCTATGCTTTGATCGACGGCGTCGTCAAGTTCGAGCGCAAGGGCAAGGACAAGAAGCAAGTGAGCGTTTACGCAAAGGCGGAGTAAGTTCACGCAAACAAATCGAG
>CALWKR010000055.1 GCA_944381315.1 uncultured Christensenellaceae bacterium
ACGCCGCAATCGCGGAGACTCCGACAAGACCGGGCTATGACTTCACGGGCTGGTACGCAGATGCAGATTGCACGATAGAGTTCGTGTTCGAAGAATATTTCGCCAATGCGAACAAGGCGAGCGAGACCACGATCTATGCCGGCTTTGCGATCAGAGTGGTGCAGCTCACCTATATGAACGGCAGCGAAGTGTTCAGGACGCAGAGCGTCAACGTCAACACCGCCGAGCCGATCTCCGACGCTCCGTCCAAGAACGGCTATGCGTTCACCGGTTGGTACGCGGACGCGGCTTGCAAGACGTTGTTCGATTTTGACGCCTACTTCGCCAATGCGGACAAGAGCGGCGCGACCGTCTATGCCGGCTTTGAAAAGCTCGCCGTGCAGATCGTCTATATGAATGGCGACCAAGTCCACGACACGCAGACGATCACCGAGTCCGTCACCGAAGAGATAAAGACCGTCCCGGTCAAGTCGGGCTATACGTTCATCGGCTGGTTCGCCGACGAGGCGTGCACAGAGTTGTTTGACTTTGACGCCTACTTCGCCGACCCCGGCAAGGTCAGCGTGACGGTCTATGCAGGTTTTGAGCGCGCACAGGTCGACATCACCTACTACGCCAACGGCGAGATCTTCAATGTTCAGCAGATCACCGACGACACCTCGTCGTCGATAGCCGCCAAGCCGTCCAACGGCGTGCTCGAATTCACAGGGTGGTATGAGGACGCTCAATGCACCAAGCTGTTCAACTTCGACAACTACTTCGCCGATCCCGACAAGATAAGCGTAATCGTCTATGCGGGCTTTGCGCTCAACGCCGACTGCTATGATATGGACGGCGACGGACTTTGCGACGACTGCAACGCTCCCGTCATCGTCAAGGACAGCAACAACGGGCTCGAGCTGTATGATTACAGAGTGGGCTACATCGCAGGCAATTCCGCCAACAACACCGTCAACCTCGGCGCGGCTATCCCAGGCGGCAGCAGCTATACTCTCACTGACGGCAACGTCGGCTCGATCAGCGGCACTCAATTGACGGTGACCAAGCCCGGTACATCGCAGCTGCAATACCGCATCAAGACGGACAGCGGCAAGACAGTCATCAAGACCGTCACCGTCCACGTCCTCGACGGCTATACCAATGTGTCGGGGAGCTGGAGCGATCTGTACAACGCGATCATGAAGGACGGCAACGAGAGCAACGTCGTCATCCAAGCCCAAATGACCGCGCCGCAAAACGCGCAAAAGAGCGACGGCTTTGTGTTTATCGACTGCGAATGGTCCGGCGCAGAGGAAGACTATCCCGAGGCAGGGCATTCGCCCAACACGCTCAACCTCTACGGCAACGCGCTCAAATGGGATGTCAGCGGACTTGTCTCAAAGGGCTATGACGTGTTCCGCATTGAGTGGGTCGCCAAGACGATCAACATCACCGACGTCCATATGTCGGGAGCCAATACTGGAAATTCGAAAGTAGACGCAACTGCTTTTGAAGGCTATGGTGCGTTCTTTGTATCCAACGGCTCGACCGCGCCCACGACGCCTGTCTTTAATGTTAACCATTGTTTGACGGAAAACGGCGGGCAGCACTATCGCGTCGGCTCGTCGACGGTGAATATCAAGAGCAGTATCCATCGCAATTCTTGGGACGCAGTGATAAAAGCAGGATCCAACAGTGAACCCGGCAATACGATCACGATCGAGAACTCCGTATTGGAAAATTCGGCTACCGCTGCGATACAGATCTGGACGGTGTCGTCGACGATCAACTTCAAAGGCTTTGTCGATGTCTACAATTGGAAGAACAGATCTGATCCGCAGGTCCTGATCGATGAGAGCATGATCAAGAATTCCGACATCAAGAAGGAGCTGGCGAATAGCGACTATGACAGTTATTTCGCGAAGAAAGACGGAAGCTCAGATCATGCAAATCAATACACCAATTTGGTGATACTGAGAGTGGAAGTAGGAGCTACGATAAACGATTATGCAAATATGGGCATGAGCACCGTAGAGTATTCGAAGCGAGTGATTTTCAGAACCTATACGGCATATATGAGCTTGATCTCCACAGCGGACTTCGCGTCCGACAATGCGGACAATCCGCTTGGGACATCCTTCGACAACTCCGTCCTCAACTACGAGCTTGTGCACGGCAGAAGCTGACGGCAGAGCGATCGGGGACGCCTTCGGGCGTCCCTTTTTGTTGCAGACGAAATTGAAAACTTTTTCGCTTTTTCGGGAAAGTTTTCAATTTGATTTTCGCTCGGTCGTTAATATTGCCTGAAAATGCTTGTATTGCAAGGCTTTTCTCTTTTTTTGTGAAATTGAAAACTTTTTTGCTTTTTAGGGAAAGATTTCAATTTTGTATTGACACGGGCTCTTTTTCGGGTTATACTGTCTTTGAGGTGAGACAATGGCATTGATACCGCGCAAGCAATATACGGAATGGCTGAAGAGTTTCAAAGACAAACAGCTCATCAAGGTGGTTACGGGGATGCGAAGAGTGGGCAAGTCCACAATTTTTGATCTCTATATTGCCGAGCTGCTTGCCGACGGAGTGCCGCAACAGCGCATTGTCAAGCTCAACTTTGAGGATATGTCCAATGCGCCGCTGTTGGACAAATACGCGCTTCATTCTTACTTGAAGTCCAAGCTCTCCAAAGGCGAAAAGACATACATTTTTCTCGACGAGATCCAGCAAGTCCCGGAATTTGAAAAGGTCGTGGACAGCCTTTTTATAGACCCCGATGCGGACATCTACATCACAGGCTCCAATGCGCGCTTTATGTCGTCCGAGATCGCGACTTTGCTGACAGGTCGCTATGTGGAGATCAATGTGTTGCCGTTGTCTTTCCGCGAATATTGCGATCATTTCGGCGGCACAGACAGAAGGACGCTGTTCATGGACTATATCACCTATGGCGCACTGCCCGGCGCGTTGATGTTCGAAAAGGGCAGTGCAGAACAACGCGAATACATCGAGAGCGTCTATCGCTCCATTTTGGAGAAAGACGTGCTCAAACGCAATACCGCCGCAAGCAGACAGCTCGTCGACGCGTTGTTGCGATATTTGCTCTACAATATCGGCTGTTTGACTTCTGTCAAGCGCGTTTCCGACACTCTCAACTCCAATGGCATAAAGGCGTCCTACAACACTATTGATTCCTATTTCGATACGCTGCGCGACTGTTTCTTTGTGTTCAAGGCGGACAGATACGATATCGTCGGCAAAGAATATTTGAAATTGATCAACAAATATTACGTCGCCGACATCGGTTTCAAACACTATATCCTCAACAACAGCACTTTGGAGCTGTCGCAGATCTTGGAAAATCTAGTATTCTTGGAGCTCAAACGCCGCAGATATCGCGTCACTACCGGCAAGATCGGGGACAAAGAAGTCGACTTTGTCGTCCAGGACCGCAACGGCGAAATCTCCTACATCCAAGTCGCAGTCACCGTCGCCGACGAAGCCAAGCTCGCGCAAGAGCTGCGTCCGCTCAAAGAGATCAGGGACAATCGCCCCAAATGTATCATCACGCTCGACGACATCTTCGTCCCCGACCACGACGGGATCAAGACGATCAATGCCCTCGACTTCTTGCTCGGGCAGTGACACGGCCATATATATTGATATATATAAATGCCGTGGTCGCGTGGCGACGTGCCGTGTGGCGGCTGGTCGCGTGGCGACGGCATTGTGGGGGCTTTCTTGGCGTTGCGATAAAAAACAGCGTCACCCTTGCTTGACAGTCGCGTGGCGACGTGCCGTGTGACGGCGGCATTGTAGAGGCTTTCTTGGCGTTGCAATAAAAAAACAGCGTCACGGATACTTGACGAAAAAGATGCGGAGCAGGGGAGTGAAAATAAACAAGAGTTTTCGATTCAGCCGAGATACGGCTTATTTGAAAAATTTTACATAAATTTTACATTTCGATTTTGCCTTTTTTGCGCAAAACATTTGACTTAATTTTGCCGTAACTCTATAATACCATCTGCACGTTGCATCGGGATGAAGCATAAGGTTACCCGTCAAGGGAGAACTTATGCGGACAAATGTCCGAATGATCGGGCGACTAACGGAGGCGGACTGCCCGCCTTTTCAAATGCGGCGATGCGAAACACACGGATGCGTGAATCAAGTTAGGAAAGGAGAAAAACATGGCAGGACTTATCATCAGAATCAGGCTCAGAGCCTATGACCACAACCTTATCGACGAAGCTGCAAGCAAGATCGTCGAGACCGTCACGAGATGCGGCGTAAAAGTCGGCGGACCCATTCCGCTCCCGACCGAGAAAGAAGTCGTGACGAGACTGCGCGCTGTCCACAAGGACAAGGACAGCAGAGAGCAATTCGAATTGCGCACTCACAAGAGACTCATCGACATCTACAGCCCGACCAAGGCGGCGATGACGGCGCTCGAGAAGCTCAATCTGCCCGCAGGCGTAGACATAAAGATCAAATTTTGACAACAGGCCGCGACGCGGCAAATATTCGGAGGTGAACTTTATCTATGAATAAAGCAATCATTGGAAAGAAACTGGGAATGAGCCAAGTCTTCACCGAAGACGGCATTGTGATCCCGGTGACGGTCGTCGAGGCAGGACCCTGCCCCGTTGTGCAAAAGAAGACCGTGGACAAGGACGGCTATGACGCCGTGCAGGTAGCTTTCGGATCCATCAAGGAGAAGAACGTGAACAAGCCCGTCAAGGGACACTTCAAGAAGGCGAACGTCGAAGTCAAGCGTTGGCTCAAAGAGTTCAGACTTGACGACTGCAGCTCGCTCGAAGTGGGCAGCGCGATCACTTGCGACGTCTTCGCAGAAGGCGACAAGGTGGACGTCGTCGGCACCAGCAAGGGCAAAGGCTTTACCGGTGCGATCAAGAGATGGAATCAGCATTGCGGACCGATGGCACACGGTTCCGGTTACCACAGAGGCGTCGGTTCTTTGAGCGCCAACTCGACCCCGTCGAGAGTGTTCAAGAACAAGAAGATGTCCGGACATTGGGGCAACGAGCGCGTCACGGTGCAGAACCTGACCGTCGTCAGAGTTGACAAGGAGCGCAATCTCCTTCTCGTCAAGGGAGCGATCCCCGGTCCCAAGGGCGGCATGGTCGTCGTCAAGACGTCCTGCAAGGCATAAGTAGGAGAGCGTGAAAATGATGAACTTAGACGTATTCAATACAAGCGCGAAGAAGACGGGCAGCATCGAAGTCAGTGAGAAGGTCTTCGGCTGCGAGTACAACGAGCCCCTCGTGCATCAAGCTGTCGTCGCCTATCTCGCCAATCAGAGACAGGGAAACAAGAGCACTTTGACGCGCAGCGAGGTCAGAGGCGGAGGCAAAAAGCCGTGGCGCCAAAAGGGCACCGGCAGAGCAAGACAAGGCTCCATCCGCAGCCCGCAATGGACAGGCGGCGGCGTTGTCTTTGCGCCCAAGCAGAGAGATTTTTCGCAAAAACTCAACAAGCAGATGAAGAGAGCGGCGTTCTTGAGCGCTCTTTCGGCGAGAGTCGCCGACGGCGGCATGATCGTCCTCGACAAGCTCGAGCTCAAAGATGCCAAGACCAAGTTGATGGCCGACATCCTCAAGAAGTTCGGCACGAGCGGCAAGGTCCTCGTCGTCACCGATACCGATGACGTCAAGGTGCTCAGAGCGAGCGGCAACATCCCCGGTCTGACTGTCGCCAACGTCGATCTCGTCAACGTATATGAGCTCGCCGCCAACGCGAAGTGCTTTGTCACCAAAGCGGCTGTCGAAAAGCTCAACGCCAAGTACGGCGCCGAGGAGGTAACCGAATAATGAACAAGTACGACATCATCGTCAGCCCCATGCTGACCGAGAAGAGTTATGACGGCATACAGTCCAAGAGGTACACCTTCAAGGTGGACAAGAGAGCGACCAAGACCCAGATCAAAGTCGCCGTCGAGGACATATTCGGAGTCAAGGTAGAAAAGGTAAACACCTCTAACTACGACGGAAAGAAGAAGCGCATGGGAAGATACGAGGGCACCACCTCTTCCTTCAAAAAGGCGATCGTTCAGCTTTCCAAGGACAGCAAGCCCATCGAGTTCTTCGAGAGCTTGTCCTGATAGGAGGAACACAGAATGGCACTCAAAAGATACAATCCCACTTCGGACGGTCGCCGTCATATGACGAGCCTCTCGTTTGACGAGATCACTACGACCAAGCCGGAGAAGAGCCTGCTCCAAAGCAGGAGCAAGACGGGCGGCCGCAACGCAAACGGCAGGATCACCGTCAGACACATCGGCGGCGGCAACCGCAACAAATATCGCATCATCGACTTCAAACGCAACAAGGACGAAGTCCCCGCAAAGGTCGCTTCGATCGAGTACGATCCCAACAGAAGCGCCAACATCGCGCTGTTGCACTATGCGGACGGCGAGAAGAGATACATCCTCGCTCCCGTCGGACTGCAAGTCGGCGACGTCGTCGTCAGCGGCGAGAACGCGGACATCAAGGCAGGCAACGCGCTTCCGCTCGAAAAGATCCCCGTCGGTACCCTCGTCCACAACATCGAGATGCAGCCCGGCAGAGGCGGCCAGATCGCGAGAGCCGCAGGCGGCAGCGCTCAGCTGATGGCGAAAGAGGGCAAGTACGCGACGCTCAGACTCCCCAGCGGCGAGATGAGAGTCGTCCCCGTCAAGTGCAGAGCAACCGTCGGTCAAGTCGGCAATCTCGAGCACGAGATCGTCAGCATCGGCAAGGCGGGACGTCATCGTCACATGGGCGTCAGACCGACCGTCAGAGGCGTGGTCATGAACCCCAACGACCACCCGCACGGCGGCGGCGAGGGCAAATCGCCCATCGGTATGCCCAGCCCTGTTACCCCGTGGGGCGTTCCGACACTCGGCTACAAGACGAGAAAGAAGAACAAGAGCAACAAGTTTATTATCAAGCGTATAAACTAAGCGGAGGATTGAAGAATGAGCAGATCTGTAAAGAAAGGGCCTTTCGTCGAAGAGAGGCTGATCAAGAGAATCATCGCCATGAACGAGGCCAACGAGAAGAAGGTCATCAAGACCTGGTCGCGTTCTTCTACGATCTTCCCCGAGATGGTCGGACATACGATCGCGGTCCACGACGGTCGCAAGCACGTCCCCGTCTACATCACCGAGGATATGGTCGGCTGCAAGCTCGGAGAGTTCGCTCCCACCCGTACCTTCAAGGGCCATGCGGGCGAGAAGACCACCGGCAAAAAGTAATGGAGGCAAAGCAAAATGGCTAAGAGAATAAGAGAAAAAGCTGCGGCGCGCAGAGAGAGCGCGGACAAGCGTCCCAGAGCCGTAGCCAAGTACGTCAGAATTTCCCCCGACAAGGTCAGGATCGTCCTCGACGTCATTCGCGGAGCGGGCTATACCGAGGCTGTTGCGATGCTCAAAGCTACGCGCAAAGCTGCCTGCGAGCCGTTGCTCAAAGTGTTGAATTCGGCTGCCGCCAATGCGGAGAACAATCTCAATATGGACAAGAGCAACCTCTATGTCGCCGAGTGCTATGCCAACGCCGGCCCCATCCTCAAGAGAGTCATGCCCAGAGCCAAGGGCAGCGCCGCGAGGATCAACAAGAGAACGAGCCACATCACCGTCATTCTCGACGAGAAGGCCTGATACGGAGGAGAGAGAACATGGGTCAAAAAGTAAGTCCCAAGGGCATGAGAGTGGGCGTCATCAAAGATTGGGACGCTCAATGGTACGCCGACAAGAAGAACTTTGCCGACTACCTCATCGAGGACAACAAGATAAGAAAGTACATCAAGAGCAAGTACTATGACTGCGCGATCTCCCGCATCGCGATCAACAGGATCAGCTCCGTCGGCATCGTGACCGTCAACGTCTACACCGCCAAGCCCGCCGTTCTCATCGGCAAGCAGGGCGCAGGCGTCGATCAAATGACCAAAGAGGTCAAGAAGATCGCCGGCAACAAGGACGTCAGCATCAACGTGTTCGAAGTCAAGAGACCCGACGTCGACGCGCAGCTCGTCTCGGAGTTCGTCGCTCAAAAGCTCGAAGACAGACAGTCCTTCCGCCGCACGATGAAGCAGGCTATCGGCCGCGCTATGAAAGCGGGCGCCAAGGGCGTCAAGATCATGGTCTCCGGCAGACTTGACGGCGCAGAGATCGCAAGGAGCGAAAAGTATCACGAGGGTTCCATCCCCCTTCAGACGCTCAGAGCCGACATCGATTACGGCTTTGCGCAAGCCAAGACGACCTTCGGCATCATCGGCGTCAAGGTTTGGATCTACAAGGGCGAAGTCCTCGGCAAAACCGCTGTCTCCAGCGAAGGAGGAAATGCATAATGTTAATTCCTAAGAGAGTCAAGAGACGCCGCGTTCACCGCGGTAGAATGACCGGAAAGGCGAACAAGGGCAACCGTGTGGCGTACGGCGAGTACGGACTCATGGCGCTCGAGCCGGGATGGATCACTTCCAACCAGATCGAGGCTGCTCGTATCGCTATGACAAGATACATCAAGAGAGGCGGCAAGGTGTGGATCGACATCTTCCCCCACAAGCCGATCACCAAGAAGCCTGCCGAGACCCGTATGGGTAGCGGTAAGGGAAGCGTCGAATATTGGGTAGCGGTCGTCAAGCCGGGCAGAGTCATGTTCGAGATGGCGGGCGTTTCCGAAGAGATCGCGAGAGAGGCGCTCCGCCTTGCGGGACACAAGCTCCCCGTCAAGTGCAAGTTCGTCAAGAAAGAGGCGGACGACAATCAAGAGGTGAACGAAGATGAAAGCAACTAACTTTTTCGAAATGACCAACGACGAGTTGCAGGTCAAGCTCGCGTCGCTTAAACAGGATCTTTTCAACCTCCGTTTCAAGCACAAGGCGGGCAACCTCGACAACAACAGTCAGATCGCCGTCTGCAAGAAGGACATCGCAAGATGCATGACCGTCATTCGTCAGAGAGAGCTCAAGATCTGCGAAGAGCCGGCGAAGGCTGTCAAGAAGACCGCGAAGAAGGCGAAGTAAGGAGATCGATCATGGAAAGAAATCTTAGAAAGAACAGAGTCGGCGTGGTCGTCAGCGACAAGATGGACAAGACGGTCGTCGTCGCCATCAGAGAGCGCGTCAAGCACCCCCTCTATGGCAAGATCGTCAACAGGACCAAGAAGTTCAAGGCTCACGACGAGCTCAACGAGTGCGGCATCGGCGACAGAGTGCTGATCGCCGAGACGAGACCGCTCAGCAGAGACAAGCGCTGGCGCGTCGTCAAGATAGTGGAAAAGGCGAAATAATCAAGGAGGAACCGATATGATACAACCCGAAACAAGACTGAACGTAGCGGACAACTCCGGCGCCAAGGAAATCAAGTGCATCAGAGTTCTCGGCGGATCTTTCCGCAGGAGCGGCAATATCGGCGACGTCATCGTCGCGGCGGTGCAGAGCGCCATCCCCGGCGGCGCCGTCAAGAAGGGCGACGTAGTCAAGGCTGTCATCGTCAGGACCAGCAAGGGCGTCAGAAGAAACGACGGTTCCTACATCAGGTTCGACGACAACGCTGCAGTCATCATCGACAACCAAAAGCAGCCCAGAGGCACCCGTATCTTCGGACCCATTGCGAGAGAACTCCGCGACAAGGACTACATGAAGATCATATCCCTTGCGCCCGAGGTCATTTGAGGAGGACACAACAATGAGTTACAGCATCAAGAAAGGCGATGCGGTCATCGTCATCGCCGGCGAAGATAAAGGCAAGAGCGGACAGGTCGACAAGGTCATCATCGGCAAGGAGAACGCGAGAGTCGTAGTCAAGGGCTCCGGTCTCAAGACCGAGAAGCACTTCGTCAAGCCGCGCAGCGGCCGCGAAAAGGGCGGCATCGTCGAGAAGGAGAGGGCGATCGACATCTCCAACGTCATGATCGTCTGCCCCTCGTGCGGCAAAGCCACCAAGGTAGGACACAAGATCACCGCGGGCGACGACGGCAAGAACGTCAAGGAGCGCGTCTGCAAGCAGTGCGGCGCCAGCCTCGACAACGTCAGCAAGGCCAAGGCCAAGACCGCTGCCAAGAAGACCGCCAAGACTGCTACCAAGTCCAAGACGGCGACCAAGAAGTCTGCCGCCAAGAAGACGGACGAAGAGAGCAAGTAATCGGAGGACGGAAACGTGAAAGAAGAGAGAGTTTACAGAGTTGCGGACACCTACAAGAACGAGGCCGCGCCCGCTCTGATCAAGAAATTCGGATACAAGAACGTCAACGAAGTCCCCAAGCTTGTCAAGATCATCATCAACGCGGGCTTCGGCGACATCAAGGACAACAGCAAGAGCATGCAGCTTGCCATGGAAGAGCTCAAGGCCATCTCCGGTCAGGCTCCCGTCGCCACCAAGGCGAAGAAGAGCGTCGCAAACTTCAAGGTCAGAGAAGGTCAGATCATCGGCGCCAAGGTCACTCTCCGCGGCGCGAAGATGTATGACTTCATGGACAAGTTGATCTCCGTGGCTCTGCCCAGAGTCAGAGACTTCAAGGGCATCCCCGCCGATTCGTTTGACGGCAGAGGCAACTACTCGATGGGCGTCAAGGAACAGCTGATCTTCCCCGAGATCTCCTATGACAAGATCGAGAAGATCAGAGGATTTGACATCTGCTTTGTCACCACTGCCAAGACAGATGCCGAGGCAAAAGAGCTGCTTGCGTTGCTCGGTATGCCTTTTGAGAAATAAGGAGGTATAGGATAATGGCAAAGAAAGCTATGATCAACAAGCAGCAAAGAGCTCCCAAGTATTCTACAAGAGCATACACGAGATGCAAAATTTGCGGAAGACCTCACTCCGTACTCAGGAAGTACGGCATATGCAGAATTTGTTTCAGGAACCTTGCCTACAAGGGCGAGATCCCCGGAGTCAAGAAGGCAAGCTGGTAATTTGGAGGTAGATTAGATATGAACATAACCGATCCCATCGCCGATATGCTCACCCGTATCCGCAACGGACTCACCGCGAAGCACGAAAGCGTTGAGGTACCCTATTCGCACATCAAGAAGGCGATCGCCGACATCCTTGTCGAAGAGGGCTACATCAATTCCGTTGAGGTCAAAGAAGGCGAAGTTGCTTCCACCATGACGGTGAACCTCAAATACGGCGCCAAGAAAGAGCGCGCGATCACCGGCATCAAGAGAATATCCAAGCCCGGTCTGAGAGTTTATGCCCCTGCGGACAAACTCCCCAAGGTCCTCGGCGGACTCGGAATAGCTATCCTGTCCACCTCCAAGGGCGTCATGACCGACAAACAGGCGAGGAACGAGAACGTAGGCGGCGAAGTGCTCGCTTACGTCTGGTAAGGAGGTTTGCTATGTCGAGAATAGGAAGAATGCCCGTCGTCATTCCCGCAGGCGTCGAAGTTTCGATCAGCCCCGAGAACGTCGTGACGGTGAAAGGTCCCAAGGGTACGCTCAGCAGACACGTCGACAAGTGCATCACCGTCAAGGTGGAGAACGGCGTTTTGCATTGCACCCGCGAGAACGACGAGAAGGAACAGAGAGCCAAGCACGGTCTCTATCGCAAGCTGATCGCCAACATGGTCGAGGGCGTCACCCACGGCTATCAAAAGGTCCTTACCATCAACGGTGTAGGTTACAGAGTGGTCAAGCAGGGCAACAAGCTCGTGCTGAGCATCGGCTATTCGCACAACATCGAAGTCAAAGAAGTCCCCGGCATCACCTTTGATGTCGAAGGCGAAAAGGACATCATCGTCAAGGGAATAGACAACGAGCTCGTCGGCCAAGTTGCCGCCAACATCAGATCCCTCAGGAAGCCCGATCCCTATCACGTCTACGGCATCCGTTATAAGGATGAAGTGATCGTGCGCAAGGAAGGAAAGAAGGGTTCCAAATAAGGAGTGAGCTATGATCAACAAGATAGACAAAAACGCAATCAGACAAAAGAGACACAAGAGGCTCCGCAACAAGATCTCCGGCACTGCCGAAAGACCGCGTCTCAACGTGTACAGGAGCACCAACAATATCTCCGTACAGGTCATCGACGACGTCAAGGGCTTCACGCTCGTGGCGTGCTCCACGCTGGACAAGGATCTCGCGGCTCAGCTCGAAGGCAAGACCAAGACCGAAGCTGCCGCCATCGTCGGCAAGACGGTCGCGGAAAAGGCGCTTGCGGCAGGCATCACCGAAGTCGTGTTCGACAGAGGCGGATACCTCTATACGGGACGCGTAAAGAGCGTTGCCGACGGCGCGAGAGAAGCCGGCTTGAAGTTTTAATCGGAGGAAGAACCAATGGCTAGAAGAGACAACAAATTCCAGCAGGGCGAGAAGGAAGAACTTCTCAACAAGCTCATCGCAGTCAACCGCGTCACCAAGGTCGTCAAGGGCGGCAAGACGATGAGATTCTCCGCACTCATAGTCGTCGGCGACGGCAACGGAAGCATCGGCGTCGGCATGGGCAAGGCTGCCGAGGTCCCCGAGGCGATCAAGAAGGCGACCGCCGTTGCCAAGCGCAACATGGTCAAGGTCTCGACCAGCGGCACGACCATCCCCCACGAGGCGATCGGCGTGTTCGGCAAGGGCAAAGTCATCATGATGCCTGCCGAAGAAGGTACCGGCGTCATCGCCGGCGGCCCCGTCAGAGCAGTCCTCGAAGTGACCGGCATCAAAGATATCCGCACCAAGTCCATCGGCAGCAACAATCCGATCAACTGCGTCAAGGCGACCTTCAATGCGTTGCAGCAGCTCAGAACGGTCGAGCAGGTTGCGGCTCTCCGCGGCAAGACCGTCGAAGAGATCATGGGCTGAGGAGGCAACTATGGACAAGAAAATCAAAGTTACTCTCAAAAAGAGCACGATCGGCTGCACCGCCAAACAGAAGGCGACTGTCCAAGCTCTCGGGCTCAAAAAGGTAGGCAGCACCAACGTGCTCGCCGACAACGACTGCACGAAGGGCATGATCGGCATCGTCGCACACCTCGTCCAAGTCGAAGAAGCATAAGGAGTAGACAATGAAACTTCACGAAATGGCTCCCGCAGTCGGAGCGAAGAAAGAAGCCAGAAGAGTGGGCAGAGGCATCGGCTCCGGCATCGGCAAGACGTCGGGCAAGGGCCACAAAGGCCAATGGGCCCGCAGCGGCGGCGGCGTCAGACCCGGGTTCGAAGGCGGACAGATGCCTTTGACCAGACGCATCCCCAAGAGAGGCTTCAACAACGTATTCAAAAAGCAGTACACCATCGTCAACGTCGGCGCTCTCGAAGCATTTGAGGACGGCGCAGTCGTAGACGCGGCGGCTCTCGAAGAGGCAGGCATCATCTCCAAGGTCGAGCACTATGGCATCAAGGTCCTCGGCGGCGGAGAGCTGACCAAGAAGCTCACCGTCAAGGCGGCGAAGTTCTCCGAGTCGGCAAAAGAGGCGATAACCAAGGCAGGCGGCAGCGCAGAGGTACTCTAATATGTGGCAAACAATCAAAAACGCTTTCGGAGACAAAAGCATTCGCAACAAGATATTCTTTACACTTGCGATGTTGCTTGTGTACAGGATAGGCTGTTACATCCCCGTGCCGGGACTCAACTTCGACGCAGTCGAGTCGGCAGTCAACGGCGACGGAGGCAACACATTGCTCCAAGTCATCAACGTGGTGACCGGCGGCTCTCTCGGAAACGGTACGTTGTTTGCACTCGGCATACTGCCGTTCATCAACAGCTTCATCATCATGCAGCTGCTGACCTTGATAATCCCGCCCCTCGAAAGACTCTCCAAAGAGGGTGACGAGGGCAGAGCAAAGATCACCAAGATCACCAGATACGTCGCGATCCTTCTCGGCATAGTCCAGGGCATCGGCATCGTGGTCACCTATCACAACTCGGGAGCGATCGAGCCCACGCTCGGCAGCGAAGCCGTCAGCGGCGCGATCATCATCATCTTGATGACCGCAGGCTCCACGCTCGTAATGTGGCTGTCCGAGCGCATCACCGAAAAAGGCATCGGCAACGGTTCGTCGATGATCATCTTCATCGGCATCATCGCGTCGTTTGCGACGTCGTTGGTCGGCGCGTTCGGCACTCTGGGCGACGAGCCCAACAACATCTGGTACATCCTCGGCTATCTGTTGGTCGTCGTGGTGCTGTTCATCTTCATCGTGTTCATCGACGGAGCGGAGCGCCGCATCAAGGTCAACTATGCCAAGCAGGTCAAGGGCAACAAAATGTACGGCGGCCAGTCCACCTACATCCCGATGAAGGTCAACGGAAGCGGCGTCATGCCCATCATCTTCGCGTCGGCGTTCATGGTGTTCCCGCAAATGATCCTGTCCTTCGTGTCCCAGACGAGCAGCGTGGTCACGTTCTACCTGCAATATCTCGGACCCGGCACCGCGGTGTACTACATCGTCATGTTCCTGCTGATCATCTTCTTCGCATACTTCTATGCGCAGATACAGTTCAACCCGATCGACGTTGCGCGCAACCTCCAACAGTACGGCGGCGTCATCCAGGGCGTCAGGAGCGGCAAGCCGACCAGTGAATATCTGGCAAAGATCAATCACAGGATCACGCTTTTCGGAGCGCTCTTCCTCGCGATCGTCGCGATCGTTCCTACCTTCCTGTTCGACTGGCTCGGTCAGCCGATCGGCATGGTGAACGCGTTCAGCGCAACGGGTATGCTGATCATCGTCAGCGTCGCGCTCGAACTCGACAAGCAGCTCGAATCGCAGATCATGATGAGGCACTACAAGGGCTTCCTCAAATAAGCGATGAAAGGAATAGTATTACTGGGCGCGCCCGGTGCAGGCAAGGGCACGCAGGCAAAATTGATAGCGAGCAGGTACGCTCTCCCGCACATCTCGACGGGCGACATCCTGCGGAGCAACATAAAGAACGGCACAGAGCTGGGCAGTCTCGCAAAGAGTTTCATTGACGAGGGAAAGCTCGTGCCCGACGAAGTCGTCGTCGCGATCGTCAAGGACCGTTTGGCTCAGCCCGACTGCAAAGAAGGGTTTTTGCTGGACGGATTCCCGAGGACGACGGAGCAAGCCAAGGCGCTTGCCTCCTTCGCGACGGTGACCCACGCGATAGACATCGAGGTGGACGCGGACGAGGTGGTCAAGCGCATCGCCGGCAGACGTATGTGCGCATGCGGCGAGAGCTATCACATCTCCACTCATCCTTCTGCTGTCTGCGACAAGTGCGGCGGCGCGTTGTATCAGCGCGACGACGACAAGGAAGAGACGGTCGCCAACAGGCTTCGCGTCTATTTCGACCAGACGGCTCCGTTGATCGACTACTATCGCAGCGCGGGCGTTCTGTTCAAAGTGAACGGCATGCAGAGCGTGGACGAAGTGTTCGGCGAGATAAAGGAAGTGCTCGATGGTAACGATTAAGACAGACGAAGAGATCGCTTTGATGCGCAAGGCCAATGAGATCGTCAGAGACGTGCTCAGCCTTGTCGAAGAAAAGATCAAGCCGGGCATGACGACCAAGCAGATCGACAAGATAGTCCATGACTACATCGTCAAATGCGGCGCCAAGCCCTCCTTCCTCGGATATGAAGGTTACCCCGGATCTGCGTGCGTGTCGATCGACGACGAGGTCGTCCACGGCATCCCCAGCTCCAACAGGCGCATAGAAGAGGGACAGATCGTCAGCGTCGACGTGGGCAGCATCTACAAGGGCTACAACGGAGACGCGGCGCGTACATTCGCGATAGGACAAGTCAGCGACGTCAAGCGCAAGCTGATCGATGTGACCAAGCAGAGCTTCTTCGAGGGGATCAAGATCCTCCGCGACGGAGTGAGGCTGGGAGATCTCGGCCATGCTATCCAAAGCTATGTGGAGGCCAACGGCTTCTCCGTTGTCCGCGCGCTGTGCGGACACGGCATAGGCACGGATATGCACGAAGATCCCGAAGTGCTCAACTTCGGCACGCCGGGACACGGGCTCAAAGTCAAGACCAATATGACGATCGCGATCGAGCCCATGGTCAACGCGGGCACATACGACGTCGTCATGCTGGACGACGGATGGACGGTGGTCACCGCGGACGGCAAGCCGTCGGCGCACTACGAAAACACGGTGGCGATCACCCCCGACGGAGTGGAGATCCTCTCTCTATGAAGAAGGAGAGGCAGACGCTTCGAGTGGCGGACATCGCCAAGTCGCTTGCGGGGCACGACAAGGGCAAGTACTATGTCGTGGTCGCAGAGCTCGGCGAAGACTTCGTGCTCGTATGCGACGGGGAGAGACGCAAGAGAGACGACCCCAAGACCAAACGGCGCAAGCACCTCGCCTTTGTCGCCAAGGCGGACATGGCGGGCAAGACGGACGACGCGGCGATAGCCGAAGCGATAAGACGATACCGCAATCAGGAGGACTAATGTCAAAGGAAGACTTGATCGAAGCAGAGGGAGAAGTCATAGAAGTTCTTCCCAACACCAAGTTCCGGATAAGGCTGACCAACAAACACGAGATCATCGCCTATCTGTCCGGCAAACTGCGCAAGAATTATATAAAGATCCTCGAAGGTGACACGGTGAGGGTCGAGATAAGCCCCTACGACTTGACCAAGGGCAGGATCGTATGGCGCAACAAGAACTGAAAAATTTTCGGAGGACAAAGAAATGAAAGTCAGACCTTCTGTAAAACCCATCTGCGACAAATGCAGGGTCATCAAGAGAGACGGCAAAGTGATGGTCATCTGCTCAAAGTACAAAAAACACAAGCAGAGACAGGGCTGAGAGTTTTTTCAAACAGCCCAAAATTTGTTGCTATCGTATCGCAAATGTGATATACTGCACAAGCAAAAAGTCTATTACACGAGAGGGAGCGGCTGGACATGGCGCCTCATTCTACCTACTACGGGCGCGATGTTTTCCCAAATCGTCTAATAATACAATATTCGGAGGTACATTAATGGCTCGTATTGCCGGCGTGGATTTACCGCGCGAAAAGAGAGTGGAGATCGGACTTACCTATATCTACGGTATAGGCAGGGTCACTTCCAACAAGATCCTTGCGGCGACCGGGATCGATCCCGACACCCGCGTCAGAGATCTTACGGAAGACCAAGTAGGAAAGATCCGTGAGTACATCGACCACAACCTGAGCGTCGAAGGCGATCTGAAGAGGGAAGTCAAGCTCAACATCAAGAGATTGACCGAGATCGGATGCTACAGAGGCATCAGACACCGCAAGGGTCTGCCCGTCAGAGGACAGAATACCAAGCAGAACGCTCGCACAAGAAAAGGACCGAAGAAGACGGTCAGCCGCAAAAAGAAGTAAGGAGCAGCGATCATGGCAGTAAAGAAAAACGCAACGACCAAAAAACGCAATGTCAACAAGCGTCGTGTCGAGAATGGCGCGGCTCATATCCACGCTTCTTTCAACAACACGATCGTCACCATCACCGATCTGCAGGGCAACGCTATCAGCTGGTCCAGCAGCGGCAAACTCAAATTGAGAGGTTCCAAGAAGTCCACCGCTTTTGCGGCGCAGCTCGTCTCCGAGGACGCTGCAAAGGTCGCTTATGACAGCGGCCTCAGGACTGTGGAAGTCTATGTCAAAGGCCCCGGCGCAGGACGCGAGTCCGCGATCAGAGCGCTCGAGGCTGCGGGACTCAAAGTCACGTTGATCAAGGACGTTTCGCCGATCCCGCACAACGGTTGCCGTCCGCCCAAGCGCAGAAGGCTGTAATCAGGAGGTATAAACTATGGCAAGATATAGAGGACCTATTCTCAAGAAGTGCAGGGCTCTCGGCATCACGCCTGCCGAGTTGGGTACCGAAAAGAGATCCAAGAAGGAGCTCAAGCCTTCGCGCAAGAAGCCGAGCGACTATTCGCAGCAGCTCAAAGAGAAACAGAAGGTCAAGTTCATCTACGGTGTGCTCGAAAAGCAGTTCAGAAACTACTACGACAAGGCTTCCAGACAGCGCGGCATCACCGGTGAAAACATGCTCATCATGCTCGAGAGCAGACTTGACAACGTCGTGTTCCGCATGACGATAGCAAAGACGAGAGGACAGGCAAGACAGATGGTCAACCACGGTCTTATCACCGTCAACGGCAAGTGCGTCAACATTGCGTCCTACCTCGTAAAGAAAGGCGATGTCATCGCCGTGAAGGAAAACAAAAAAGACAAAAAAGTTTTCGAGGCTCTCAAAGCCGGCAAGTCTCTCGGCTTGCCCAAGTGGATGGAATTCGACAACGAATCCCTCACAGGCAAGGTCCTCGAGCTTCCGACAAGGGAGGATATCGATCCCAGCATCGAAGAGCACCTTATCGTCGAGTTGTATTCCAAATAACGGCATAGTCGTTCAGGAGGTAGAAAATGATAGAGATTCAAAAGCCAAGGATCGAGTGCATAGACGTAGTCGAGGGCAGAGAGATGAAGTTCGTCGTAGAACCGCTCGAGCGCGGATTCGGTACGACGATCGGCAACGCGTTGAGAAGGATCTTGCTCAGCGCTCTTCCCGGCGCGGCTCCCGTCAGCATCAAGATCGACGGCGTCAAGCATGAGTTCAGCTCCGTTCCCGGCGTGAAAGAGGACGTCACCGAGATCATCCTCAACATCAAGGGACTTGCTGTCAAAGCTCACAGCGAAGACAAGAATTTCAGGCAGGTCATCAAGCTGCGCAAGGACACCGCGGGCGTTGTCACCGCCGGCGACATCGAGCACGGCTCCGACATCGAGATCCTCAATCCCGATATGTACATCTGCACCCTCGACGAGGGCGCCGTCCTCAACATGGACATCACGATCGGCATCGGCAGAGGATATGTACCTGCGACCGCCAACAAGGACGAGACTCAGCCCATCGGCTACATCCCCGTCGACTCCATCTTCACCCCCGTGGAGAGCGCGAGCTACGTCGTCGAGAGCACCAGATTGGGACAAGACATCAACTATGACAAGCTGACCGTCGAGGTGTCCACCAACGGCACCGCCACTCCGCGCGAAGTCATCAGCCTCGCCGCGAAGATCCTCGAAGATCACATCAACCTGTTCGTCAACCTCGTCGATACGATGAAGAACAGGGAGATCCTGATCAGCCAGGACGACGAGAAGGCTCACAAGAAGCTCGAGATGAGCATTGAGGACTTGGATCTTTCGGTCCGCTCCTACAATTGCTTGAAGAGAGCCGGAATACACACCGTGCAGGACTTGACCAAGAAGACGGAAGACGAGATGCTCAAAGTGCGCAATCTCGGCAAGAAGTCGCTTGACGAGGTCATCAAGAAGATCAAAGATCTCGGATTCGACCTGCGCAGCAAAGACGAATAAAGGAGACAGACATGAAGAAATTGGGTAGAACCGCAGAACAGAGAATGGCTATGATTCGTACTCAGGCTTCCGAGTTGCTTTGGAACGGTCGTCTTGAAACCACCGTCGACAGAGCCAAGGAAGTCGGCAGATATGCCGAGAAAATGCTGACCCTTGCGATCAACACCTACGAGGACACCGTCGTCGTTCAAAAAGAGAAGATCCAAAAGGTCAAGGACAAAGAAGAAAAGGTCATGGTCGATGTGGTCAACGACGGAGTCAAGAAGCTCGCCGCAAGACGCGCTTTGATGGCAGGACTTCGTGACCTCAAACCCCTCAAACAGGAAAAGGAAAGCAAGGGCGATTACAATGCAAGACTCAGAAGCGTCAAGCATCCTCTCGTCGAGAAGCTTTTCAGAGAGTACGCTCCCTTCTATGCTGCCCGCGCGGAGAAGTGCGGTCAGAAGGGCGGCTACACCCGCATCATCAAACTTGGTCAAAGACGCGGCGACGGCGCCGAGATCGCGATCATCGAGATGGTCAAGGATGAGCCTGCCAAGAAGTAAACGACTTTTCGCGGCCGAGCGCAAGCTCGGCCGTTTTTTTATGCCGAATTCGCGCCGCAAGCCGAGCGACGGAAGCTGCAAGCAAGCGACGGGCAAATATCGCGGCGGCAAATAGTTTTGCGCGCATTCTCGCCTATGCGCCAAGATCTGCCGCAAGACCATGCGCGGCAAACAGTTTTGTATGCTGTCTCTCGCCGACGCGCCAAGCTCGCGCATTCTTGTCTGAGACGCTTGGCGAACGAAGCGCCGACGCAAGTGCGCTGCATTTATCCGACAGCCGAATATGATCCGAGAACGCGGATGTTGCCGCGTCGTTTGCGCAGATAAAGTCTATCGTATTTGTCGGCAAGAAGTCGACCTTGTCTGTGCGGATAAAGTCGAGCGTATCCGCGCCGACGATCGCTTTATCCTTGCGCATAAGAATTGCATAAAATATACGAAAATTAATCATAAAACGCATAAATGCACCGTTTTCAGGGCATAAATATACACAAATTTTGTAAAAATATGTAAAATATCGCTTGACAAGTAATTTTGCATTGTGAGATAATATCGTTACCGCAATGTTATACCGGTTTGCGTGAGACGAAACAACGTTTGGCGGAGCGCAAGTTCCGCCGCTCTCTGCAGTCGCGCGTTCTTTCGAGAGCGCGCGATTTTTTGCGCCGCAATCACGGTCGTATAGGTATTTCGCGCGCGAGTTTGCGCATATTGCGGCAACGCAAGCGCTCAAGCTCGGACGGATAAGAGGAGAGTCAGTTGCGATCTCGACATGTACAGCCGAGCTTTGCGCGGTGCAGTCGCAGAGCCGCAGGGAGAGGAGATCAGGCATCGGCGCAGCGCAGACAGACGACGATGAGCCGATCGCGTCGAGTCGTTGTTGCAGTCGTTGATGACGGCGCGCAAGTCGGGAGTTTTGCGAGAGACGTCTAATGAGCAAGATCGCAAGCCGCGATCGGAAAGATTCAGCGCGTATTATCTGTACGAGAGCCGACGTCGTCGGGGCGAATGCCGCCTTTTGCGCCGACGTTTTGCTCGGCGCCGTTGCCTCGCTCCGCAAGATCGGAAGCAGCGGAGTCGGAAAAAGTATCGAGCAGTCGAGATCGAGCGCGATCATTGTTTTGCTCGGAAATACCGTCCTGTTCCGAAAGTACAGGGGGAGCGGAGTTGTCGCAATTCGAGGAAAGAGTACCGAGCCCGGGAGTTTGAGTGAGCGAAACGCTTTGCTTGGCGGCGGAAGTCCCGTCGGTATGAGCCGTTTGGGCTTCGCAACGGGTGCTGTCGGCGCAATGAGCGTCGGAGTCGGGCGCGTGATCGGGCCGTTGCAGATGTCGCGCAGAATGCGAATTTTGCGCCGAGCGGTGAAGCAGTCTGTCCAATGTCAGGCACAGCGGCTTGAACAAAAGGGGGAAAAGGATCGCGTTGCAGACGATCTGGACGATGTAGAAGACGGCGCCGCGCGAGTAGTAGATCGCAAAACGCGCGCCGAAGTCGTCCCAATAGCCGCTGAAAAGTCCTATGTCGACGAGCGAAGTCAGCACTCCGAACCAGACGGTCATCACCGTCGCGATGAGCGTCGGGACGATGCGCGACGGCTTGCAGAAGCGCGAGAGCAACCAAAAGACGAGCGCGACGCTCGGCCAGTGGATGAAGTAGGAGATCAGCCATGTGCCGACGCCGTAGAGCAGCGATTCGCAGGAGACAAAGACAAGCGTCGCCAGCACTCCGCTTGCGCCGAGTACGAAGCCGTAGACGGCGCACAGCAGAGTGACGATCTCGACGTTCGGGATCGCCGAGAGCACGAATTTGCCTGCCGTCAAAGTCGCCGCCGCGAGGGCGGTGCGCGCGACGAACTTTGCGCCGCGCACGGCTTCGCGCTTTGCGTTCATCGCCAGACTATCGTGCCGACAAAGACGACGCAGCCGTCCTCGATCGTCATTTCGAGCGCGCCGACGCCGCTGTTTATAAGTTCTTTGCCGTCGTACTCGATCGACGCCGCCCATTGCGACACGTCATAGTCCGCCGCGACGGAAGTGTAGATGTAGATGTATTCGGGGGCTTGCGGCGCGAGTGATCCGACCGACTTGAGCATAGTGCCTTGCAGATCATAGGAGACTTCCGCCTTGTCGAGCACGTCGACCAGGTCGATGTCCTTGTCCATGCCGGAAAGGTCGACGTCGACGGTCTGCCGAGGATCGGAATCGATGACGAGAGTCATTGACGCTCCGCTTGCGAAGACGTTGGGATCGTTGTCGTCGGTGCAGCCGAAGGCGGCTGTACAGGACACAGAAAGGACGATGATCGTCAGTGCCGCGAGCAGGACGCGGCGAAGGGTCTTGTTTTTCATTTTTGGACCTCCGTGTAGGTTATCTGTATTTGTCGGGGCAAAACGAATGCCTTCTCAAAGAAGAGAAGGCAAGTCAAGACAGGCGCCGCGGCGCATATCGGTGCAGTCTTTCATTGCCCAAAGACGTATCCGAAAAAAGCTGCGGGGCAGGTCTTCCGACTTACGGCTTGCGCCGATCACGGTAATGGCTGTTGCGACGGATTTTCACCGAGATTCCCACTGTTGACGGTTTGCCCGAAGGCTCCCGAACCGAGCAGCTGTTTTTTATATTTTAGCGCGTCGATCGCGCAGATGTCAATGCGTTTGGCTCAACTTGGGCAGTTCGAGCGCTTCGCCCTTGTAGACGTGCGCGGCGATCTTGACGTCTGCCGCCGCGTCCTTGCAGTAGTAGTCCGCGCCTATCGTGCGCGCATAGTCCTGCGTCAGCACCGCGCCGCCGACCATGATCGCCGTATCCGCGCATTCTTTGCGGATGAGCTCTATCGCCGACTTCATGTTGGGGACGGTCGTCGTCATCAGCGCGGACAGTCCGCACAGCTTGGCGCCGCTGCGTTTGATCGCGGCGACGATATCCTTTGCCCCGACGTTTTTGCCCAGGTCGACGACGTCGTAACCGTAGTTTTCGAGCACGGTCGCGGCTATGTTTTTGCCAATGTCGTGCACGTCGCCCTCGACTGTCGCGACGACGATCGGATCGCCCTTGACTGCCGCTTCGGGCATCTTCTTCTTGATCTCGTCAAAGCAAGCCTTTGCGCTGTCCGCCGCGGCGATGAGCTGTGGCAGGAACAGCGTGCCCTTTTCGTATTCGCTGCCGACAGCGTTGAGCGCGGGGATGAGGTGTTCGTTGACGAGATCGAGCGGCGCGACTCCGCCGTCGAGCATCGCCGCCGCGGCTTCGCGCGCGGCAGGCAGACCCTTGCGGATCAGATAGTCCAGATCGCGGCTCTCGCCGTGCGCGGCAGGAGATTCGTCCTTTGCCTTCGCGTACTTCGCGGTGTAGGCTGCGCAGTTGACGTCGCTGCCGCTCAATACCTTGAATGCGTCGACAGCCTGCATGTTTTCGGCGACGTTGGGATTGAGTATGGCCGCGTCGAGCCCTGCCCACAGCGCCGCCGTGAGGAATGCGGTGTTGATGGTCTTGCGCTCGGGCAGTCCGAACGATATATTGCTGACGCCCAGCACGGTGCGCACCGCGTATTCGCGCTTGATCGCTTTGATGGCTTCAAGAGTGCGTACGGCTTGTTCTTGCTGCGCGCCGACTGTCAAAGTCAGACAGTCGACAAAGATGTCCGTCTCGGGGATGCCGACGGTCTTGGCGCGCGCGATGATCTTGCGCGCGATGTCGAGCCTCTCTCGGACAGTCGAGGGCACGCCGCGCGAGTCCACGCACAGCGCGACTATCGCGGCGCCGTACTTCGCCGCTATCGGCAGTATGCCGTCGAGGCTGTCATCGTCGCCGTTGACGGAGTTGACGATCGCCTTGCCGTGATAGGCTCTCAGCGCCGCTTCGATCGCGTCGGGGCGCGTGCAGTCGATCTGCAAGGGCAGATCGGTGACTCTCTGCAATGTCTCGACCATGCGGACGAGAGTGGCTTTTTCGTCTATATCGGGGAGTCCGGCATTGACGTCGAGGATGTCGGCGCCGGCTTCTTCTTGCTCCAACGCCTGCGATATGACATAGTCGAAGTCGCCCGTCCTCAGCGCCTCTTTCATCGCCTTTTTGCCTGTCGGATTGATGCGCTCGCCTATGACTTTGGGACTGTCCCAAAAGACTGCGCGGTGAGCGGAACAGACTGACGAACGTGGCGAAAACTCACACGGGCGCCAAATTTTTTCGTCCGCTATCTTGCGGATCAGAGATATGTATTCGGGCGTTGTGCCGCAACAGCCGCCTATTATCTTTACGCCGAGATCGGCATAGCGGCGGCAGTAGTCGGCGTATTCTGCCGCGCCGACGGAGTAGTTGCCGTCGCTGTCGGGCAGTCCTGCGTTGGCTTGCACGATCAGGGGCTTGGAAGTGAGTCCGGCAAGGCATTGAACGACGGGCAGCAGCTTGTCGGGACCGAGCGAACAATTGACGCCGATGACGTCGCAAAGCGGCGACGCGGTCAGCGCAAACGCTTGGACCGTGCAGCCGGTGAACGTGCGCATATTGTCGAAGAACGTCATCGACGCGATGACGGGAAGATCGCTGTTTTCGCGGACGGCGAGCAGGGCGGCGCGGAGCTCGGCGAGGTCGGACATGGTCTCTACGATGACGAGATCGGCGTCCTTGCCTGCGATCACCGCGCGCTTGTAGACGTCGTATGCCTGATCGAAAGTCATCGTGCCCAGCGGCTGCAACAGCTGCCCTGTGGGACCGAGATCGAGAGCGACGAGTTTGCCCGGAGCGGAACGGCGCGCAAGAGCGACCGCTTCGCGTATGATCGAGTCGGAAAGTTCGCCCGCCTTGGCGGCGTTGGCGCCGAATGTGGCAGTCGAGATCACGTCCGCGCCTGCGGCGGCATATGCGCGGTGGATGTCGGCAAAGGCGTCGGGATCGGTGAGGACGAGTTTTTCGGGCAGAGTGCCCGTATCTTTGCGCGCGCGTTGGAGCATAGTGCCCATCGCGCCGTCAAAGACGATCGTCTTGTCAGATCTCAGCAACTCACGAAAGTTTTTCATTGTTCTCCGTATCGCGCGCGGCGCAATTCTTGTTGGCGCACCTCGCGCATTTGTCAGATTTGAGGAAGGGGAACGGCGCTCCGTCGCGCTTGATCCCGATCAATGCGGTGACCGACTTGCGCGGCACGAGAGAGCCGCCGACGTCCGCGCACAGACCTATCTTGGTGTCGGTCGAAAGCAGCGCGCAGATGTCGTGCTGGGCTTGGATGGGGAAGTCGCCGTAGCCGCACGAAAAGCGCGCGGTGAGCGCGCCCGTCTCGCGTTGGAGCGCGTCGCAGACTTCGTCGCAATAGCTCTCTATCGCGCATGACGCCGCAGTGTCGAAGAGCAGTCCGTCGCGTGCGGAACGCGCGAAGAGCCGCTCGGACTCGCGTTCTATCTGCGCGCCGAGCGTGGCGGCGAACAGCAATACGCGATCGCAGTCGCCGAGGTGGCGGCGGATGTCCTTGCCTTCGGCGACGAAGCCCGTGCCGACGAGCGCGCCGTCGCGATAGTCGAACTTGCGGACGACGTGTTTGGGACGGGCGACGTCAAGGCACAGCCGAGAAACGCGCTCGATCGCCGCGTCGGTGGCGGCGTCGATCTCTTGACCTCTCCAACCGAGGTATCTGAGCATTTCGCGGCGGTCGATGTTCATTGGTTGATGCTTTGGAGCAGAGAGGACACGTTCTCGGTTATCGCGCGCGCGACTTCGGCGTTGTTCATCACATAGAGGTGCACGCCGCGCACTCCGGACGAGAGCAGATCGACGATCTGATCGGTCGCATAGGCTATGCCTGCCTGCATCAGAGAACGGGGATCGTCATAGAACTTGGCGATCATCCTCGAGATCTTGTTGGGCAATTTGGCTCCCGTCATGCCGACGATGCGGTCGACGGTGCTCTTCTTTACGAGCGGCATGATGCCTGCCTGTACGGGGACGTCGATGCCTGCGATCGCGATCCGCTCTTGGAAACGGAAGAAGTCGTCGTTGTCATAGAAAAGCTGCGTGTTGAGATGCGTCACGCCTGCTTCGACCTTGCGCTTGAGATGGGCGATGTCCTCGACGAGGCTCGCGCTCTCGGGGTGTCCCTCGGGATAGCAGGCGCCCGCAAGATCGAAGTCATAGCCCTCGCTGCGGATGAAGCTCACCAGCTGATCGGCATGGGCGAAGTCGGGCGAGAGCGGCGCGTCTTTGATGCGGTCGCCGCGCAACGCGAGGATGTTTTGGATCCCTGCGGCTTTGATCTCGGCAAGCGCGGCAGAGATCTGCGCGCGCGTGGAATTGATGCAAGTCAAGTGGGCGAGAGGAAGCACGCCGAACTCCTTGTCCAGCATTTGCGCGATCTCGATCGTGCGCGAGTTGCCCGAACCGCCTGCGCTGCAAGTCACCGACACATAGTCGGGCTTCAAATCGGACAGCGCCGCGACCGTCGCCTTTATCCCGGCGAGATCGGCAGTCGGCTTGGGAGGGAATATCTCGAAGGACCAAAGCGCCTTCTTGGTTTTGAAGATGTCGGAAATGTACATATTTGCCTCCGCCTGCGCGTGCAGGCAGTCTTTTTTCAATATTATAGCAAAAAATTCCCTTTATAGCAACAACTCTCGCATTTGCAACCTGCCGAGCGGCGGCCGTGTGGCGGTCGCGTGGCGACGGCATGTTTGGAACAATTCTAAGCGTAACACCAAAAAGTGCGTCACTCATACTTGACAGCCGTGTGACGGTCGCGTGGCGGTCGCGTGGCGACTGCATGTTTGGAACAATTCTAAGCGTAACACAAAAAAGTGCGTCACTCATACTTGACAGCCGCGTGGCGGCGGCATGTTTGGGATCATTCTAAGCGCGGCAATAAAAAGTGCGTCACTCATACTTGACAGCTTTCCGGCAAAGGAGCGCGACATAATATTGATAAAATAAAAGGCGGCGGAGTGGGACGGAGCAGTCATTTCATTTGCATTAAATTTGAATTACATTAAAATGCTGTTAAAAATCGCGCACGGCGCGAGTAAAGCAACATGTGTGGATAAAAATTGCGCAAAAACGATAAAAAATTCTCGTAAGCCGCTAAATTTAATTTTGATGAAATATCAGTGTAATGACAGCTTAATACAATTAAATCGAAAGATTGGGGCAGAGCCCCGAAATTAATGTAAGGAGGCAGTTTATGAAACGTAAAGTATCGGTCGTCTTGGCATTGGTACTCGTGCTGTGCATGATATGTTCGATGCTTGCGTTCGTTGCTTGCGACGACGAGTGCACCAATCACGTCGACGCCAACAACGACGGCAAGTGCGACAATTGCGGCGCGGACATGCCCGAGACCCCGTGCACCGAGCATGTCGACGCCGACAACGACGGCAAGTGCGACAACTGCGGCGCGGATATGCCCGAGACTCCGTGCGCCGAGCACGTTGACGCGAACGACGACGGCAAGTGCGACAATTGCGGCGCGGCGATCGAAGGCTGGACATGCACCAACCATGTCGACGACGACAATGACGGCAAGTGCGACAAGTGCGGCGCTTCGATGACGCATACTCACGTCGATCTCAATGACGACGGCAAGTGCGACGAGTGCGGCATCTGCGTCAATCACCGCGACACGGACGGCGACGGCAAATGCGACAATTGCGATATGTGCTTGACGCACAAGGATGCCGACAACGACGGCAAGTGCGACAATTGCGGCGCGAGAGTCGTCACCAACTATACCGCGGCAGGCGGCATGGATAGGATCATCGAGAAGTTGACCGCTCAGTACGGCGACTTGGCGGGATCCTATGTCTTTGGCGTCAACTTTGAGAGCAGCATTGCGAGAAAGGACGGAGACCTGTCCGAGGACTATGTGCTCAGAGGCAAGGCGAGCATAGATCTTTCGACCGCTGCGGCGGAGGACAAGGACAGCGCGGTTTGGCTTGAACTCGTCAAGAAGACCGCCGACGGCGAAGAGGTCATCTTCGGAGCGGCGCTCGAGATGACGGACGGCGAGCCCTATCTCTATGCCAATGCGCTCGACGGCGGCTATGTCAAGATCAATGCCGTTTCCATCTATGACCTCGCGGTCTTGACCGGCGCGACTCAAGCTCCCGTCAGCCTCGCGGACGACGGCATGGACATCGGCGGCATCATCGAGTCGGCGATCTGGGGCATCTTGATCGACGGCAACGTCAGCTACAACAGCGTCACCAATGCCTACACGTTCGATATGTCCGTAGGCAACGCGGTCGACGCAGTCGCGGAGCTGCTCGGCTTGATCGACATCGGTCAGCTGATCGGCATAGACACTTCCGAGATCGTCGGACTCGTGACTTCGATCTTCGGCGACCTCACCTATGAGGAGAACGGCGAGATGGTCAACGCGACCGACCTTGCCGGCGTGCTCAAATGGGTCAGCGCCCAATACGGCGTCTATGGCGGCACCGCATCTATCGTCTTTGACGCAAACAACAACTATGAGTCTGCGACCGCAAGCTTCAACGACGGCGCGGACGCTAGCCTCGACATCGACCTCGGCACGCTCAAGATCGGCGTGAGCGAGATCCCCGTAATGGATACCTTCCCGCTCTCCGAAGCTCAAAGATCCGAGATGAGCGCGATCAACCTGCTCAACTTCTCGCTCACCGGCAATGCTGTCGGCAGAGACGCAGAGGGCGTCGGGCACAATTGGTACAACATCAAGGTAGAGGCGGATATCGACCCGTTTGTGCTCATTGATCTGATCAATGGTACGGATGCGGCGAGCATTGCCAATATCGTCAAGGATCTCGGCTATTTGAGAGTCACCGTCGATGAAGTGGACGCCGAAGGCGCGCATATCTCCAACATCATCACGATCTTCGCGGATCTCGACGGCAGCGACAACCCGATCTTGATCAACCTCAACGCTTATGACATCATGGGCATGATCAAAGCCAATCTCGGCGGCGTGTACGACGTCGACGGTCTCATCGATATGATCATGGATCTCACCGCGGGCAGCGGCGAGGGCAGCGGTGAAGGCAGCGGCGAAGGCTCCGGCGAGGGTAGCGGCGAAGGCTCCGGCGAGGGTGGCGGCGAAGGCTCCGGCGAGGGTACCGAAGAGGGCGGCATCGACGTTATCGCTCTGATAAAAGAGATCTTCACGGCGGTCGAGACCGAGAACATAAGCGAGAGAGGCGTCACCATCGACGTCAACAAGCTCGGTGATGTGATCTGCAACGCGTTGAACATCAATATGGAGATCATGGGCCTTAATATCGTCGATGTTCTCAAAGGAGATCTGTTGAACGGCGAAACCAGCCCCTTCCTCAACATCAAGCTCGACACCCCGGTGTACGGACATTGCGACAAGACCTTCCAATACAATGACGTCGAAGCAGGTTACAAAGAAGGACTCAACGGCTACTTCGCGGAGGCGTCTATCGTTGGCTTGCCCGAATCGGTCGAAGAAGGCTTCTATGACAGCATCGCTGCATCCGCTATCAGCGACGGAGAGGTGGAGATCACGGGCAAGGACTTCAACGGCAACGAGATCTCTGCGTCCGCATATGTCCTCAAACAGAACTACACGACCGTCGGAAATACGATCGAAGTCGAATATGTTGTGTCGGTGATCTCCGATCTGCCGGGCAACAACATACTGGGCATGGCTCTTGGCGATACGATCGACCTCAAGACTCTTCCTCTCAGCGGCGTGTTCACCGTTAGCGGCAGTGTGGGCATCATCCCCTATGACGGATCGGCGACTGTCGATACGGAAGTCGTGGTCAGCTATGGCGACGTTCCCGAGATCGTGAACGATGTCAAGGTCACATACGGCTTGCCGAGCGACAAGGGAATCTATGCGACGATCGCGACGAGATCGAGCAACTCCATTCGCGTCACCATCACGTCGGGCGAGCAGGAGAGACAATATACTCTCAAAAAAGATTCGCTCAAGATCTATGACGCCGAAGGCAATGACGTTACGGCGCAAGTCTATGACGTTGAAGCAGACAGGATCACCGTCGCCGGCAAGTATACTGCAGGATACGAGATCGGCAAATACAAGGTCAAACTTGCAGATGTAGAGGTCGATACTTACGAATACGTCCGTGTCGACGGAGCAGCCGATCAAACCGAGATCGACATCAATGGCGGCGTGCTCTACAATGACTACAAGATCATTGAGAAAACCGCAGAGGGCGAGACCAACGAGTGCGCTATCGTGACGAAAGAGGTCGACGGAGATCTGAGTGCAGAAGACGTTGCCGATTTTGTCGTGACCACCAAGGACCTCAACAACGTCGGCGCGACGGTCAACCTCAAGATCACATTCACGACGACCAAACACGGCGAAGCATACGTCAATACGCCCGATGTGACCGTGGTAAGTGACAAGTGGGCGGAAGTCGGCAACATATTGCTTGGACAGAGCGTCAGCGAAGTTGTGACCATCCACGAGAACGTGTATTCGTACAACCTCAAATACGACGCAGAGAAGGGCTTCATCCTTGTCGACTCCGAGGGCAATGAATATGCGACCCAGACTTACACCGTCACCATGACGTGGGAAGACACCGAAGACAAGGCAGCGCTCACATTCAACGAGTTTGGTCAAGTCACCAACATCCCTGTCGGCAGCACAAGTTCGCTTGGCAAGTACGACGCAGTGTTCAACATCACGTTCGCAGACGGATTCTTCTATCAGAAGACGGTCGACGTCAGCGGTGTGTACATGGCTACCACGGCGAGAAATGTCGCAGCAGGCGAGCAGCTTACGATCGGGTCCATAGTCGGCGGCTCGACAAGCTCCTCGTTGTATCCCAATACTCTCGAGAAGTGGTATGCGTACAACGAGGAAGGCAGAGCTACGCTTGAATTGGCGTATGTCGACAACAACAAGTTCGAGCTCCGCTTTGCCGGTACCGAAGACGTGTTCGCAACCATCGAAATGACGATCGAGAATGCAGACGGCGAGGCGTACACCCTGACGGATGGTGCGTTTGCGGCTGCAGGCACCTACACGATCACCAACTTCAAGGTCACAGTGCTCGGCGTTGAGCACAACGTGACGAGAAGCCAAGGCTACAAGGTAAACGTGGCCTGACAGACACAAATAACCCTCATAAAGATCTACCCGAAAAGGTATATCTTTCCATCTCCTCCACTCCGCGCCTTAGGGCGCGGGGCTGAGGGGAAAACAAGCGGATCATGCGCCCGAGGCAACCGTGTACTTCTCCGAGGAAGGGCGTTCGAGATATCGGAGTGATCCGAAATGATCGATGCGGGCGACGCTCGCCCGCATCGGTCGACATCGATCGGACTGTTCTGTCGCTGCAAAGCGACTTCCCTACCATACCTTATCATACAACGCATAGGGCGGAGCAATAGCTTCGTCCTATGTGTTTTTTGCAAAAAATGAGCGCCGCTCGGGGCGCTCGCATTCGCTGTTGTTCAGCGCGTTGATCTGAGTCTGAGATCGTCGCCGCTTAGGATAAAGGCGAGGGAATAGGACTTGTTGAGCATGCGCGACACGACGCGCTCGCCGTATCTGCGCATCAAGTCCTCGGCGCCGAGATTGGTCGTCACCATCGTGCGCTTGCCGTGCGAGATGCGCGACTCGATGATGTTGTAAAGATATTCGCGCGTGACGTTTTTGAGCACGGTCTCGGTGCCGAGATCGTCTATGACGAGGAAGTCCGACTCGAGCAACGGCTCCATGATCGCGGCGCGCTTTTCGAGCGGAGAGGTGTGATATTTCAGCAAAGCGTTGTTGAAGTCGAACGCGGACAAAAAGCATACCGACACGCCGCGGTCGAGCAGCTCGTTGGCGACGGCGCCGGCGAGCGAGGTCTTGCCCACGCCCGGCTGCCCGCACAGCAAAATAAAGCGCGTGCGCGCGGTGCGGAAGTCGTCGCAGAATTTGCGCATTATCCGATAGAGCTTGGCGAGGGCAGCGCTTTGCGAGCATCCGAGCTCCGCAGACTTGTCGTCGCCGAAACGGAACTGAGGGATATGTTCCGCCCCGCACTCCTTGCGCAACAGCGCGCAGAACTCGTCCGCGACGCAAGAGCAGGGGTTGCCGTATTGGTCAAAGCCTTGGTCGCGGCACTTGTCGCAGCGGTAGTGGACCGCCAAGTCCAAGCCTTGTTCGCGGACTATCTTTTGGTAATCGCGGTCGGCTTTTTGGGCATATGTTTTGAGTTTTTCGGCGTCGGGGAGCCCGAGAGCCTGCGCCTTCGCGCTCTCTATCATCGCCGCGCTCCGAGCTTGCTCCGCATTGCGGAAGCGCTCGTCTTTGCGCGCGGCGACAAGACGGGCGCGCGCGTCCGCTTCTTCATCCGAACGCAGCTCGCGCAGTCCCGACTTCATCATTGCCACAACTCTGTCGCGCGCAGTCATCTCACACCTCCGAATCGTTGAAGCTGTTCAGATCCCCGAAGAAGGAATTGAGCTCTTCTTTGGAATATTTGTGTTCCATCTCCGCGCCTTGGACGGGAGCCGACTTTGCTCCGCTCGGAGCGGACGCTATCGCCGCGTCCACGCCGCGCGCGTCAAAGATCTTGCGGTCGCGGCAGTCGGCAAGCGCCTTGGCTATCTGCCCGAACGCGAGCGGTCTGCCGACAAAGCGCTTCGCCGCCGCGACGATCGCGTCGTGACCGAAGCCCCATTCTTGCCACAGAGAGTACGAGTCGCGGTCTGAAGCCGTCACGTTGCGCGAGCTGCCGCTCGCTTCGATGACCTGCTTGACGAGCTTGTCTCTCTCGACGAGAGAGGCGAGATATTCGTTTATGCTGCGCACGTTGAGGCAGCCTTGCTTGGCGAACCTCGCAGTCGCGGCGTTCATCCCGGCGAGGGTGCGCACTCCCGTCGAGAAGCAATACTCCGCGATCTGGATCAGCGCGTCGCGGTCAAAGCCCTGCGCCGTCCACGCACTGATGTAGTGCGAGATCACGGTGTCGAGATTTTCGTACCTTACGCCGATGATGCGCGTGACCTCCTTGGCGAGATCGTACAGCTCGCGCTTGCGCTCCGCATAGTCGGTGATCTCTTGCGGATCGAGGCGGTTGTTGACAAAGAGCTCGTTGAGCAAAGAGTCGAGACGCTCCATGCCGCCGCGCTTTTTGCACAGCTTCGCCGCGGTGAGGACGGCTTGGTCCGAAAAGCCCCAGCTGCTCGTCCACTTGACATAGAGCTGTCTGTCGTCGAGATCGATCGCCGAGCGCTTGCCCAATTCTTTGGCGATAGCGCGCAGACTGCCCGTCGACGCTTCTTCGAGCTCGATGTGCTTTTCGACGTCCGCGACGCTCCTTATCCCGAGCGCGAACCATGAACGCGCGACCGTCAGCACATAGTTGGGTCTGATGTCGTCGCCCTTGATGCGTACGCAATAGGCGGCGATCAAAAGCAGCGCGTCCTGCGGCAGATGCGTCTCGTCGAGGAATTCGTAATATTTGAGATATTCGCTCTGCAACAGCATCCTGTCTTGGAAGATGCGCTGCAATTGCGTGTTGAAGTCGGTGAACTTGCCGACCTTGTATGTCTTGGACGACTGAGACAAGCGGTTGTAGCGCACTTCGAGCGGATCTTGCGACACGATCGTCACGAGCCCTTGGTCGCGCCAATACGCGAATGAGTCGGCGACTTGGGCGGCGGTCATGTCCAGCACGTTGCAAAAATGCTCGAGAGTGTTGTCGTATTGGGCAGAAGAGGAGCAAAGATGCAAGCCGAGCAGATAGACCTTGATCTTGTCGCCGTCGGCTTCGGGCATATATTCGCGGATAAAGCGGTTGTCGACCGAGGTGAAACCTTCGCCTGCGGCGTCCTGCGCCATTTTGCACAATGCCATTTTTCGCTCCGTTAATGTTGAAAAATTCCGCGCCGTGCTGTATAATGAACGTGCGGTAGAATAATAATATCACAATCGACGCGGTATTGCAACCGCGAGGACAAAAAGGCAAAATTTTATGGATCTCAAAAAAATCGTTGCGCTCGCGCTCGTCGCGGCGCTCGCAGCAGGCTGTCTCTCCCTCGTTGCGTGCTCTTCCGAAAAGGGCGCGTGGGACGTGCTCGGCGTAGACAAGGACGACATAACGGACGTCACGATCGTGTCGAGCGCAGGCGTGCTCCGACGCCTCGACGCCGCCGAGAGGGCGGACTTCATCGCCGAGTTCGACGCGCTGCAAGTCTCCGCATACGAGGGCTTGCCCGATCCGCACTACGTCTGGGCGATCAGAGTGACGCTGGACGGCGAGGACGGGCGGTTCGAATACAAATTGGACGGTCAGCTGACGTGGCAGGACGGCATGGACGGCGGCTGCGTCCCCGGCTATTACCGCTTTGCGGAAGAGGACGGCGCACGGCTCGCCGAGACGATGAGGCAGCTGTTCTACAAATTCAGAATTGCTCGATGACGAGCATGGAGTGACCGAGGGCGTCGACGAAGTCGTCGGGCTTGAAACGCACAATGTTGAATTCGCGGAACCGCGAGTAGTGCAACGGCAGCAATATCGGCGTCGAGCAGTCGAGGATCTTGCAGACCTCCGCCACGCTCGCGCAAAACGCAGAGTATGTCTTCGCCGAACCGTCGGAATAGACCGTGTCGGCGAAGATCTTGTCTTCGTCCAAGAGTTTTGCCCAAATCTTCATACATCCATTTTAATGACGGACGGGCGCGCTGTCAACAAATTGGGCTCGCAATGTGGGCGAAAGCATTGACAAACATCGCCGCATTTAATAAAATATTATCTATAAAAGAAGCGGCGCTCCGCCGCGTTTCCTAAAAAGGGAGGGAGCATATGAGCACCAAGGTAATTTCAGAAGCCGTTATCAAAAGACTGCCGAGATATTACCGTTATCTGGAACATCTCGAGCAAGAGGGCGTCTCCAAAGTCTCGTCGGGCACTCTTGCGGGGATGCTCGGTGTCACCGCGTCGCAGGTCAGACAGGACTTCTGCAATTTCGGCGGCTTCGGCCAGCACGGCTACGGCTATGACGTACCCTATCTCAGGCGCAAGCTCGCCGAGATCCTCGGGCTGGACAGACAATACGATATGATCATCATCGGCGCAGGCAACATCGGCAGAGCCCTCGCCGGATACAAGAATTTCGCCGCAGAGGGATTCAAGGTCCGCGCGCTCTTTGACATCGACGTCAAGGATCGCGAGATCGGCGGCATCCCCGTCCTCGGCGTGGACAAGCTCGCCGATTGGGTCAAGGAGCACGGCTGCGACATCGCCGTCATAGCCACCCAAAAGTCAGTCGCGTCCGACGCCGCGCATCAGCTCGTCGCGCTCGGAGTCAAGAGTTTGTGGAACTTTGCTCCGATCGATCTCGAGGTCCCCGACGACGTGTCGGTCGAGAACATCGCTATGAGCGAGAGCCTCTATGTGCTCTCGTACAGGATGAAGACCAAGCGCGAAGAACAAAGCAAATAAGTCAATCGCCCCAACGGGGCATCGGAGGTAATATGGCAAAAGATTTCGTGTTGACGCAAGAGGGGTATGACAGGCTCAAAGAGCAGCTCGACTATCTCAAAAACGTCAGAAGAAAGGAAGCGTCCGAGAGGATCAAGCAGGCTCGCGAGCTCGGCGACTTGTCCGAGAATGCGGAATATGATTCCGCAAAAGAGGAGCAGGGCATCATCGAGGCGGACATCAAGCGCATAGAGAGCGAGCTCGAGCGCGCAGTCATCATCGAGGACGCCAAGACGTCCAACAAGGTCACTCTCGGCTGCACGGTCAAGATCAGAGACGACGAGGGCGAAGAGACGTTCCAGATCGTCGGCAACGCAGAGGCAGACATCAAGAAGAACAAGATCAGCAATACCAGCCCTCTCGCCGAAGCTATTCTCGGCAAGAAGAAGGGCGATACCGCCATCGTCGCGGCAGTCGAGCCGTACGAGGTCACCATTCTGGACATCAGCAAGTAATGGAAGACAACCAAAATCTCGGAGAGCTCATTCGCGTAAGGCGCGAGAAGCTCGCAAAATTGATAGAAGAAGGACACAATCCCTTTGAGGTCGTCCGCTTTGACAAGGACGCCTATGCCGACGCCATCAAGCAGCGCTATGCCGACTATGAGGGCAAGACTGTCGCGCTCGCCGGCAGAATGGTCTCCAAGCGCGTCATGGGCAAGGCGAGCTTTGCCAATCTGCTCGACTGCACCGGCACGATCCAGCTCTATGTCAGCCGCGACGATCTCGGCGAAGAGAATTATGCCGCGTTCAAAAAGACCGACATCGGCGACATCATCGGGATCAAGGGCAAAGTCTTCACGACCAAGATGGGCGAGATCTCCGTCCATTGCACGTCCGTGCAGCTGCTCGCGAAGTCGCTGCTGCCGTTGCCCGAAAAGTTCCACGGCCTCAAAGACGCCGATCTGCGCTACCGCCAGAGATATGTCGACCTCATCGCCAACCCCGAGGTCAAACAGGTGTTCGTCACGCGCAGCCGCATCATCACCGCCGTCAGGAGCTATCTCGATTCGCAGGGCTTCATCGAGGTGGAGACGCCCATCCTCAACACGATCGCGGGCGGAGCGTCCGCGCGTCCTTTCGTCACGCACCACAACACTCTCGATATCGGCATGTATATGCGCATCGCCCCCGAGCTCTATCTCAAACGCCTCATCGTCGGAGGCTTCGAAAAAGTGTACGAGCTGGGGCGTATGTTCCGCAACGAGGGCATGGACACCAAGCACAACCCCGAATTCACGATGATAGAGATGTATCAGGCATACACCGACTATCACGGCATGATGGACTTGGTCGAGAACATTTTCAATTATGTCGCGACCACCGTCAAGGGCACGACCAAGATCAGCTATCAGGGGCAGGACATCGATCTCACGTCGCCGTGGCGCAGACTGTCGATGATCGACGCCGTCAAGGAGTATCTGGGCATCGACTTCGAGCAGGGGAGCATAGAAGAGCTTCGCGCCGCCGCAAAGGCGAAGGGAGTCGAGTTCGACGACGACATTTGCTGGGGCAAGCTGCTCTATGAGTGCTTTGACCAAAAGATAGAAGAGCAGCTCGTGCAGCCCACGTTCATCTTTGACTATCCCGTCGAAGTGTCGCCGCTTGCCAAGCGCAAGCCCTCGGATCCGAGGCTCACCGAGAGATTCGAGTTCTTCATCACTTCGCGCGAGATGGGCAACGCCTTCTCCGAACTCAACGATCCGATCGACCAAAAAGAGAGATTTTTGGCGCAGGTCAAGCAGCGCGAAAAGGGCGACGAAGAAGCTCAAATGATGGACGACGACTACATCAACGCGTTGATGTACGGACTGCCGCCGACAGGCGGTCTCGGCATCGGCATCGATCGAATGGTCATGCTTTTGACCGATCAGCCCAGCATAAGGGACGTCATGCTGTTCCCGACCATGAAACCATTGGGGAAATAAAAGGAGAGCAGTCGCAAGACTGCTTTTTCATATGCAGGAATTCTACGCACCGCTTTTCGACAAGATAAACGACGTTTCGAGCCAAGCCGTCGCGCGCTTTTGTATGCCCGGACACTCGGGCAAGGCGGACGGGGCGCTCTATGCGAGCGCGCCTTTCGACCTAACCGAGTTGGACGGACTTGACAATATGCTCGCGCCCGCGGGAGTCATCGCCGAAGCGGAAAGGGCGGCGGCAAGAGCGTACAGATCGCTGCACGCGCTCTTTTTCACTGCCGGCGCGACGTCTGCCATGCACACCGCGATCGCCGTCGCCAAGCCCAAGGGCGAGATCTATGCCGTCGGGCGACTGCACAAGAGTTTTTATGGCGGCTGCGCGCTGTTGGGCGCGAGGATAGTGCAGTTCGACGACATCGACGCCTTTGTCGCGTCCGACGTGTACGGCGGCACGGCATTCTTCACTTATGTCGATTATTTCGGCAATGTCGTCAATGACTCCGCTCTTGTCGATTTTTGCAGATCGCGCGAGATCGCCAGCGTCGCCGACAGCGCGCACGGAGCGCATTTTGCATTCAGTCGGCTGCTGCCCAAGCTCACCAAAGCCGACGTCGCGATCTACGGCATGCACAAGACGATGCCCGTCTACGGCGGCGGCGCAGTCCTCACTTGCAACGACGGCGGCTACGCCGACGAGGCGGCATATTGGCGACAGTTCGTCCACACCACTTCGCCGTCCTATCTCGTGATGGCGAGCATGGATTATGCGCGCGCTCTGTTTGAGCGCGACGGCGAGAATTTTTATCGCGATATCTTGGACGCAAGACGCGCGTTCGACGCAGCCGATCTCGGAGTTTTTCGCACGCTGCGCAACAAAGATTTTTCGCGGCTGGTGTTGATCGCGGACGGTTTCGACGCTTCGGGATTCGTTGCGTTCTGCGCCAAGCGAGGGATAATGGCGGAGGCGGCGATAGGCGATCGCGCGGTGTTCATCAGCACTCCGGACAACGTCGGCAAACTGCCCCTTGTCGCCGACGCGGCGAGCAGATACAGACCGCACGAGCGGATAGTCCCGCCCCCTCGGCGCAAGCGCGAAAGACGCTGTCACGACGGCGAGATCGAGTTTGTGTCGCCCGAAGATTGCGAGGGCAGAGTCTGCGCCGCGGACATCGGCCTCTATCCTCCGGGCACGCCGTGGATAATGCGCGGAGACGTGTTCACCGAAGAGGACGCCGAGTTTTTGAAAGCCAACGCGCATATGCTCTTTGGACTTGTAAACGGACGCGTGGTTGTGGTAAAATAGGAATATGAACAGAGGCAAGTTCGTCACATTCGAAGGCTGCGAGGGCGTGGGCAAGACCACCCAGGTCGAGATGCTCAGGCAATATCTGTCCGAGAAGGGCAGCGACTTTTTGTTCTTGCGCGAGCCGGGAGGCAACGCCGTGTCCGAGAAGATACGCGCGCTCATCCTTTCGCGCGAAAACGGCTTTATGAGCGACCGCTGCGAGGCGCTGCTCTATTGCGCGTCGCGCGCCCAGCTCGTGGATACGACGATACGCCCCGCGCTCGAGGGCGGCAAGCTCGTCGTCTGCGATCGTTTCACAGATTCCACGTTCGCCTATCAGGGCGTCGCGAGGGGCCTGGGAGCCGACTATATCGCCGCGCTCAACGAGCTGACTTGCGGCGACGTCATGCCCGACGTCACGATCTTTTTGGATATGTCGCCGCGCGAAGCGTTTGCGCGCAAGGGCGGCGCCGATCCCGGCGACAGATTGGAGAGCGCGGGCATGGACTTCCACGAAAAAGTCTATCGCGGCTATCTGCGCGCCGCCGAGATCTATCCCGAGCGCATAAAGAAGATAGACGCGCGCCGCTCGCCCGAGCAAGTGTTCGCGAGCGTGCTCGACGTGCTCAAAGCGCAGGGGGTGCTGTCGTGAAGACGATCTATCGCGCGCTGCGCGAGTCTCTGCCTTGCCGTACAGTGCGCGAGGACAAGCTGCACGGCAGGCTCAACCACAGCTATCTCGTGATCGCCGAGGACGAAGAGGTGCGCAAAAAGCTTGGCAGAGAGCTTGCCAAGGCGGCGCTTTGTCCGCGCGGCGGCTGCGACGAGTGCGACGTCTGCGCGGCGATCAACGATAAGAATCATATCTCGCTCGTGTTCGAGAAGAGGGACAAACTCAACGTCGAGGACGTCGAAAACTTGGTCGACAACACCTTTTTTACGTCCGGTTTCGGCGGCGATCTCAAATGCTATCTGATCGTCAATGTGCAGGGCATGAACGAGCGCGCGCAAAACAAGTTCCTCAAAACGCTCGAGGAGCCGACCGGCGACGTCGTATTCTTCCTCGAAGCGCCCAACAGACAGTCGGTGCTCGACACGATCGCTTCGAGATGCAAGACTCTCTATTTCCCCGGCTTTGAGGCAGAGACGCTGACGGAGATCTTGCAAGAGGAAGTGCCTCGCGATCCGAACGTATCGGACGCGGATCGCGCCGAGACGATAGAGAGGGCGGCGGCTTGCGCCTACGGCAGCTATTCCAAGGCAAAGCTGCTTGCCGAAGACGGAGATTTTTCGAGGTTGTTCGCGCTCGTTGCGGACATACTCGTCAAGATGACTGACAGCAAAAAGATGGACGAACAGGCGGCGCGGCTCGCGCCGTACAAAAACGACGTCGGCAAGGTGCTCGATATGCTCGAAACGGTGCTCTCGCTGCTCGTCGACCGCAACGGCGTCAAGTCCCCGATGATAGACGCCTTGGCGCAGACGTTCGACAGGGCGTCCGTGGTCAATTCGCTGGGGCTCGTCGCCGAGGCGAAGCGGAAGATAGAGCGCAACTGCAATGCTCAATCTGTGCTGGACGTGCTCTTTTTGGGAATTTTGGAGGTAAAGTATCTATGCCGGAGATAGTCGGTATCAAGTTTGCGGGCAACGGCAAGTCCTACTATTTTGACCCGCAGGGACAACAACTTCAAGTCGGAGACGGCGCGATCGTCGAGACCGTGCGCGGAGTCGAGTACGGCACCGTGTCCATCGCCAATCAGCAAGTCCCCGATTCGGAACTCAAGGGCGCGTTGAAGCCCGTGATCCGCAAGGCGACGCCGCAGGACGACATGCGCGCGAAAGAGAATGAGCGGCTCGCCGAAAAGGCGCTGGATATCTGCGCTTCGAAGATAGCCAAGCACGGGCTGAAAATGAAGCTCGTCGGCGCGGAATATACCTTCGACCGCAACAAGGTCATCTTCTCGTTCACCGCGGACGGGAGAGTGGACTTCCGCGAGCTCGTCAAGGACGTCGCGTCCGTCATGCACACGAGGATAGAGCTGCGCCAGATCTATGAGCGCGACGACATTCGCATGCGCGGAGCGATGGGGATGTGCGGCAGGCCGTGCTGCTGCATACAGTTTTTGGACGACTACGAAAAAGTCACCGTCAAGATGGCGAAGAACCAAAATCTCTCGCTCAATCCGACCAAGGTCAGCGGTATGTGCGGCAAGTTGATGTGCTGCTTGAAGTATGAGAACGAGTACTATGCCGAGACGATGAAGCTGATGCCCAAGCACGGCGCGATCGTCAGGACCGCGGACGGCGAGGGCAGAGTGGACGAAGTCGACATGCTGCGCAGGCGCGTGCGCGTCGCGATCGAAGGCGACGACGGAGTCACCAAAAACTATTACGGGCTCGGCGAATTCGAGGTGATCGGCAAGCAGCCGCCGCGCCGCGAGAAAGAGGAGAGCAACGACGAAGAACGCGAAGATTGACGCGCACGCTTGCGATCTTTTGCCAAAATTAGCCAAGGCAAAAAGTGTTTACAAAGGCGAGATCGTGTGCTATAATCAAAATATAAAATAATTGCGAGGTGCATTATGGCTTATGTAATCGGTGATGCTTGCATCAAGTGCGGTTCCTGCGCGGCTTCTTGCCCCGTCGGCGCGATCAGCGAAGGCGACGACAAGTTCGTTATCGACGCAGATTCTTGCATTTCTTGCGGCACTTGTGCCGCGGGCTGCCCGGTAGAGGCAATCAGCGAAGACTAATCTCTTTGCTCACCAAAGACGCGTGAGCGTCTTTTTTGGGGAGTGGTTAGCATAGCACAACCGATCCATTGCCATCGGCAAATGCCCGAACGAGCTTCGGGACGACAAAGCGAGCTGCCTATCGGCAGTTCTTTTTTTGTAAAAAAGAAAACGCGCGGAATGCGGCGCGTCTGCGTCGGCTCCGAGAAACAGAGCCGATAGGATAATTTTGTCGGAAGGGGCAAAACGAAGCGTAGGCAAGAGCGGCGAACTCAGCATTCGAGCACAGCCGACAGCACCGACGCCACGGCGCGATAGCCGTTGCTGTTCAGATGCAGACCGTCGGGAGTGTAGCCGGCGATCAGCTTGCCTTCGCTGTCTGTGAGCACGGAGCGGACGTCGACATAGGTGCAGCCCCACTGCTCGCAGATCGCGGGGAGCGCGGCGTTGATCGCGTCGATGTCCGCATTGGAGCGATCGGCGACGAAATTCATATAGGCAGGGTAGGTGTCGGGGTTGACGGGATAGAGCGATTGGACGATGACGTCGGCGTCTGTTTGGGTGGTCAGGATGCGCAAAATTTCGGATATGTTTTGAGTTATTTGCTCGGGAGAGGCTCCGTGATGCAGGTCGTTCACTCCGCCCAAGAAGACCACTTTGGACGGATGAAAGGCGACGACGTTGCTCTCTATGCGGTCCAGCATCCCGTCGGTGGTGTCGCCTGCGATGCCGCGGTTGAGCGCGCCGAGCGACGGATAGAAGCGGTCCAGATCGCAGAATTCGGTCAGCGAGTCGCCGAAGAAGATGACCTTGCCTTGGGGATCGTCGGCGTCGGCATAGGCGGCGGCCTTGGAGTCTTTTGGGGTGATGAGCTTGAACATATTGTCTCCGTAGGCGCTGTAAAACACGCCGAAGACGGAGAGCGCCACGGCGATCGCGGCGAGCGCGATCATCATGACGGCAAGGCGCAGTTTTTCGCCTGCGAATTCGTCTTTGGGCTTGCGGATACGAGCGTCTTTCATCGCCGATATTATAATACCATAGCAGTCGTTTTGTCAATATCTGTGCCGAGCGCGCGCGTCCGACGAAAAATTTGGAGAAAAAGCGCGCAAAAAAGTTATAAAAACATTTACAAACGCGTGCGCGATATGCTATAATAGTCGCAGATTGTTATTGGAGAAGTTTTGGCTATGAGCAAATCAAAAGTCAACAGAAACGGAATCAATACCGATTTCGACCCCGAGCGCATCTCGAACGCAGGCCCCGACAACGACGCTCTTCTCGATTACGAGACCGAGCGCGTCGTCCGCGGCGTCGCAGGCAAAGACAAGGCAGCCGCGATCGCGATGCCTGCCAAGAAAGACGAGATCCGCTATGGCAAAAAGAAGGATCCCAACCGCAGAGACCACAGATACCACGGCGTGGGCGCAGGCATCTTGGTCGTGATCCTCTTGCTGCTGGTCATCTTGGCGTGCGGCATGTGCGGCGGCAGCGTTTGGGCTTGGAACGAATTTGCCTACCCCTACGTCAACCTCACTCTGCCCGAGGCGGTCGAACTGCTCGGCGAGTTGTACAAGGTCGACCCGGGCGCGATCGTCACCAATCCTTACGATCCCGTGCGAGACTTGGATTCTTTCTATGTTTCGTTCAAGAAAGGACTCTATCTCGATCCCGACACAGAGCTGACGCTCAAAGACATCTTCGACGTCGTCACGTCGCAGCAGGGCGGCTCGGGCGAAGACGGCGATCAGACCGAGGGCGAGTCTTCGTTGGAGGCGATGCTTGCGTCGCAGGATCTCCCCGGCGAGAATGTGGAGCAGGAAGGCACGGGCAGCGACGCTCTCGACGCTTTGCTCCAAAAGGTGCAATTCGATTTCAGCTCTCTCGACAGGACGCAGAACTCGCAACTCGAAAAAGAGGTGCTCGAGATCTCCGACCGCGAGCTTGCGGCAGTGCTCAACGAGGCGCTGACGTTGATAACGGAAGTCGAAGGCGCGCAAGAGCTCGTTGAGCAGATAGGCGTGCAGTTTTCGGATCTGGTGAGGATCGAGCAAGTCGAGATCTCCGGAGTGGAGAACGTGCTCAATCAGACCAACACCAAGCTGCTCGTGACGGTGTCGCTCCAGATCGGTTCGCACATCGAGACGATCGCCAACAACGTGTTGACCAACGTGCTCATCCCGTCGATCCAAGAGAGCAATCCCGACATGGCGGGCACGGTACAGAGCGTTGCGGAAAAGGTCATCCCGATGCTCCCCAAACTTCTTCCCCAACAAATATACTTCACCGTTGCAGTCTATCCCAATGTGGAGAATGCGGCGGCCGAGATCACTTACAACAATTTGAATGAAGAACAGCAAGCGCTGCTCGACAAAGCGCTCTCGGGAGTCCTGCTCCCGTTCAATATGGGCGGCGACGAGACTGCCGAAGGCGACGACGCAGCCCAAGGCGAAGAGGGCTCCGAGGATACCGAGGAGACTGTCCAAGAATATCCGCTGCCCGAATTCATCAACGTGGCGCTAAACTATGCGCTCGATATGATCGGCGACATGGTCACGCTCAGCTTTACCAATACCGAAGAGGGCACGGGCGTCGTGCAGACCAAGCCGATCGAGATCATGCTCACTCTTCTCGGCGCGGAGAACATCACTCAGGCGCAGTTCCTCGCGATCATGCGCGACATCGAAGTGCCGTATGAGGAGATGGACGAGATCTATTCCGACGCCCAATATTCGGAGAGCACGCTCAAGCTCAATCTGAACAACTTCATCGACGGCGATGGCGGCTTTGCGGAGAAGTATTTCTTCAACAACACCAACGCCGACGGATCCAAGGTCATCACGGCGGACAACATCTTTACGATCATCGACGACTTGATGAGCGAAGAGAACATCGCTCGCATCACGATCGCCGACGCGGCGTGGAACGTCGACGATGTGTATAATGCGAACGAATACAGACCCGTCGCGCAGTACAATGCCATACCGCAATTGATCAACGGCTATCTCGCCGAGAATATGGACGGCGGCCTCGGAGGCATGCCGGCGACGGTGCTTGCCGCGCAATATACCGACAACGGCACGGCGGAGGGCGCCATCACTTTGACGATCAAGGCGGAGATCGCCGCTCTCGTCGAAGAGCAGCTCGGCGGAGAAGGCTCCGAGATCTCGCCCGGTATGCAGGGCTTGATCGAGCAGCTGCTGCCCCCTGCCATCTATCTCAAAGTCACCTATTCGCTTGACGGCGTGAGCGGCGTCTACATTGCGATCAACAACGCGGACGAGAACTACGGCGACGGCCAGTCCAGCCGCGACTTTGACACGATATTCAGATTGCTCAACATCTTCGGCGCGTCGCTGACGATGGAGGACGGCACGACGATCACCAACTTCATGCAGATGTGCACGATGATCAACGACGTCATCTCCGGTGCGTTCGAAGAGGTCAGCATCAAGCTCGGCGGTACTTTGCAATTCACGGAAGACTACGTCATCTTCCCCAACATCTTCGAGCTGATCTCCGTCAACGAGCAATTCTCCTATTCCAACTCCGGAATGACGGGCGAAATGACTCAAGAGCAATTCGAAGAGACGTATGCGCTGTCCGACAGCGATATCTATGACATTCTCTGCCGTCTCTACGGCTATGAGGCGGGCGAAGATCAAGTCGGCGACGATATCGGCGAGATCAAGAGCGAGCTGTCCGACAAATACTACCTCACTTTGTCGGGTACGACGATGGACGGCGTCTTTGAAGAGATCAAGGGCTTGAAGGATACATATGCCGACAAGCTCAGAATGAAGAAGGCTTCGACAGACACCGCGACGGGGCTCAGCTATATGGCGGACGACGATCGCCCCCTTGACGAGCTCAGGCCTATTATCAGTGCCGAGTCGCTCGGCGCGCTGATCCAGTCTTCCGGCGAGCTGAATATGGATGAAGAGCTGTCCGTCATCACTGCCGTCAACATCATGTCCGTCAAGATAGGGCTCAACGACGACGGCCAAAACACGATCAGCATGGTCGCGGCAGGTACCGTCGACATCGACAATCTGACCAATGAGGACGGATCCCCGTCCGACGCGCAGAAGTTCGGACCGCTGTTCCCCGAAAATCTCTATATCCTCATCGAGATCGTCGAGAACGTGAACGGCGACGGCACCGTCACATACAGCACGTCGTACAGCCTCAACGGCATCGACAGCGCATTGATGACCAAGACGATGTTCTTCGTCAGCAAGCTGTCCGGCGATCCGAGTGCGTCCAAAGAGAGCATCGACAAAACGATCAATAACGGCGTCAACAACGCATTTGGGTCCATCTCTTCGGGAGGTGTTATCGACGTCACGTTTGTGCCCGACACCGCCGGCGGCGGCAACGGCGGCATAGAATTGAGCACGATCTTCACAATGGCGGTCGAGACGCTCTGGACGGACGAAGAAGGCAACCCTGTAGAGGGCAAGCCCGACGAAGAGCTCTTCCGCGGCACGATACAGTCGCTGTGGAACAGCGGCCTCACCACAGAAGAAGACTATACCTATGCCAACGGCGAGGCGAGTTTGGATCTTGAATATGACGATGCGACAGCTCCGTTCAAGATCGATGTTTCAGCAAGGACGGTGTCTACCCAGATCTCCGACGCATGGATCGCGTCGCAGATCGACGTTGCAGATCTCGCCGGATCCGTAGGTATAAGCGCCGGTTCCGACGGATCTGTCGGCATGGCGGTCTATCAGACATATATCCTGCCGAGAACCGATCATAATGTTGACGACACAACAGGCGAAGAGGCAAAAGCGCAGGCGATAAAAGCCGCGTTCGATGGCACGGGCGTCATTGCTCAAGACGCAGGCACATTGCTGTTTACGTTGAGCATAACGACGGAGAGTTTGATGGCAGATGAAAGCAGCAACTTGTCCAAGCTCGTTCCCGAGACGGTCTACCTCAGCGCAGGCATACCGATCAGCGAAGACGGTCTTGACAACGTCGCCGTCACATTCAACACGATGACCACAGAACAGATCGGAGTGCTCAGACAGATCATGGCAAGAGGCGGCTTCTCCGTCGATCAACTGTTCGACAACACGACTTCGTCTGCCGATGGTACATCGCTTGCAGAAAAAATCGCAGACACGGAGCTTGTCAATGAAAATGTGAGCGTCACCGTCAGCAGTCAAATGATCTCGGTGCCTGTTAGAGTAACGGTTGCTGATCTGTTCGGCTTAGACAGCCAAGCGAAGTATTCGTCCGAGATCCTCACCGATCCCGACAACGGCGCAGGCAATAGCGGTAAGGAACACTATATCTATATAGATTACAGCGGCGGTCAGGTCGGTCTCGGATATATCGGTTACAGTGTGAGCATCGATGACATCCCCGGCGGCGCAGGCGGCGTGACAGGAGAATAATGGGCAAGCACTATGACACAATGACGATCGGGCACATATCGCTCGATTACAACATCGACTACCTCGACCATCAGATCGTCGAGGTGGGCGGTGCGGTGATATACTCGTCGGCGGCGGCTTTTGCGAGCGGCTATTCGGTCAAGGCTGTGACCAAGCTCGCGCCGTGCGATATGAGCAGGCTGGACGAGTTCGTCATACCGGCAGAGGATGTATGCTGCATCCCGTCGTCTGTCAGCACGTCGATACGCAACAAGTATTTCACCGCAGACAAGGAGCGCCGTTCCTGCACCTGCTTGGCGCAGGCGGATCCCTTCTTGCCGAAGGATATACCGAGCGACAGCGCGGACGTCTATCACCTCGCAGGGCTCATTTACGGCGACTTTGACGGAGAGCTGATCAAGTATCTCGCCGCCAAGGGCAAGCTCGCCGTCGACGTCCAGGCGCTGCTCAGACACGCGAACAAGCAGACAGGCGAGATGTACTTCGAAGATTGGGCGCAAAAGCTTGAGCTGCTGCCCTATGTCGACTATTTGAAGACGGACGCCGCCGAGGCGGAGATCCTCACGCATCAGAGCGACAGGTTCGTCGCCGCGCAAATGCTGCACGAGTGGGGAGCCAAAGAGGTCGTCATCACACATAATACCGAAGTCATTGCCTATGACGGCGACGGCTTTGAGAGATGCCCGATCAGGGCGCGCAACTTGTCGGGGCGCAGCGGCAGAGGAGATACCACCTTCGCCGCCTACATCACAGAGAGACAGCACGCGTCAATGCGCGACGCGCTGTTGTGGGCGACCGCGACGGTGTCCGCAAAGATGGAGCATCCCGGTCCCTATCGCGGCGACAGAGGCGATATCGAGGAGTACATAAAGCAGTTCTATTCCGACGTGCGCCGTGACGTCTAAGTGCTTGTTATCGGCACCCGTGGGCAAAAAATCAGAAAATGCGCGCGATATTCTTGACAGCAGATTATATTGGTAGTAATATAAAAATACTTGGATCAGTCAGTCCGTGTGGGAGGAAGTAATGAGACAAGAGAAAACAGACGATTTGGAAATATTGTTCGAGACGGACGCGTCCTTTGAGGACCTGTCCGAGTTCGATTTGCCCGAAGAGACGGCGCCCGTTGCCGAGCCGATCACGCCTACGCAAAGACCTGCTCCGCAGCCCGTCGTTGCGGCACAGCCTCAGCCTGTCCCGGACAGCGAGCCTGTGCCTATGGACGAAGAGCCGCAGCCTGTCTATTATCAGCCGCAGCCTGTCTATTATCAGCCGCAGCCGACCGAGATCTATGCCGCGAGAGGCGTGGGCGCGATAGATATCCGCGCACCGTTCGAGGAGAGGCTGGAAGAGCTGGGCGAGACGATCATGAGCTATCACGCGAGACTGCAAGCGCATCTCACGTCCTACCGCAAGGTCAAGAGCCGTTACAGCGCGCGGTACGACAGCTATCGCAGCGGCCGCAACCTGCTCGCCAAGATGGCGGTCGGCGGCAAGACGCTCAAGCTTTATCTCGCGCTCGATCCTGCCGATCAAGCGCTCGCGTCGGGCAAGTACCACCCGAGAGACGTCAGCAATACCGCCGCATATGCGGAAGTCCCGTTCATGCTCCCGATACGTTCCGATCTTGCCGTGCGCAAGGCGATGCGCGTCATCGACTATATGATGAACAACTTCCAGATCCCCAAAAAGCGCAAGCGCCGTCCCAACGGCTCGGGCAAGCAGGCGCAAGCCAAACAACAATGAGATACGACACGGCTCGCATGAGCCGTGTTTTTTTGACTTCTTGCGCCGAAAGAGCGTTGAGATGCAAAGCCGGAGCGAGTATAGGATCGCGCACGCGGCTTGCGTTGAAGGTAAAGTCGCAGATTTGCCGCTTTGATCCGCGTCGGGAACCGATATTCTGCAAATGAGTATCTCGCCTCGCGCCCGACCGAGCTGTTGCGCGCACGCGCGCGTTATGTTATACTGATATTATGTTGGAAAGAGAAGATCTCCAATGCAACGGGCTGCACATCGTGCAGGACACAGAGCTCTATCGCTTTACGTCGGACGCGGTCATCCTCGCCAATCTCGTGAGAGCAAAACGCGGCGCGACGATCGCGGACTATTGTTCGGGCAGCGGCGTGATCGCGCTGCTCCTCAGCGCCAAGACGCGCGCCGGCCGCATATATGCGGTCGAGATGCAGCAAGAGATGTTCGCGCTGCTCGCCGCCAACGTCGCTTCCAACGCGCTCGAAGACGTGATCGAGCCAGTCTGCGCTCCCGTCGAGGACGTGCCGTCGCTGATAGGCAAGAGCTGCCTTGACGTCGTTGTTTGCAATCCGCCGTACTTCCGCAGCGGAAGCGGCGATACGCGCGGCGGAGCGGACGCGCTCGCAAGGCATGAGAGCGGCGAGGGCTGGAGCGGGATAGTCCGTTCTGCCGCTCAAGCGCTCAAAGAGGGAGGGGACTTCTACTTCGTTCACGCGGCGTCGCGGCTTGCCGAAGTCGTCGCCGCAACAGAGCTGTGCGGCATGCCGGTCAAGGAGATGGTCCTCGTGCGTCCTACAGAGGACAAGGAGCCCAAAGTCTTTGTCGCCAAAGCGCGTAAGGGCGCCAAGCGCGGTATGACGCTGCGCACGCTCACCGTGTACGGCAAGGATGGGAGATATACGGACGAAGTCGCAAAAATGTACGGAGAAAGCAAATGAGAGAAGCACACGGCACACTTCACATTGTCGGCACGCCGATAGGCAATCTCGGCGATATTACGGCGCGCGCGATAGAGACGCTCGGCGCGGTCGATCTGATCGCATGCGAGGACACACGCCGCACTCTCGGCTTGCTGACGCACTTCGGGATCAAGAAACCGCTTGTCAGCTACTACAAGCCCAAGGAAAGGGAGGGAGCGGCACGCATTCTTGCGGCTTTGGAGCGCGGCGACGACGTCGCGCTTGTCACCGACGCAGGAATGCCCTGCATTTCCGATCCCGGGGCGCTGGTCGTCCGCGAGGCTCGCGCGAGGGGCTATGCCGTCACGTCGTCGCCCGGAGCGACGGCTGTCGCGACGGCGCTCGCCGTGAGCGGAATTTTGGAGCCCGTGTTTGTTTTCATAGGTTTTTTGCCGCCAAAGCGCAAGGACGCGCAAGCGCTTTTGAAGCGCGTGGACGCGGCGAGAGGGACGATCGCGATCTATGCGTCGCCGCATTCGATCAACGACGATCTCGCGCTGATCTTCGACTCGCTCGGCGAGAGAGAGGTGACGGTGGTCAGAGAGCTGACCAAGGTCTATGAGAGCGTCGAGGACGCAACGCTGCCGTTTTCGATCGACGACCCGAGAGGGGAATATGTGCTGTTGATACACGCCGACGACGCGCCGCGCGAGGACAAGCCCGAGGGCTCGCTCAAGGAGCAGGTGCTTGCGCTGATGGACGGGGGAATGGACAAGAAGAGCGCGATCAAACAAGTCGCCAAGCTCAACAAGGTGCCCAAGGACAGCGTTTACAAGCAGACGATAGGGGGAGAAGATGAAGATATTACAGATCGATGAACTCGTCAAGACGTTCGGCTCCGTCCGCGCCGTGGACGGGATAACTTTCGACGTCGAGAGGGGCGAACTGTTCGCGTTTCTGGGGCTCAACGGAGCCGGCAAGAGCACGACGATCAACATAATTTGCACGCTGCTCGCCAAAGATTCGGGCAAAGTCAGAGTGTCGGGGATAGACCTCGACGACGACCCCAACGCGATCAGAGAGAAGATAGGCATCGTGTTCCAAAACTCGGTGCTCGATCCGTCGCAGACGGTGCAGGACAACTTGTTGACGCGCGCGAGCCTCTACGGCATGAGCTCCGCGCAGGCAAAGAAAAGGATGAGCGAGCTCGCCGATATCCTCGGTTTCGGCGAATACAAGGACCGCAAGTACGGCAAACTGTCGGGAGGACAGCGCCGCAAGATCGACATCGCGCGAGGGCTGCTGCATTCGCCCGAACTGCTCATCTTGGACGAGCCGACGACGGGACTCGATCCGCAGACGCGCCGCGCCGTCAGGGATATGATCGGCGAGATCAGGCGCACGCACGGCACGACGGTGTTTTTGACCACGCACTATATGGAAGAGGCGAACGACGCCGACGACGTCGTCATCCTCGACAGCGGCAGGATCGCCGCCCATGGCACGCCGATAGAGCTGAAAGAGAATTATTCGCGCGATACGGTGACGATCTATGCGCCGCGCAGCGAGAGCGCGGACAAGCTGTTTGACGGCGAAAAGTGGAGTTATGACGCGGGCGCATACCGCGCCGTAGTCAAGGACGGCGCCGCCGCAAAGGCGCTGCTCGACAGATGCACGCCGATCCTCGGCTCGTTCGAAGTCAAAAAGGGGGATATGGACGACGTCTTCCTCAACGTCACGGGCAAATCTCTCCAAGGAGGCGAAGCATGAAGACCGATCTCCGCGCGCTGCACAGGCTCGTTGTGCGCAATCTCAAGATCTTCCTCAGTGACAAGATGGGCGTATTTTTCTCGCTGCTTGCGCCGCTTATCGTGCTATTGCTGTATGTGTTCTTCCTCAAAGATGTGCAGCTCGACTCGGCCATTGCGGTGTTCGATGGCGTGCCCGTCGACGAGAAATTGCTCGAAAATATGGTCAACGATTGGATGCTCGCAGGCGTCGTCTCGGTCGCCTGCGTGACCGTGTCCTTCTCCGCGCAAGAGAGGCTCGTCAAGGACAGAGAGACGGGCGTTCTCCTCGACATCAAGGCGTCGCCGATCTCGCGCGGCGTCGTCGACGCATCTTACTTTTTGTCCAACTTCGCGATCACGCTCTGCATATGCGCGGTCGTGCTCGCCGTCGCGCTCGTCTATGTCGCGATCGCCGGATGGACGCTGACGTTTGGGGACGTCGTCGGCATGATCGGACTGCTCGTCATGTCCGCGCTGTCGGCAAGCCTGCTGACAGGACTGATCGCCAAGGCGGTCAAAACAAGCTCTCAGCACGGCGCGCTCGTCGGCATAGTCAGCGCCGCGATCGGCTTTTTGATGGGAGCGTACATGCCGCTGTCCGTGTTCCCCGAGGCAGTGCAGTACATCACGCTGTTTGTGCCCGGCACCTATTCGGCGGCGCTGTATCGAGAGCTGTTCATGCGCGGCGCGATCGACGAGATAGGCGAGGCGCTGTCGCCGCAAGCCGCCGAGTCGATAGAGGAGATGTACAACCTCAAACTCGACTTCTTCGGCGAGGAGATAGGTGCCGAGACGATCGCCGTAATCTTTGCCTTGATCATAGTGCTGTGCGCGGCGATATGGGGCATCGTTGCAGCCGTCGAGTCCTCGCGCCGCAAAGTCAAATAAAGGTGCACAAAAGGCAGGATACCACCGCGCCGACGAGGCAGGAAAACAGAGATACCGGCAGCGCATAGCGCAGCTTGCGGACTTTGGTCGTCGACACATAGACGGTGCAGACATAAAAGACCGTCTCGCTCGCGCCGACGATCACGCAACCGCACCGCGCGATGTAGCTGTCCGCGCCGTATTCGGCGATGAGTTTTTCGAGCACGGCAAGGGAACCGTTGCCGCTCAAAGGCCGTATTATGACCAGCTCGCAGAGCTGCTCCGGGACACCCGTCAGCTTGAAGAGCGGAGCCAGCGCGTCCGTCATCACCGCCGCAAGTCCGCTGGCGGAGAACAGCTCGGTCGCGATAAGCACGGCGCAGATATAAGGGAATATGGACGCGATCAGTCTCAGGCTTTCTTGTGCTCCCGACACGAAGCTGTCATAGACGTTCACGCGCTTGAAGAATCCTGCCGCTATTATCGCCAAAACAAACACGGGCAGGATAAATTCAGTCAAATTTCACCCCTTTTTCCGCAAGCGGAAGACGCTTTTTGGAACCGCGATCGGACGGCAGCGCCAACACCTTCGCAAGCGCTATCCCGACGGCAGTCGAGACTATCGTCGCAAGCAGCGACGGCAAGATTATGTCCGAAGAGGCAAGCGATCCCGCCGCCGAACGCAGACCTATCACTGTCGCAGGGATGAGCTGGATCGACGTCGCGTTGACGACGAGGAAGAGGATCATATTGTCGGTCGCTCTGTCCGTGCCGTCCTGCATCCGTTCCATCGCCCGTATCCCGAGCGGCGTTGCAGCGCCGCCCATTCCGAGCAAGTTGGCGGAGAAGTTGAGCGCGATCAGTCCGCGAGTCTCTTCGTCCTCGCCCTTGAACAGCTTTTTGGTGACGGGAGAGAAGAGCTTTTGCAGCGCGCGGTCGCACTTCAGCTTGTGCATTATGTCCAGTACGGACAGCCAGATCGCATAGATCGCGCAAAGCTTGAGCGACAGCGTGATCGCGCCGCTCGCTCCGTCTATCATCGCAGGGAAGGCGGCGGACGGAGAGGAGAATATGCACATCGCCAGCGACGCGGCGACCATGACGAAAAACACGGAATTCATACGATATTGTATCGCCGCGGCTGCGCATATATTCCGCGCGCGGACAAGCGGCGCGCAAAACATTTTACAAATGCGCGCCAAAGATATATAATAATACAATCGAGGCAAATTTTGCGCGTACGGCGCAAAGGAGGAGTTTATGGCTCGCAAATATTACATCACCACGGCGATAGCTTACGCGTCGGGCAAGCCCCACATCGGCAACACCTATGAGATCGTGCTCGCCGACGTATTGGCGCGTTTCCGCCGCAAGCAGGGATATGACGTGTTTTTCCAGACCGGCACCGACGAACACGGCGAAAAGAATCAGCTCAAAGCCGAGGCGGCAGGCATGTCTCCGCAGGAGTTCGTCGACCGCAATTCTGCCGAGATCAAGCGCATTTGGGACTTGATGGGCGCGTCTTACGACCGATTCATCCGCACGACCGAGCCAGAACACAAAGAGCAGATAGCCGAGATCTTTGAGAAGTTCTTGGCGTCGGGAGACATCTACAAGGGCGAGTACAGCGGCTGGTATTGCACGCCGTGCGAATCTTTCTGGACAGAGAGCCAGCTCGTCGACGGCAAGTGCCCCGACTGCGGCAGAGAAGTCAAGATGGCGAAGGAGGAGGCATACTTCTTTCGTATGAGCAAATACGCGGACGCGTTGATGAAATACTATGACGAGCACCCCGACTTCATCGTCCCCGTCTCGCGCAAAAAAGAAATGGTCAACAACTTCCTCAAACCCGGACTGCAAGACCTTTGCGTCAGCCGCACGACGTTCGACTGGGGCATCAAGGTCAAGAGCGATCCCAAGCACGTCGTCTATGTGTGGCTCGACGCGCTGTCCAACTACATCACGGGACTCGGCTATCGCTGCAACGGCAAGAGCGATCCCGCGTTCGACAAGTATTGGCCCGCGGACGTGCACATCGTCGGCAAGGACATAGTGCGCTTCCACACGATCTATTGGCCCATCTTCCTCATGGCGCTCGGGCTTCCGCTGCCCAAGCAGGTGTTCGGTCATGCGTGGCTGTTGCAGGACGGCGGCAAGATGAGCAAGTCCAAAGGCAACGTGATGTATGCCGACGACATGGTCGACGTCTTTGGCGTGGACGCGGTCAGATATTGCCTTATGGCGCTGATGCCCTATGACAACGACGGAGTGATAGGCTGGGAGCAGGTGACCGAATTGATAAACAATCAGCTCGCCAACGTGTTCGGCAACCTCGTCAGCCGTACGATCGCGATGTGCAACAAGTACTTTGACGGCGTCGTCCGCAACGCGGGAGCCGAAGAGCCCGTCGACGCCGAATTGAAGGCGGCTGTCGGCGACGCATATGCGCAGTTCAGCGCGAACATGGAAGCCTTCAAAGTCGCGGACGCGCTCGACGTGATCGTATCCGTCTTCCGCCGCGCCAACAAGTACATAGACGAGACCGCGCCGTGGACGCTCGCCAAGGACGAGACCAAGCGCGACAGACTTGCGACGGTGCTGTACAATCTGTGCGAGAGCATAGTGATCGCTACGAGCATGCTGCAATGCTTTATGCCGAGCAAGTGCGACGAAGTGTTCGCGATGCTCGGTACGACGGCGCGCGACTTTGCCGATCTCGACAAGTTCGGCTTGCTGGCAGACGGCACCAAAGTCGCCCGCGATCCTGCCAAGCTCTTCGATCGTCTCGACCCCAAGCAGATCGAGGAACAGGTCGAAAAGATGTATGCGGAGCGCAATGCCAAAAACAGTGAAAAATCGACACAGGCACCCAAAAAACCTGCCAAGGAGAGCATCTCGATCGACGACTTCGCCAAGGTGGAACTCAAAGTCGGCAAGGTCGTCAGATGCGAAAAAGTCCCCAAAGCGGACAAGCTGCTCTGTTCGCAGATCGACGTCGGCGAGGACAAGCTCCGCACCGTCGTCAGCGGCATCGCCGCCTACTATTCGCCCGAGCAGATGGTCGGCAAACGCGTCGTCGTTGTGACCAATCTCAAGCCGGCAAAGCTGCGCGGCATCATGTCCGAGGGGATGATCCTCTGCGCCGAGGACGAGGACGGCAAGCTGTCCGTGGTTTCGCCCGAGGGCGAGATCGCGCCCGGCGGAGAGGTCAGATGATAGATTCGCACGCTCATATCACCGAGGAGAGGCTGTTGCCCGAGAGCGCGAGGATCATCGCCGAGATGCCCGAGGACGGACTGCGCGCGATGATCGAAGTCGGTTGCGACGCAGCCACTTCGGAACAAGCAGCCGCGCTCGCCGCCGACAATGCGCGCGTCTTTGCGCTCGTCGGCACTCACCCCGAGTTTGCCGCCGATTACGGCAAGCGCGAGCAAGAGCTTTATGCAAGCCTTTCCGTGCAGCCCAAGGTGGTCGGGATAGGAGAGATAGGGCTTGACTATTTTTACGAAACGCCGCCGCGCGACGTCCAAAAGCGCGCCTTTGTCGCGCAGATAGGCTTGGCGCACGAGCTGGGATTGCCGATAGCGCTGCATATCCGCGACGCCTACGGTGACTTGCTCGACATCTTGCGCGCCAACGCGTCGTGCCTTTCCAACGGGCTCTTGATGCACTGTTACAGCGGCAGCGCCGAGTTCGTCCGCGAGCTTGCGCGTTTTGACGCCTACTTTGCTTTCGGCGGAGCGGTCACGTTCAAGAATGCGAAAAAGCAGGACGTGATCAGGGCGGTGCCGCGCGACAGATTGCTCGTCGAGACGGACTGTCCGTACATGACGCCCGTGCCTTTCCGCGGCAAACTCAACGAGCCCAAATATGTGCGCTATACGCTTGCGTTCGTCGCCGACGTGCTCGGCGTCGATTTTGCCGAAGCGGAGCGCCTCACCGAGCGCAATACGCTCGAGTTGTTCCCCAAGATGAAGGATTTTTTCAATGGATCGATTTGTCTATAAGATAGGCGACAGCCTCTATGTCAATCTCACCAACAGATGCAGCAACAGCTGCGATTTTTGCGTGCGTAATTACGACGTCGACCACAAACACGGCTACGAGGGCTACGATCTTTGGTTGCATTCCGAGCCGTCCGCCGCACAGGTCTGCGAACAGGCAAGCGCGGAGCTCGACGCCCACCCCGAGATCGATGAAGTCGTGTTTTGCGGCTTCGGAGAGCCGACCTATCGCATGGCGGAGATCTGCGCCGTTGCCGACTTCGCGCATGCGCGCGGTCTGCGCACGCGCATCAATACCAACGGCCAGGGCAGCGAGATCAACGACAGAGACATTTCGGCCGACATCGTCGATCACATAGATACCGTCGGCGTCAGCCTCAATGCGACCGATCCCGACAAGTACGACGCGATCTGCCACAGCGTTTACGGCAAGCGCGGCTTTGAGATCATGCTCGACTTCGCACGCGCCTGCGTCGCGAGAGGCGGCAACGTCGTCTTTTCCGTAGTGGACATCATCGGAGACGGCGAGATCGCAAAGGCGAAGGCGATCGCGGACAGCATCGGCGCAAAGCTCAGAGTCAGGAAGATGATCGATGGACAAGATCGTTGACATCCTCAAACGGCACGGCTTCGGCTTCGACAAGCGTCTGGGCCAAAACTTCTTGACGGACGGCAACCTGCTGCGTGCCATCGTCGCCGACGCGGGCGTGACGCAGGACGACGCGGTGTTGGAGATAGGAGCCGGAGCAGGCACGCTCACGCGCGCGCTTGCCGAGAGGGCGGGCAGAGTGGTCGCGATGGAGATCGACCGCTCGCTGAAACCCGTGCTCGCCGATACGCTTGCGGACTGCCCCAATGCGCAAGTCGTGTTCGAGGACGCGCGCACGACGTCGGACGCGCGGCTGCGCGAGCTTGTCGGCGACCGTTTCAAGGTGGTCGCCAATCTGCCGTATTACATCACGACTCCGATGATCATGCGCTTTGTCGAGGGCGATATGCGTCCCGAGAGCATGTCGGTAATGGTCCAAAAAGAAGTCGCGGACAGGCTTGCCGCACGCGAGGGGAGCTCCGATTACGGAGCGATCACCGCGTCCGTCGCGCAGAGCTGCGACGTGTCGATCACGCGCTATGTGCCGCGCTCCATGTTTACTCCGCCTCCCAATGTGGACAGCTGCGTAGTCAAGTTCGACTTTGTCGAGCGTATGCCTCGCGACGAGGAGAGAGCGGTGAGAGCGATCATTGCCGCCGCATTTGCGATGCGCCGCAAAACTCTCGTCAACAACCTTGCCGCCGCAGGCTATCCCAAAGAGCGCGTGCTCGCTGCGCTTTCGCAAATGGAACTGCGCGCCGACGTCAGGGGCGAAGCTCTGTCTCCGACGCAATTCGCACAATTGAAAAATTTGCTGTCCGTGTAGGTTATCGCATGTGATCGAGATCGCAGCCGCCGTTTTGGCGGCTGTTTTTTGCGCCTTTTTCGGACAACAAAAAGGCTTTTTCGGCGAATATCGCCACGCGCGTGCAAGTATATTTGAGTGAGGACGGCAAGAGAGTTGTACGCCGTCCGCGGAGGAGCTATGAACATAGTCAAAAAATTTGTACTCAAAGACGCAGGAGGCGCGGCTGTCGCAGTCGCGCGCGTCATTGCCAAAGGGGGCAAGAGCCGCGTCGAAGTCGGCGGCACGTCCGATCGAGACGTCATAGTCTGTGCCGACGGGCAGGCAAAACTCGTTGAGTCCGCGTCCCGAGAGACAGGCGGAGAAGTAGAGGGGATAGTTCTCGTCAAAAGGGGCGAAGTCGTTGCGTGCGCCGGCAGAAAGTTCGACTTTGCCCCAGCGCTCGCAAAGCAAGACGGAGCGACCTCGGACGCGCCTGCGCCCGTTCAAGTCGAGGCGGTCGCCGCCGACGTTCCGCATGCCGCCGACGTTTCGCAGAGCGATCCCCAAGCGGCGAGCGTCGCCGATGCAGCAAAACAAAGTCTGCAAGATGGATCCGCCCAAGAGTTGCCGCAAGACGGCGAGAGCGAAAGGCACGGCGAGTTTTTTGAGCTGATCAAGCCCAAGCTGGACGAGCTCTTTGACGGACGAGAGCGCGTCGAGAGATTGGAGAGCTTGTTCCCGGATTCGCGTTGGGTGAGAGTAGACGACGGCGACGACGGCGCATATGTCGTCGGGATAGTCGGCGACCCTGCCAAGTTCATCTGTTACGGAGTGCCCGACCAAGACGGCAGCGCGCCGCCCGACGGAGAAGCGGACAGCCGCGCATGGCTGCCGTTGCCCGAGGGCGGAGGGTATTGGATGATGTATCAATCTGCCGAGGACGGGCGCACGCTTTCGGCGATATAACGCGATACATGTCGCGAAAAACGGCGAGACAAACGCGATCGACGGCGCTGAACGGGCGCATGTTTTGCGCCCGTGTTTCGCCGTCGTCGCGCGCGAATGTAATAAATAAGTAAAATGTCGCCGCAGCGCGGATAAATGCATTGACCAAATCAAGACCATGACATAAAATAAAGATATCAAAACTTGGAAGGGTATCAATGCTCGAGCTAAATGCGATTACAAAGAATTACCCCGTCGGCGACGGCATCGTTCGCGCGCTCAAGGGGATAGATCTCAAATTCCGCGACACCGAATTCGTGTCCATACTCGGCCAGTCGGGATGCGGCAAGACCACGTTGCTCAACATCATCGGCGGACTTGACAGATACACGTCGGGCGATCTGCTGATCGACGGCGTTTCGACCAAGACATACAAGGACGTAGATTGGGACGCCTACCGCAATTTGAGGATAGGCTTTGTCTTTCAGAGTTACAATCTCATCTCGCATATGACGATCTTGGACAACGTCGCGATGGCGCTGACGCTGTCGGGCGTAAGCAGATCGGAACGCAATCGCCGTGCACGCGAGGCGCTCGCCAAGGTCGGATTGTCCGAGCAGGTAAAGAAGCTTCCCAACCAGCTCTCGGGAGGACAGATGCAGCGCGTCTCGATCGCGCGCGCATTGATCAACGATCCCGAGATCATTCTCGCCGACGAGCCGACAGGCGCGCTCGACAGCGCGACGAGCATTCAAGTCATGGACATCCTCAAAGAGATCTCCAAGACGCGTCTTATCATCATGGTCACGCACAATGCGGAGCTTGCCGAGAGATATTCCACGCGCATAGTGCGGCTCAAAGACGGCGAAGTCATAGGAGATTCCGATCCCTATGACGGCGCGGACGTCGCCAAAGCCGCTCCTCAGCAGCAGTTGACCGTCAAAGAGAAAAAGAAGAAGCTCAAGCGCACGAGCATGAGCTTCATGACGGCGATCAAGCTGTCTTTCCGCAACTTGATGACCAAGAAGGGCAGGACGATCATGACCGCCATCGCAGGCAGCATCGGCATCATCGGCGTCTCGCTCGTCCTCGCGATCTCCAACGGTTTCACGAGCTATGTGACCAAGTTGCAGACGGACGTGCTTTCGGGCTATCCCATACAGATCGCCGAAAGCACGATGAACACCAATTCCATCATGGCGGCGCTCGCCGGCATGACGACGGACGGCAGCGAGCAATATCCCGACGGAGATTATGTTCTCGGCTCCGATACGACCGAGATCATGAAGAATTTGATCATCCAAAACGACTTCAATCAAGACTACATAAACTATGTCCAAGAGGTCGAGGACAACGGCTGGGCGAGCAGCATCGCCTATGGCTACGGCCTCGATATCACGGTCGCGGGAGCGACGCGCAACTCTGCCGGAAACGTCACCTATGCTCGAGTGAACCCCGCCGCCGCAGGCTTTGACTTGGGCAGTATGATCAATCCGACCAACATCGCCGATATAGGCTGGTATCAAATGGTCGGCGGGCAGGACTTCATCCTGTCGCAATACGATATGATCGCGGGCGACAAGTTCCCGACCGAGAAGAACGAAGTCGTGCTCGTCGTCGATACCTACAACCAAGTTAACTATGAGGTGCTCATGGGCTTGGGCATAGCCGAGAAAGACTGCGCCAAGGTCAGCTTTGACGACATCATCGGCACCAAGCTGACCGTGATCGACAACACGCGGCTGTACAGCGAATATACCGGCTCTTCTACCAGACGGCAATATACGCTCAATGACGATGAAGAGTTCTATCGTCAATGCTGCGAAGAGGGCGGCGACGGGACTTTGGAGCTCGAAGTCGTCGCGGTGCTCAGACTCAAAGAGGACGTCTTGCTCGGGCTTTTGACGCAGGGCATCAACTATACCCCCGCGCTGACCGAATATATGATGCAGGTCAACGGCTCCGCGCACGTCACCACGGCGCAGGCGGAAGTTACCGATCACAACATCATCACGGGCGATTCGTTCAACAACACCAACACTCACAAGGCGCTCATGCAAGAGCTCGGCGGAGAAAATACCCCCGTAAGCATGAACATCTATCCCGTCGACTTCGAGAACAAGCAGCTCATCCTCGAGCATCTCGACGCGTGGAACAATACTCATGGCGAAGAAGATCAAGTGATCTATACCGATATGTCCGCGACGGCGACGTATATGATGAACGAGATCATCAACATCATCTCGATCGTGCTCGTCTGCTTTGCGGCGATCTCGCTGGTCGTATCGTCGGTCATGATCGGCATCATCACTTACGTCTCCGTCGTCGAGAGGACCAAAGAGATCGGCATCCTGCGCTCGCTCGGCGCGAGAAAGCGCGACATCTACAACGTATTCAATGCCGAGAGCTTCATCGTCGGCTTGTTCGCAGGCATCATCGGCGTGCTTGTGACCTACATCTTGCAAGAGCCGATCAACTTGATCATCTGCGGACTTGCGAGCATGCCGGGATTGACGCTGTGTTCGTTCAATCCGCTGCACGCGCTGCTCATGGTGGTGATCAGTTTCTGTTTGACGCTGATCGCAGGACTTGTGCCTTCGTCTGTCGCGGCGAAGAAGGATCCCGTCGTAGCTCTGCGGACGGAATGACGCAAAAGCCGCGGCTTGCCGCGACGATGATATAACCTCGAAAGGGGACGCCTTCGGGCGTCTCTTTTTTGACTTGAAAAGCGAGAGAGCATGTGATATAATCAAGTCGACCGCAATTGCGGCAAGGAGGAAGATCATGAAGAAATTGCTTGCGACGATCGCCGTGACTGCTTTGCTCGTTATTCTCGCTGTCACGGCAGTTTCCTGCATCTACAGTCCCGACGAGGACCACACCGTCGACTACGACGCCATGACGCTGATTTGGAGCGACGAGTTCGATTCTTTCGACTCCTCCAAGTGGTGGTCGGGCGACGACGGCTTGCGCCGCGGCGGCTATTGGAGCATCGATCAAGTCCAAGTCAAAGACGGCAACATGGTCATCACGACCGAGTACCTCGAAGACGGCAAGTACGGCGCAGGCTGGTATACGGGCAGCGTCTATACCAAGGACTTGTTTTCAATGACAAGCGGCTATGTCGAAGTGCGTTGCAAGATGCCGGCAGGAGCAGGGCATTGGGGAGCCTTTTGGCTCAACTCTCCCGATATGAGTGCGGACGGCAACGGCACCGAGATCGACGTCGTCGAGAGCGCGCACTATGACGACCCCAAGATGGATCCCAAATACAAGAACACAGCCTTCCATACCATTCACGCCCAAGGCTACGGCGACGAGCACAAGTCCAAGCAGTCGCCCTATTATGAAGTCGGCAACGATATCTACAACAACTTCAACACTTACGGCGTCTATTGGGACGAGAACGGCTATGAGTTCTACGTCAACGGCATGCGCACTTGGGTCACCGACTTCTATCCTACGACCGCGCCCGAATTCCTTTGGCTGTCAGTCGAAGTGTCCGGCGAGGATCCGTCCAACCCCGACAACGTCTATACTTGGGGCGGCGAGATCACGTCCAACGGCGGAAACGACTTTACATCGGAGTTTGTGATCGATTACGTTCGCGCTTATGAGTGGCACCGCCATTGACGGGGAGAGGGCAAGGTTTTGGCTATGTCTTTCGCCCTCACACTGTGTCGCACCTCTCGCTAATACTCTACGAGTATTGACCCACGAGGATGCTCCTTGTTTGAGGGCGAAAT
>CALWKR010000056.1 GCA_944381315.1 uncultured Christensenellaceae bacterium
CGGGAGTGCTCTCGTTCACCGTCGACGGCTACGACTCCGCCGCGATAGCCGACTATCTCAACGACAACAACATCGCCGTCCGCGCAGGACTGCACTGCGCGCCGCTGATGCACGAATTCCTCGGCACGTCCGACGGCGGCGCGGTGCGCGTCGGGATAGGTTTTTGCAACACTCCCTACCACATCGAAAAGTTGGTGAGATGCATGCGGCTGTTCTGCAAGCGCTGATCACTGTCCCGCTTTGAGTTTGTCGACGAGCGCGCGCAGTCTTCTCGCCTGCTCGTCGCTCAAAAAGCCCTGCACGCGCCGATAGAAATCTTCGAGCGCCGCGTCGTCTATCCTGCCCTGTTCCCTCGCCCTGCGCGCCGCGTCGAGCAGCGCAGGATCGAGGTCGTCTTCAAAATGATCTTTCATGTCGCCTCCTTCGCTCAATATATTCGCTCGGCAAAGCGCGCGTGACAGCCCGACGCGGTGCGTCGCGGATGTTGGGGTGCGCGACTTCGCAAGCGCGTCGGACTCGAGTTTTTGCGCATATGTATTCAAAAACGCATATCGAGCGGCGCTCGCTCATATAAAGTCGTATGGATGAAAAATTGATAGCCGCGCTTGCCGGCAGCGATCCGTCGCTCAAACCTCTGCTCGCCGCGATGAACGGGGGCGGAGACATGTCGTCTCTGCTTCCGCTGTTGATGGCGATGAACAAAAACAACGCGCCCGCGCATTCCGCGTCGGGCACGTCCTTGCCGTCGGATGACGAAGTGGATATGTCGCTGAAAAGGCTGAAATAGTCTCAGTCGCTCGCGTTTGAGAGCAGCGCGTCTTTGATGAGCCGCGTCTTGACGTCTTTGTCCGCGATATGCTCCCTGTCCGAGCGCGGCTCTTCGATCTCCGTCTTTGCCAAGATACGGCACGGATCGCCGCCGAGCACGACGATCTTGTCGGCGAGCGCAAAGCACTCCTCTATCCCGTGCGACACCATGACGACCGTGCGCGGCGACGCGGCGAGCATATCGGAGATGTAGTCGACGAGCGACATCTTGACCGCGATGTCGAGAGAGCCGAACGGCTCGTCCATGAGCAGTACGTCGGACGGATGACAGAACGCGCGCGCAAGCGCGACTCTCGCCGCCTGACCGCCGCTCATCTTGCCGGGGTATCTGTCTTGGAGCCCGTCTATCCCGAGCCGAGCGAATGCCTCGTCTATCTTTGCGTCGAGCGCGGACTTGTCCTGCCACAGGTGCGACACGGCAAAGACGACGTTCTGCCTCGCTGTCAGCGCAGGTACGAGCCGCGGCTCTTGGAACAGATAGGCGACTCCCCTCTCCGCGCCGCGGATGTCGCCGCGGTATTGCAAGGCTCCTGCGATGCAGTTGAGCAAGCTCGTCTTGCCGCAGCCCGACGCGCCGAGAAGGCAGAGCACTTCTCCGTCCGCGACGTCGAGGTCGAAGCCGTCGAAGACTTTGCGCTCGCGATAACTCAATTCAAGATCTCTTATCGACAACATACAACTTCCTCACAACAGCCGCGATCGCCGTGACCAGCAACTCCGCGAGCGCGCCGAGCACGATCGCGATGACTGTCCAGCCGAGGATGCGATCGGTCTGCAAAAAGCTCTGCGACTGCATCATTCCCACGCCTATGCTGTCGCGCGTCTGCGCGAGCACTTCGGCTGCGATCGTGACTTTGAGCGTCAGCGACAGCGTGGAGCGCACGCCCTCGACTATCTGCGGCGCCATGCACGGCAGATAAAGCGAAAAGACGCGCTTTTTGAGCGGCACGCGATAGATGCGCGCCATTTCGATAAGCTTGCCGTCCACCGAATCCGCCGCCGCGATCAGTGCGGAATACAGCACCGGGAAGACGGTCATAAAGGTGACGATCAGCGGCATGACGGAGCTTGACGCCCACAGCAGCGCGAGCATGATGACGGACATCGTAGGCACCGAGCGCATGATCGCCGCGAACGGAGCGAAAGTCTTTTTGAGCGGAGCGAAAGCCGCCGCGAGCAACGCGAACGCGAGTGCCGCCGCAAGCGCCGCCGCAAAGCCTTCGAGCGCGCGCAAAACGGTGCCGCCTATCGCGGCATATGTCGCGCCCTCGCCGAGCATGGCGAAAAGCCCTCGGAAGGTAGCCCCCACCGAGGGCACGAGCAATTCTTCGCCGACTGCCGCCGCCGTGATCGCCCACAGCGCGACGATGAACGCCGCCGCACCGAGCGGATACAGCGCGGACAGCAGCCGCTTTGTTCTCTTTTTCGCCGCCGCGCTCATCAGCCTCCGAAATAGAACGCCGCGTCGGGGAGCTTGCCGCCGACGGCTTGGGCGTTGATCGCGATGATCGCGTTCAGCATGGCTTCAAATCCCGCCTTGCCCTGCTGCGCGCTCTCGAAATAGCAATTGCATCTCTCGAGCGTCTCTGTGCCGAACGTCTGTCCCGCGAACGCGCTCTGCGGATACGCCTCCGCGATGACGGAAGCGACGTCGGCGCTGTTTTGCAGCACATAGTCGGCGTTCTCTCGGAGAGCGGCGACAAGTCGCTCCATGAACGCGGTATCTTCGGCGACCGCCTTCTTGACGATCAGCACCGCCTGCGCATAGCCTGCGGTATCGGAATCGGTATAGTCCTGCCACAGCTCTTGCAGATCGAAGAGCTCGCTCACTCCCTTTGCCTTGGCGTTGGTGACGGCAGGCTCGGCAAGCACGCCGATCAGCTCGTTGCCGCCGTTCTTGGCTTGGATGAGCTGTTGGACGACTGCGGAGCCGTCTTGATAGTACTTGATCGTGACCTTGCCTTCTTGGGCGACGTCGCCCGTCTCGATCTCCAAGCCCGCGTCGGCGAGCAGAGTGCGGAAGACATAATCGGGCACGCTGTTCTGTCCGATCGAGCAGACGAGCTTGCCTTCGAGATCTTGCAAAGACGCGACTTGGGTGTTGACCCCCAGCACGAACAGATTGCCGTGCGTGACGGTGCCGACCATGACGACGTCCTGTCCCTTGTTGTAGAGATTTGCGGCGAGATTGGCGGGCACGACCGCGATATCCGCCTGCACGGCGCGCGTGGAGATCGTGTTGGACGGAACGATCTCGGGCGACTTCATCCCCTCCACTCCGTCGCCGGCGAGTATGCCGACTATGCCGAGAGCGGGCGCTCCGTCGGGGACGACGAAGGAATACTCTTGCTGCGGCTCATCGGGCGTACAGCCGACGAGCGCGATCGCCGCCACGACGAGCGCGGCGACTGCGATGACGAAAAATCTCTTTTTCATATTTCCACCTCAAATTTATTTACATATCCAGATCGACGGCTACGATCGCCGACTTGACGCGCACGCTGTCCACTCTGCCGAGTTTGCCGCAGAGCGCGGAGATGCGCTCGTTCTCGCCGCGCACGACGACGGCGATCGTGTTGACGCCGCTCTCCCTGTCGGGAACGCCGAGTCTGCCTGTGATGATGTCGGAAAACTCGCTGAGCAGCGCGTTGATGCTCTTGACATTGTCGCCGTTGGGACGGATGACGATGCCCACCACTCCTATTTTTGCCATAATGCTCCTTTTCCCGAAAAAAAACTCCGCAAGCGCGGAGAAAAGCAACGAAAAATACGGCTGCCCTTCTCTCCGAGTTCATCGATCGGGAATGCGTAATGTATTCGCAGTCGGGGGAATAAATCCCCCCGCTTGCAATGCCATTATATCTTTTGCCGCGCGGATTGTCAACCGCCGCGAGCAATTATTCGGCGAGCACCTCGACGGCTCTTTTGATGACCTCGTCATAGCGATAGTCGCGAGTCTCGGTGACGCTGACGACGTTTTGCGGCAGCGGCGAAATGCCGACTCCGTGAATGGACGTATCCCAAGTCGTCTCGCCGTCGCCTATCTTCATCGGCACATAGTATCTGCCGTTGGTGACATACAGCTCATAGGTGTTGTCGAGCAGATAGAACACTGCCTGCGCGACGCCCTTGCCGTACGTCGTCGTGCCCACAGTCTGCACTCCGTCGGGGCTGTAAAAATCTATCGTCCACGTCAGCAGTTCGGAGCTGGACGCCGTAGAAGAATCTGTCAGGATCGCGCACTCGAAGTCCTTGCCCGTCACCTCTTTCACTTTTTGGTAAAAGCTGAACGAATGCAGCGTTTCGCCTTCGTTCTTGACGCTCGCAATGCTGTTTTGCGAATAGAACCACGACTCCGCCTGCTGCCCGTAGCCGGCGTTGTAGACGTATCTCGCGAGGGGGACGTTGTCGCTGCCGTCGGGGATGAAATAGGACGCGATAAAGCCGAGGATGTCGCTGCCGCCGCCCGGATCGCCGCGCAGGTCGAGGATGAGTTTGTGGGGCGCGGACTCGTCGGAGACAAACGCGTTGGCAGCCGCATAGAAGTCGTCGACGGCGGTGTCGCCGAAGCGTTTGAGCGAAATGTAGCCGATGTCGTCGCCAAGCCCGATGTCGTTGCCGTCGAGATAGGATGCGACGTCGACGTGGATGACCTCTTTGACGAGCCTGATGTAGAACATATATGCCGCTCTCCTGTTGCCTTCCTCGTCATAGGTGTAGCGATAGACCTGCATATCAAGCACGTCGGCGCCCGAGATGATCGCGGTCAGCGACGCCGTCGGCAGATTTTGCACGCGCGTGAACTGCTCCGCGTCGGGAGAGCTCTTGATCGCTACGATCTCGTCGCCGCGTTTGAGCCCGGGCGAGCCGAGGATGTCGAGTGCCTGTCCCGAGTCGCCCATAGTGCCGTTGACCAAGTCAAAGACTTGATAGGGGATCGTCGTCGCGGCGGGCGAATTTGCGGCGACCGAAGTCACATAGTGCTCGTTGTAGACGTTGCTCGCGATCGTCGCGCCCGTCTGCGCGCTCGACGCGTTGATCGGACTGAGCTGCGCCAGCCAAGTGAATTGGTCTATGCTGCCGGCTATCCCTGCGGCGAGATCGTATTGCAGATCGCTCCAATCAATGTCCTCATAGTAGTACTTCTCGATCAGATCGAGCACCGTCTGCGCAAACGGCGCGTCTTCCGAAAGCGACGTGCCGTCGCCGACGAACAGGCACGAGCACAGCGTCGCGGCGATCACCGCCGTGACGACGACTGCCGCCAATGCCTTGGATATGCGCCTATTGCGGCGCGAGATGTTGTCCTTCATCATTGCTCCCGTACGTTGTCGTTGATCTTGAACTCGCTGATGCGGTCAAAGCAATTGCCCACCGCCGCGATCGTAACGCGCGCCTTGTCGCCTATCGCGAGCTCCGCGTTCTTGGCATAGAGCGCCGCGTCTTCGCGAACGAGCCTGACGAGCCTGCCGCTCTTGGTGCTGATCTGTCTGTCCGCAGTCCACTCTCCGTCCGCGTCCGCCGACGCGGTAACGCTCTCGGGATAGACGCAAAGCAGCACTTGCTTGTTGGCATATGTGTCCGAGATCGGCGTAGGCGCGGCGATGCGCTCGTCAAAGACGTCCGCGCTCCAACGACCTTCGTCGAATTTGAGCGTCGCCGGGACGACGCCTATGAAGTCGTCCAAGCTGCGCACGACGGACAGCGACAGCGGATCGCTGTACAGCTTGTAGTATTCGTCTATCTGCTGGGGCTTGCCGCCGTAGACGACGGACACCGGGCCGCCGAACATTCGCGCCTCGTACATTCTGTCCGTAGCATAGATGACGCATGCGCCGCAGCCGTTGACGGCGTCGACAAGGCAGTCGAAAGCCTCGCGGCGAGCGGTGTAGCCCATGCCGGAAAAGACGTCGTCGATCAGATAGAGCTTGCACTCGCGGATGAATATGCGCGCAAGCAGCACCTTTGCTCGCTGGAGCGGCGTCATGTCCTTGATCTTGACGTTGAGCAAGTCCTCGATGTCGAACAGCCGCGTGACATAGGCGAGCCTCGCCGCCTTGTACTTCTCGTCCGCGCCGCGCAGCTGCAACGGCTTGACGATGTTGGCGAGCGCGGTCTTGCGCTTCATCAAACTTCCCTCGTCAAAGCTGAACGCGATCGGCGTCTCTTGCAGAGGGATGTCCCTGACCTCGCGCCCGTCGATGAGAATGCTGCCGCCGTATTCTTCGAGTCCTGCGAGCGCGCGCAACAGCGCGGTCTTGCCCTGATTGTGCATCCCGAAGATGCAAAGCCTGCCGCCGCGTTTGAGCGAAAAGCTCCAATTGAACACGGACGGCTGCGAGCCGAAGTAGCTCATCTCGAGCTTGCGCACTCTGACTTGGAGCGCGTCGGCTTGGTCGGATGGTTTGGTTTGAGTATCGATGTCCATAAGTCCATTATAGATCAAGCGCGCGCGTTTTGCAATGATTATCTCCATTTCTGCCCATCCTGTGTCTCCACACGCTCCCGATCTCGTTCCTGCGCGCCGCTCAACTCAGCACGATATCAATTAGTATCAATGTATATCAATTATTATCAATTAGCAAACATTTCTACACATTTCGACATCTTCGCCCGATATCCGCCTGCCGCCGCAGCGCTCTCTCCCCTGTCACCAAAATTTTGCGCAACGCATTAGTATGATATGACGAACATTATGTAAAATCTATGTAAAATTTAACAACTTAGGTATTGACAAGTTTTTATATTATAATTATGCTTTTATTAGAAGATAGTCGTAGAATATCTTTGAGGAACAATATGGAGGCATGACCATGAGGACTTTCAGCAGGACCGCGGTCGCCATGTTTTCGATATTGTTGATCACGGCCTTTATCTTTTGCTTTGCAGCCTGTGACTCTGAAGAGACCTACACTTTGACGATCAACTATATCGCCGACGGTGCGACTTACGCAACCAAGACGATCTCGAGCGATTCCGAAGACCCTACTCCCGAGCAGCCTGCCGCGGCTGACGGAATGACTTTCGTCGGATGGTTCGAAGATCAGGCATTCACTGTCCCGTTCGACTATGCTGCGCGCTTCTCGTCGTTGACGCAAAACGAGACGGTAGACGTCTATGCGCTCTTTGAGCCGAGCGGCGGCACGACGGACGAGCCCGCGCTCTTGTCGTTCTCTCTCCAAGGCGAGAGCTACGCCGTCACCGGTTTCGGCGCGGACGGCGTAGGCACGACCGACGTCGTCATCCCTGCGACATACAACGATCTGCCCGTCACTGCGATAGCGGACGGCGCATTCTCTTTCTCGGACATCGAGAGCGTCACGATAGCCTCGTCGGTGACGAGCATCGGCACTCGCGCGTTCGGCAACTGCGCTTCTCTGACTTCGATCGCCATCCCCGGTTCCGTCGCGACCGTCGGCGACCACGCATTCATAGGCTGTTCCTCGCTCTCGTCCGTCACGATAGAGAGCGGCGTCGCCTCTATCGGCGCAAACGCCTTCGAAAACTGCACGGCGCTCGCTTCGCTGACCGTCCCCGATTCGGTGACCGAGATCGGCGCGTCCGCATTCTTGGGCTGCACGAGCCTCGCTCGCGCCTCTCTCGGCTCGGGACTGACGTCGCTCGGCGAGAGCGCGTTCCGCAACTGCACGAGCCTCGCCTCGATCGATCTTCCGTCAAGTCTGACTTCGCTGAGCGACTTCACGTTCGCCTATTGCGCGTTGACTTCGATCGAGATCCCGTCGTCGGTGACTTCGATCGGCTCCAAAGTCTTTTCGAGCTGCGGCGCGCTGCGCTCGATCTCTATCCCATTCGTCGGCCAAGCCGCCGACGGTTCGGGCGCGACGTGCTTTGGCTATCTGTTCGGCGCCGACGACGCCGACGACAACTCCGCGCTCATCCCTTCGTCACTGCAAAGCGTAACGGTGACGGGCGGCAGTTCCGTCGCCGACTATGCCTTCTTCGGCTGCTCTCGCATCACTTCGATCACGCTGCCGGACGGCGTCGCGTCGATAGGCGCGCACGCTTTCGACGGCTGCTCCTCGCTCGGCTCGCTCTCTCTGCCCGACACCGTCTTGACGATCGGCGACTATGCGCTCAGCGGCTGTACGGCGCTGACCGAATTCTATGTTCCTGTTTCCGTCACCGATATAGGCTCCTACGCTCTGAGGGGCTGCACATCCGTCGCGTCGCTGACGATCCCCTTTGTCGGCAGCCGTGCCGACGGCAGCGGCGAGACTTGCATCGGCTATCTGTTCGGCGCGTCCGACTACTTCTACAATCACAACTTCGTGCCTGCGTCTCTCACAGACGTAACGATCGTCGGCAGCGCCGCGATCGACGACTTCGCGTTCTACAATTGCGCCAACATGCGATCGATCTCCGTCACCGCAGCCCAAACCGCGATCGGCGAAGGCGCGTTCTACAACTGCTCGGGACTCGTCGAATTCACGCTCGCCGCAGGGATAAACGAGATAGGCAACGAGGCGTTCTTCGGCTGCACGTCGTTGAGCGACGTCAACTTCCTCGGCGAGCTCGCCGACTGGATCGACTTCGCCGGCGCCGTGACAGGCAGTTACTCCAATCCGATGACGATCGCGACAAGGCTGTCGATCGGCGGCTCGCTGCTGACCGAAGCCGTCGTGCCGGACGGAGTAACGGGGCTTACGGGCGCGTTCTTCAACTGTGCGTCGCTCGTCAGCGTCACTCTGCCTGCGTCGATAGAGAGCATAGGCTCGCTCGTGTTCTCCGGCTGCACGTCGCTGACGGAGATAGTCTATCTCGGCACGATGGAACAGTGGCAAGCCGTCTCTCTCGCCTCGGGATGGGCGTCGTCGACGTCGGGCCTCGTCGTGACTTGCACGGACGGCACGATCGCAGTCTGAAACTCCGCCGAGCTCAACGCTCGCCGCTCCGCAACGGGCGGCGAGTTTTTTCTCTTCGATGCTCGACGGCTCCGTGTCAAACTCAAAATGCGACTGCGCTCGACGGCTCCGTGTCAAACTCAAAACGCGACAGCGCTCGACGGCACGGCGAAGGGCTCGGAATTTTGAACTCGCCAATTGCTCTCGCGCCGTTGCGTATGGCGGCGCCTTTGTGATATACTGAAAGCGATCACTCAGGAGGACTCTCTATGGACAACACCGACAAGACGGCAAGCGCCGCCCCTGCCGACACCTGCATGCCCGAAGACGTCATACCTCTCAAAGAGAAGGTCATCTACGGCGCCGCAGATCTGTTCGGCGGAGGGCAGGCGGCATTCATTTCCGTCATTCTGCTCGCGTTCTTCACCGACATCATCGGCATCGACGCAGCCATCGCAGGCACCGTGATCATGGTCTCCAAGATCTGGGATGCGATCATCGATCCGTCGATGGGCATCATCTCAGACAATTCGCGCTGGTCCAAGCTGGGCAGACGCAAGCCCTATATGATAATCGGCGGCGCGCTTATCCCCGTGGGGCTCGCGATCCTCTTCGCTCCGATCCAAGACTTCGGCGCGACTTCCAAGGTCGTTTGGATGATCTTTGCCTACATCATCTACACGTCGATATCGTCGCTGTCCCAAGTGCCGTTCATGGCGATGAGCTCGGACATCTCGATGGATTACAAACAGCGCAACAGCGCCAACACATGGAAGCTGCTCTTCGACATCATCGCCGCAGGCATCTTCTATCTCATTCCTTCGCTGCTGTGGTCGCAAGTCACCAAAGGCGCTATGCCCTACCTCGACTTCTACTTCATCATAGTGTTCGGCTTCGGACTGGTCTTTGCGGTGCCGCTCGTCGTCGCAGGCTTCTTGATCAAGGAGCGCGCGCCGTATGACATCAACGAAAAAAAGCGTCTCAACATCAAAGACTTCTTCAAGTGCCTCACCGTCAAGTCCTATGTCTGGCACCTGATCATGTACGTCACCGCTTTCCTCACCCTCGATATGGTCAGCGCGGTCGCGATCTATTATACCAACTACATCGGCGGCGCGATCGACGGAGTGCAGGTCGACTTCGGATTCATCAAGATGGACATGGGCTCGATCATGATCATCGCCCCGCTTATGGTCAGCGCCGCGATCGGCATCGTGATCTCGTATGTCATCAAAGCCAAATTCTCCAAGCAAGCCGCCTTCCGCGCGGGACTGCCGCTCTACATCATAGGCGCGATCCTGCTCGCCTGCTATCAGCCCGATTGGCCGCCCATCCTGATCCCGCTCTTTGCGATGATCATGGGCTTCGGTTTTGCGGGCGCCCAATCAATGCCGTGGCTCATCTTTGCGGACACGGTCGACGTAGCCGAACTCAAATTCGGCTATCGCCCCACTGCCAACATGTCGGGCGTGATGACGTTCATGCGCACACTCGCGACGGCGTTCGGCACCGGCATGGTCGGCTGGGTCATCGGCGCGGCGAACTACGTCAACCCCGATATCGACGAAAACGGCAACAGCGTGTTGCAACAACAGCCCGAAAGCGTGCTGCTCGCCATCAGACTGCTGATCGCGATCACGGTCACGGTGCTGCTGACGATAGGCTTCATCGCGTCGATAAAGTACCGCGTGACCGACAAGCGCCTCGCAAGGATACGTTATTTTGTGCTCAAGCGCAACGAGAGCGGCGAAGAGAGCTTCACCGCCGAAGAAAAGGAAGAATACGACAAACTGCGCAAACTGCTCTGCTGAGCGTTTTGCGCTTTGCTACCCCGAATTCGCAAGACATATCGCGCATTTTTTGAGCTCGGCATTTCGCCGAGCTCCCTTTTTTGCA
>CALWKR010000057.1 GCA_944381315.1 uncultured Christensenellaceae bacterium
GCTTTCGCGGTAGCGATAAGCATAACGTCAAGCGAACAATGTGTGCAGCGAACCTCCACCTCAAACAATTTGAGAAGGGCACCTTAAACGGCGCCCTTTTTTGGTGGGAAGAGGTGGATTTTTCGCGGTAACGGATAATACATCAACAAGCGGTAAAAGTTTGCAGCGAATATACATCCACCCCACCAAAAAGGAACAAACGGGCTTGCCCTTTTTTGGTGGGAAGAGGTGGTGGAGCGAACCACGGCACGAAGTGCGTGGTTCGGCTGTCCGCCGTAAGGCGGCAGCTTTCGCGGTAGCGATAAGCGTAACTATAAGCGAACAAAGTGTGCAGCGAACCTCCACCTCAAACAATTTGAGAAGGGCACCTTAAACGGCGCCCTTTTTTGGTGGGAAGAGGTGGTTCGGCTGTCCGCCGCAGGCGCTTTTACGCTGTTTTTATATTGATATTCGCGCTTGCGCATATGTGTGTGCAATTTATATCTGCGCGTGCGCGCGACGTGTTCTTCGGCAAGATCATTCAGCGCCTATGTTGCGCGGACGAGGAGAATATAATGTCTGCGCAGTCGGTATAGATCTATTTTTCGTTTTGCGTATGCGAAGCTGTATTGCGCAAAATTCACTCTTGCATATGCGGCTCATATGCGGTATAATGTCCGAGAGGTGAGATATGATAGATTTTTCCAAGATCAAAGATTCGGCGATCGATTCGCTCTACGGCGGATCGGGTGCAGTTGCGGCGAAGTTTGCGCCGCTCAAAGACGCAAAGGCTATGATCTCCACGATCGGCGCAGGCTGTTCGATCGGCGAACATATTCACGTAGACAGCTGTGAGTTCATCTATGTGCTTTCGGGCAGTGCGTCGTGTACTTTGGACGGTGTTTCCGAAACGGTGTCGGCAGGGCAATGCCATTTCTGCCCCAAGTGGAGCAGACATTCGGTCGCCAATTGCGGCGACGTCGATCTCGTCGTGTTCGACGCGGTCGCTCAACAGTGAGGTGAGTCATGCAATACAAATGCAAAGTGAGAGTGCTTGAAAAGAAGTGCTTTGTCAATCTCCAACAACGCTATCTCGAAGATCCCGAGTCGGGTCCTTGCCCATTCTATCAAGAGGGCGACGAATTCGTATTTGAGCGTTACGGCGGAGAGGACACGTTTTGGACTATGGGCAAGGGCGCGCATTGTTCGGAGGCTTGGGACTGCATCAGCCGCTATATCTACACGGCGTTGCAGGGCGGTTCGATAATGCGCAATTGGACCAAGGACGAGCATGTTATGATCGCGTGCTGCAACGACGGCACTCGCCCCGTGATCTTCAAGATAGAAAGGCTTGACTATTATGTCGTCAGGACGGACAGGCTCGGAGTGACGGACGACGAGCTCATCGGAGAGCTCGAGGAGCTGCACGGAGTCAAGAGCGCTGTCTGGCGCGCAGACAAGCAGTGGTGGGAGATCTTCACCGATCGCAACGATCCTGTTTCAAAGGACGACATCATCAAGAAGTTTGCCTATTTCGGCACTTTTGTTATCGAGATAGAATAAAAAATATCCGAGGCGTCGCCTCGGAATTTTTTAGATCTTTTTGCCGCAATGAGGGCAGAATCTCGGCGCGGCGTCGTTGATCGTTTCGCCGCAGTACGGACAGACCGAAGCCGCCGTATTTGTCAAGTTGAGAGGGACTTGGGGCGGTGGAGCCGCGCCCATTCTCGCCGCGATGTACGGATTGTATTTGAGCTCATACTCGGCGAGAGCTTCTTGCTCCGAGATCTCGACGCCGTCCTTGACCATCATCACGTCGGCGACGATGTGATAGCCGCTCAGATTCCCCGTGTCGATCAGCGCCTGCATCACTTCGCGCATATTGGTGAGATAGCCGAAGAAGTAGGCGGGGACGATCTTGTCTTGGTTCTTCGCCGTCCTTATGAACAGTGCGAGCCTGCGGTAGACGCCCCACTTTATGTTGATGAAGATGAGCGCAAACGCCGGGATGATCAAAAAGGATGTGCAAAAAAGCACGATCACGACTTTGTCGAGCCGACGTACTTTGCCTTCGATGTCGGGGACAATGTATTTTATCGGAAGTGTAGTCATCATAAGCATTCCTCCTTTATCGATTATATCATACCGACAGACAAATTTCAATACCTCAGCACGGTTTTGGCGCGACTTCGCGGCCGAGCTCGACGAGGATAGTGTCTTCGCCTATTCGCACGATGCACTTCCACGGCACAAAGATGCTGTCCGCGCCGGTGATGTTTTTCAAAAACTTACGATCGCCCGGCACGATGATCCCTGTGATCTGACCGCCCGGGGTAAAAGCCATGTCGAGGATCTTGCCGAGACGCTTTCCGTCTACGACGTTGATCGTTTCCTTCTCTTTGAGTTCGCAAAATGTAAGATCGTTGAGCATTGTCACACCTCCGAAAAGTCTATGCGCGCAGTGCGGAGGATATAACGATATTCGCGCAAATTCGCGGCTTTGGCGCAAATGCGAATAGTCGGGTTATGTTGCGGCATATAATGCCCGAGGTGAAATATGCTCGGTATCTTTGCGCTTTTGTCAGAACTTTTGTTGTTTTGCGGCTATGTCCGCAACGAAAACCGCTTTCCGCACCCTCTGCCGAGGGAGAGGGAAGAACAGCTCGTCAGAGAATATCGCGACGGAAGTCGAGCCGCGCGCGACGAGCTGATCGATCACAATATGCGGCTCGTCGTGCATATCGCCAAGAAGTACAGCGCGAGCGCGGACGTCGACGAGCTCGTGTCCGTCGGCTCGATCGGACTGATCAAGGCGGTCGAAAACTATGTCCCCGGCAGAGGCACGCACCTTGCGACATACGCCGCCAAATGCATTGAGAACGAGATCTTGATGGCGCTCAGACACAACAAAAAATTCAAGGCGGACAGATCGCTCTACGAGCCTGTCAGCTTTGACAAAGACGGCAACGAAGTCGCCTTGATCGATCTGCTGTCGCAGGACGAAGAGAGCGTGCTGGGCAAGGTCGAAAACAAGATATTGCAACAAAAATTGACAGATCTCGTCAAGTGCGTGCTGCAAGGCCGCGAGTTCGAAGTCGTCATCCTCAGATACGGACTTTGCGGCGAGAGACAGATGACGCAGAACGAAGTCGCCGCCAAGTTCGGGATCTCGCGTTCGTATGTGTCGAGGATAGAAAAAAAGGCGCTCTTCAAGCTGCGCCGCCATATTGAGGGGAACGGACTAAAATTTTAGCCCGCCTTTCGGCGGGCGCAAGCGCAGTCTATAAGCCGGGTTCTGTCGAGGATAAACATCTATCTGAGCCGTATGTTGCCATAGGGCTTGAGCGATTGAGGGACACGGCAGGCGACCGATCTGTCCTTTTCTCTTGCATCGAGTGGGGTTTACAGAGCCTCTCGCGTTGCCGCAAGAGCGGTGAGCTCTTACCTCGCCTTTCCACCCTTACCCTTGCGGGCGGTCTATTTCTGTTGCACTTTCCCTGAGGTCACCCTCGCCGGTAACTGGCCGGCACTCTGCCTTGTGATGCCCGGACTTTCCTCTCGCAAGCGAGCGTTTATCCAACTGCCTTGCTATCGTATTATACCAAGTTTGAGGCAAGAGTGCAACCTTGCGGCAAAAAAAGTTGGCACTCTGTCTTGCTTTTCGCAATATCCCGTTGTACAATGAGCGTGAAGACAAGTTCGCCCTCCCTCGGCGGACGACTTTTCGATACTGTCTGCGCAGACGGCCGCGAGCGTTTCCCTCGGCGCTCCGTATGCTCTGCGCAATGAGCGCGGTTCGCGCCTCGCCGTGCTCTTGCCGAGCCTCACGACTCTCGATCTTGCATGTCGCGACGCGCGCCCGTTTCCCTCTGCAGGCGCGCGTCGGATCGGCGATCTCGCGTTCAACATGCGTTTGATCGCGGTTTTCGCGCGTTTTGCCGCATATGTTGCGGATGTGCGGTCAAATCCTTGCAAAATACGGCGTTTTGCTTTATAATGAAGAAAAGAACTCGTGCAAGGAGAGAGAATGAGACATCTCGGTTTGGATCTCGGCGACGCGAGGATCGGCATCGCGACTTGCGGAGAGAGCGAAATGTTCGCCAGCCCCCAAGAGACATACCGCTGCCGCGGCGAAAGCGCCGACTTGCAATACATCGCCGAATATTGCCGAATGACGGGAGCCAAAAGGGTAGTCATCGGCTTGCCCGTGAATATGGACGGCACCAACGGTCCTCGCGCTCAAAAGGCGATGGCTTTCGGCGACGCGCTAGCCAAGCTCATCGACGCGGAGATCGTCTATCAGGACGAGAGACTCACTACGGTGACAGGCGAGAGGATGCTGATCGAGGCGGGCGTAAAGCGCGGAAAGCGCAAGCAGGTCATCGACAAGATCGCCGCTGCGATCATCCTCGAATCCTTTCTCGAAACTCTGCACAAAAACAAGAACAAGGAGCAAATATGAAAGACGAAAAGAAGTACGATCACGAACATGACGAGCATTGCGGATGCGGTCATCACCACCACGACGACTGCGACTGCGGCTGCGATGAAGAAGAATACATCCTCACTCTGACCGATCAGGACGGCAACAGCCGCGATTACTACGAGATCGCGGTGTTCGACGTGGACGGGGAGGAGTATACGATCATGCAGCCCGTCGAGCTGGACGAGGGCATGGAGGACAACGAAGTGCTCATCTATCGCGACGTCTATGACGAGGACGACAACTTCGTCAACTACGATCCCGTGCTCGATCCCGCCGTCGGCGACAAGGTCGTTGAGGTGTTCAATCGTATGCTCGAAGAGAATGCCTTTGACGACAAAGACGACGACAACGGCTTCGACGACGAGGGCTGCGGCTGCGGAAACGATCGCTGAGTCCGAAATAGTGCGGAAAGTGCGCCAAAACGTTTGCTTTGGCGCGCGTCGCTATGCTATAATCTAAAAGCTAAAAATAAACACTCGGACCAGTCAGAGGCTGCCAGCTTGCAAAAGCCGCCGATGACGAAAGTTCGGGAAAAGGAGACAAAATGGCAGTTGTAACTATGAAGAGCCTGCTCGAAGCAGGCGTGCACTTCGGTCACCAGACCAAGAAGTGGAACCCCAAGATGGCAAAGTACATCTATTCTTCGCGCAACGAGATCCACATCATCGACTTGCAGATCTCGGTCGAACATGTCGAGAAGGCGTACGCCTTCGTCAGAGACATGGCAAAGCAGGGCAAGACCATCCTCTTTGTCGGCACGAAGAAGCAAGCTCAGGACGCTATCAAAGAAGAGGCCGAGCGCTGCGGAATGTACTACATCAACAAGAGATGGCTAGGCGGTACGTTGACCAACTTCAACACCATCCGCACCCGTATCGATCGCCTCAACAAGAGCAACCAAGTGGAGATCATCGGCGAGTTCGATCTGCTCCCCAAAAAGGAAGTCGCTCTGCTTAAAAAAGAAAGAGACAAGCTGGAGACCAACCTCGGCGGCATCAAGAATATGACTTCGCTCCCCGGCGTCATGTTCGTCGTCGACATCAAAGCCGAAGAGATCGCCGTCAAAGAGGCGCGCAAGCTCGGCATCCCCATCGTCGGTCTTGTCGATACCAATTGCGATCCCGACCTCGTCGATTATGTCATCCCCGGCAATGACGACGCTATCAGAGCCATCAAGCTGATCGCCGGCATCATCGCCAACGCGGTCATCGAGGCAAACGAAGGCATCGCATACTCCGTGGAAGAGGAGAACGCCGAAGAGGCTGTCGCTCCCGCCGCGGAAGAAGCTGCGCCCGAGGCTCCTGCCCAAGAGGCGAGCGCGGAGGCAGCTCCCCAAGCTCAAGAGTAAGGAGAGAATATGAACTTCACCAACAAAGATATTATGGACCTTCGCGCCAAGACGGGCGTGGGCATGATGGACTGCAAGAGAGCGCTCATCGAGGCTGACGGAGATATGGACAAAGCGGTCGACATCCTTCGCGAGAAGGGCATGGCGACCAGCGCCAAGAGAGCGGGCAAGATCGCTTCTCAGGGCATCGTCGACGCCTATGGCAAGGACGGAGTCTTTGCTCTCGTCGAGGTGAACTGCGAATCCGACTTCGTCGCAAAGGGCGACCAATTCAAGGACTTCGTCAGAGAGATCGCCAAGTACATCGTCGATGCGGATCCCGCCGACGTCGAGCAGATCTCTGCCGCCAAGGCCGATCTCCTCAACGAGACCGTCGCCAAGATCGGCGAGAAGATCGTCGTCAGAAGATTCGCGAGATACCAAGCCGGCGCAAACAGCGCTGTCAGCACCTATATCCATATGGGAGGCAAGATCGGCGTCATGGTCGAGACCGAAGGAGCTTCGGACGCTGTGGCTCACGACGTTGCTTTGCAGATCGCCGCGGCGAATCCCGACTATGTCAACATCTCCGAAGTTCCGCAGGAGAGAGTCGAGAAGGAGAAAGAGATCCTCAAAGTGCAAGCTCTCAATGAGGACAAGCCCAAGCCGATGAACATCATCGAGAAGATGATCGAAGGCAGGATCCACAAGTTCTACAAGGAAGTCTGCTTGCTCGAACAGCCGTTCGTAAAAGAGCAGGACATCTCCGTTGCCGCATATCTCAAGCAGAACGGCAATGCGAAAGTCGATCGTTTCGTCAGATTCACGATGGGCGAAGGCCTCGAAAAGAAAGAGGAAAATCTCGCCAACGAAGTTGAAGAACAGATCGCAAAAGCAAAAGCGGGCAAGTGATCGCTCGGGGGACTTACGTCCCCCTTTTTTTAGCAAAAATACGGGAGGAAATCATGGACAAAGCGGCTTATAAGCGCGTGATCATCAAGTTGAGCGGCGAGGCGCTCGCAGGAGACAACGGCTTCGGCATCAACGAAGACATGCTTGCGTATGTCGTCGATCAGATCAAGCGCGTCACCGAAGAGGGAGTGCAAGTCGGCATCATCGTCGGAGGCGGCAACTTCTGGCGCGGCAGACAGGCAAAATCTATGGACAGATCGGCTGCCGATCACATCGGCATGCTCGCGACGGTCATGAACGCCATCGCGTTGCAGGACGCGCTCGAAGCGGCAGGCGTGCCGACGAGAGTGCAGACGGCGCTGACAATCACCAGAGTCGCCGAGCCGTATATCCTGCGCAAGGCGCTGCACCACTTCGAGAAAGACAGAGTAGTCATCTTCGCCTGCGGCACGGGCAACCCGTACTTCTCGACGGATACGGGCGCGGCTCTGCGCGCTGCCGAGATACACGCCGAAGTGCTGTTGCTCGCCAAGAACATCGACGGAGTCTATGACGACGATCCGCGAAAGAATCCCAATGCGAAAAAGCTGGACGAGATCTCCTATTCCGAAGTCATCCAAAGAGGCTTGCAGGCGATGGACGCGACGGCGATCACGCTGTGTATGGAGAACAAGATCCCGATCATTGCCTTTGCTCTGCACGACAAGGACAGCATCGTCCGCGCCGTCAACGGCGAGAAGATAGGCACGATCATCAAGTGACAAAAAAGCGGCGCGTGCGCCGCTTTTTTGTGCCGGATCCGTCATATTGTCGAATGCGAAAATCGCGCTCCGTGTCTATCGCGCGATATTTTGCAGATCGATTTGCCTGAGACGCCGATATCGGTCAGACCGGGATCGCAATGCGTTTTGCAGACTGCAAAAACGATCTCAACCGCAAGCGACGGCAAAGACTGCATATTCGGCAAAGAATGCTTGCTGCAATGGTTTGTGAGATCGCGGCAGGCGGAACGATCGAATGTCCGCAGCCTGTTTTCGGCGGAGCCGACTTTGACTCCGGAGAGATATGTCGTTCCGGCGAGCGCCGACGATATGGTTGAAGAAGGGCATAGCGCAAAATTGCGCAAATATATTGTAAAAAAGGCGCGCATTTGATATAATGCATACAGCGACCAACGCAAAATAATGAGGTGTAAAATGATCAATAGCGACAACATGGACGTTCTGGAGCTCTTTGACGAGCTCGAAACCAAGCTCGAACACGGAGCGGACAGCTTGAGCAGCGAGTTCTCCAAGCTCAAAGCCGGCAGAGCCAACGCCCATATCCTCGACAAAATCACTGTCGATTACTACGGCACTCCGACTCCGATCAGACAGGTCGGCAACATCAGCGTTCCCGAGGCGAGACTGCTCGTCATCAGCGTGTGGGATACGAGCATTCTCAAAAACGTGGAGAAAGCCATCATTGCCGCCAACATCGGCATCACTCCCAGCAACGACGGCAAGGTCATCAGGCTGGTCTTCCCCGAGTTGACACAAGAGACTCGCAAGGCGCTCTGCAAAGAGATCAAGGCTATGAGCGAGAACGTCAAGATCGGCATGCGCAATGCGCGCCGCGACGCCAACGACGCGATCAAGAAACTCAAGAAGGACAGCTCTATCACAGAGGACGAGGCGGCGACTTTTGAGAAAGAAGTGGACAAGATGCTGTCCGCGAAGATCGCCGAAGTCGACGCGATGACCAAGAACAAAGAAGACGAGGTCATGACCGTTTGAGCGAAATGGAGAAGTTGCCGCGTCATATCGCCTTCATCATGGACGGCAACGGCAGGTGGGCGAAAAAACGCCTGCTGCCGCGCAAGGCAGGGCATCGCCAGGGCGTGAAAGCGCTCGAAAAAGTCGTCGACGCATGCGAAAAACGCGGCGTCGAAATGGTGACTTTTTATGCGTTTTCGACAGAGAATTGGGCGCGTCCGCAAGACGAGATCGACGCGCTGTTCGACATGGTCGCCGAGTTTGCCGATACGCGGCTCAAAGAGTATGTCGCGCGCGGACTGCGGATCATGTTCATAGGCGATCTTACGGCTCTGCCCGAAAAGACGCGCGCCGCTTGCGCACGCATCGTCGACGCCGCCAAGGACAACAAGGGCATGATCGTCAACATCGCCCTCAATTACGGCGGCAGAGACGAGATCTTGCGCGCTGTCAAGATCATTGTGGACTCGGGAGTCAAGGAGGTCGATCTCGACACGCTGTCCGACTGTATGTATACGGGCGGACTGCCTGATCCCGACGTCATCGTCAGATCGAGCGGCGAGAAGAGGCTCAGCAACTTTATGCTGTGGCAAGCCGCCTATTCCGAATTTGTGTTTTTGGACGAACTGTGGCCCGACTTCGACGAAAAGACCGTCGACGCCGTGCTGCTCGAATATTCAAAGCGCGACCGCAGATACGGGAGCGTAAAGAGGTTGAACTGATGCTCAAGAGGATCATTACGGCGGCTGTGCTGTTGGTGCTTCTGTTCGGCACGCTTATCCTCGGCGGATTGTTTTCGCCGTACATAATCGACGCCGTTGTCTTTGTCTGCGCGATAGTCGCGGTTTATGAGATCTGCGGCGCGCTCAAAAGGGCGGGCTACGATCCCATTGTCCCCGGACTTGTCGCCGCGATCGTAGTCATGGCGCCGATCACCGTCATGTTGCCCGAAAGCGGCGTAGGGATCATTGCCGGCGTTTCGATCGGCATGATAGTCGCGCTTGCCGTCTTTGTCACCAAGCACAACTATGAAGTCAAGGATCTGATGGCGACGGGCTTCGCGATGATCTATCCTCTCGCGCTGATCGGCATGCTTGCCCAGATCAACCACAGCATGGGCAGCATGATCGGGCTGCTGCTGTGCATATTCGTCCCCGTGCTCACGGACACTATGGCGTACTTTGTCGGCATCGCGATCGGCAAGCGCAAGCTCTGTCCCAACATCAGTCCCAAAAAGACGATCGCGGGAGCCGTGGGCGGCATAGTCGGCGGCGTCCTCGGAGCCTTTCTCGTCTTCGTGCTGTTCGACTGGACGGGAGTGCTCTGCGCGCTCTCGAGCATAGACGCGCTTTCTTCGGATATAGAAATATCGCTCGCGATCTATCTTGCAGTCGGCTACTTCGGCGCGTTCGCTTGTGAAGTGGGAGATCTCGCCGCTAGCTGGCTCAAACGCAAGGCAGGGATCAAGGACTTCGGCAAGATATTCCCCGGGCACGGCGGTATAATGGACAGGCTGGACAGCATTCTGTTCATGGTCCCCATCGTCTATTTGATGTTTGCGCTCTTGCTCAAATTTGAACTGCCGGTGATAGGATGAGAGAGCTGACGATCCTCGGAAGCACGGGCTCGATAGGTACCCAGGCGCTCGAAATCGTACGCAAGTATCCGCACAAGCTCAAAGTGTCGGGACTTTGCTGTGACAAGAACGTCAAGGCCTTGCAGAGCCAAATCTATGAATTTTTGCCCAAAGTCGTCGCCGTGCGCGACGCTGAGGCCGCAAAGTCGCTCGATCTGTGCGGCGCGAAATTGCTGACGGGCGCGGATGCCGCAAGAGAGCTGGCGGCGACCCCGACCGATCTCGTGCTCAACGCGCTCGTAGGTATAAGCGGCTTTTTGCCCACTATCGCGGCGCTCGAAGCGGACAACATAGTCGCGCTTGCCAACAAAGAGACGCTCGTCGCAGGAGGCGACGTCGTTGACGGCATACTCGCTCGCAAGAACGCCGAGCTGCTGCCCGTGGACAGCGAACACAGCGCGATCTGGCAGTGTCTGTCGCGCAGAGCGCAAGGGGCGAGAGAATGCAAGTCTCTCATTCTCACCGCGTCGGGCGGTCCGTTCAGGGGCAAGAAAGCCGACGAGATCGCGAACGCGACGATCGAGAGCGCGCTCAAACATCCGACTTGGAACATGGGCGTCAAGGTCACCGTGGACAGTGCGTCCATGATGAACAAGGGCTTTGAGATCATCGAGGCGATGCACCTGTTCGGCGTCGCCGCAGACAAGATCGACGTCGTCGTGCATAGGCAGAGCGTCGTGCATTCTATGATCGCTTTCGACGACGGAAGCGTGATCGCTCAGCTCAGCTATCCCGATATGAGACTGCCGATATCGCTTGCTTTGCTCTATCCCGAGAGGGGGAGCGAGTGCTTTTCGCCGCTGTCTTTCGACGCGCTGTCTCTCGACTTCGAGCGCCCCGATTTGGAGACGTTCGAGTGTCTTGCGATCGCAAAGGAGTGCGCCAAGACGGGCGGCCTTGCCCCCGCCGCGCTCAATGCCGCCAACGAGATCGCGGTTGCAAAGTTCGTGCAGGGCATTATAAAATTCGGTCAAATACCATATTATATCAATAAGGCGCTCGACGCCGCCGATCTGTCCGGCAACAGCAAGTCCGCCGACGACGTGCTCGAAACGGACAGGCGCGTGCGCGAGTTCACTCAAAAAGCTATAGGTAGGGTCTGATGTTGATCTTGGCGGTCGATGCCTCTCAAATCTTTCAATGGATCGGGTATATCCTGATCGCCATGCTGTGCTTTATGTTCATGATTGTCGTTCATGAGCTGGGGCACTATACCGCCGGAAAATTGTTGGGATTCAAGATCAACGAATTCGCGATCGGGTTCGGCCCCGCGATATTCAAACATACAAGTAAAAAAACGGGACAGGTGTTCGCTATCCGCTGTATTCCGGTCGGAGGGTACTGCGCCTTTGAAGGCGAGGACGAGGACAACGCCAATCCCGACGCATTCAACAACAAGCCCGTTTGGAAGAGGATCATCGTACTCGCCGCAGGAGTGACTTTCAACTTCGTCAGCGCGATCGTCATCCTCAACTTTTTCTTTATGGGCTACGGCGAGGCGCTGCCCAAGGTCGCGTCCGTGACGCAATATACGGACGGCGCGGAGCAACAGCTGCAAGTCGGCGACGTCATCTTCAGCGTAGACGGCGAGAAGATGTACAGCATCATCGAAGCCAACAAGCTCTCGTCCGCGATGGCGGAGGACAAGACCTATTCCGTAGTCGTCATACGCGACGGAGAGCAGGTGACGCTGCAATTGCAAAAGCACAGCTATGACGCCGTCACGACCGACGAGTACGGCAACGAAGTCACGTCGCAAGCCTACGGACTCGGGATAAGCTACGGCTTCGCGCAATACAAGATGAGTTACGGCGAGGCGCTCGGCAGGAGCTTCACTTTCTCGTGGGACGTCGTGGAATTGACGTTCAAGACGATAGGACAGCTGTTCACCGGTTCCGCCAAAGTCAGCGAGACGATGGGCGGCACGGTCACGGCGGTGTCTTCGCTCGTGCAGCTCTCGCAGTCGGGAGCCGCCGCGGTCGCCTACGGCGTGGCGGTGCTGTCGCTGTCCATTGCGTTGATGAACATCCTTCCGCTGCCCGCGCTCGACGGCATGAGAATAGTATTCGCCGTGATCGAGGGGATAAGGCGCAAGCCGCTCAACCGCAAGGTAGAGGCGGTCATACACACGGCAGGGCTGTTCTTCTTCCTCGGACTTGCGATCTTGCTCGATCTCGTTCACTTTTTCGGTTAGAGGTGCATCATGACACGAAAGATAAAGATAGGGAACGTCGTCATCGGCGGAGGTGAAAAGATCGCCGTCCAATCGATGACCAATACCAAGACTTCGGACATTGACGCCACTGTCGCGCAGCTGCGCCTGCTGCAAGACGCAGGGTGCGACATCGCGCGCTGTTCGGTGCCCGACAGAGAGAGCGCGGAGGCGCTGCGCTCCATAGTCGCGCAGTGCGATATGCCGATCGTCGCCGACATACATTTCGATTATCGGCTCGCGGTCGCCGCCGCGGATGCAGGGGCGGCAAAGATCAGGATAAACCCCGGCAACATCGGGGATCTCGCCAAGGTCGACTATCTCGCCAAGTATCTCAAAGAGCGCGGAGTTCCGATCAGGATCGGCGTCAACGGCGGCTCGCTCGAAAAGAAGTTCGCGCATCTGCCGCTCGACGACGCCATGGTAGAAAGCGCGCTCGAACACGTCGCTTTGCTCGAAAAATGCGGCTTTGAAGACACCGTCATCTCGGTCAAGTCGTCCGATGTCGCGACCACCGTATCCGCCTATCGCAAGCTGTCGCAAAGATGCGACTATCCGCTCCACGTCGGAGTCACCGAGGCAGGAGTGTATGAAAAAGGACTTGTCAAGTCCGCTATCGGGATAGGCGCGCTGCTGTTGGACGGGATAGGCGATACGATCAGAGTGTCGCTGACGGACGATCCCGTGCGCGAAATCCACGCGGCAAACGAGATCCTCAAAGCTCTCGATCTCTATCGCGGAGCGTATGCGGAAGTCGTCTCTTGTCCCACTTGCGCGCGTACCTGCATTGACGTGCAGGGCATCGCGACGGCTATGCAGGAGTTTGCCGCAGGGCTTGACTGCAAGCTCAAGATCGCCGTGATGGGCTGCGTAGTCAACGGTATCGGAGAATCCAAAGACAGCGACGTCGGCGTCGCCGGCGGCAAGGGCAAGTCGGTCATCTTCCGCAAAGGCGAGATCGTCCGCACCGTCGCCAACGAGGATATCCTCGGCGCGCTCAAAAGCGAAGTCCTCGCGTGCGTGCACGAAAGACAAGATCAGCTCGGCGCATTGCGTTGACTTGCGCGCAGATCTTGCGCTATAATTTCGGGTATGGAAAGCAGTTGCGAATTCCTCAAATTCATCAGATCGGTCTATGGGGACCGATTCGACTTTTTGCGCGTGCGCAGCGTCACCGTTGATATCGCCGCAGACTCTCTGTCGGTGGAATTCGTCATGCCTTACGAAAACTTCAACGACTTGTCTGACGACGACAAGCGAGGCATCGAGGCTCTCGTCAAGTCCTCTTTCCCCGAATTCGGCAAAGTCGTCGTGCTGTTCCGCAAAAACTTTTTTTCCAAAGAAGCGATAGAGCAGATGATCCGCAAGTTCATCGGCGAAAACTACGCCGCGATGTTCACCGTCATCGGCGCCGACAACACGCGTATCGATGTCACCAACGACAAGGTCGAAGTCGTCTTTTGCGTCACCGACGCGACGGCGCGATTGCTTGAAGCGAACGGGTTTTTGTCGGGGATAACCGATATGCTTGCGTCCAACTACTCGCAAAACGTCTCCGTCAAAACCGAGATCGCGGATTCGATCACGATCAACGACAACGCGCAAGAGGAGATGTCATCATTCGTCGTCGACAACAAGATCATCTCGTACAAGCTCGGACTAAGAGTCTGCGGCGGAGAGATCAAGAGACAGCCCAAATATATATCGTCGTTCAAGCAGAGCGAGAAGTTCGTGTGCCTCGCAGGCAAGATCTCGGAGTTCTCGAGCGCGACGTCCAAGAAGGGCAAGTTCTTCTATTCGTTCACACTCGACGATACGACCGCCAAGATGAAGTGCCTCTACTTTTGCCGCTCGCAGGACAAGCGTCCTCTCGACGTGCTCAAAGACGGCGATACGATCGTCGCGTCCGGCGACCTCGAAGAGGATACGAGGGGAGGACTCACTTTCTTTGTCCGCACGGTCTGGTATTGCACGATCGACTATGACTCCATCGTCCTCAAAACGGAGCAGAGGCAGCCGCATCCGCACTTTGAGCTCATCCCCAAGCGAGTGGAGATCCCCACTCAGCAAAACTTGTTCGAGATGGAAGAAAAGCCCGCGTCACTGCTCGAAAATCGTACATATGTCGTCCTCGATCTCGAGACGACTTCGCTGGACGTCACGACGTGCCGCATAGTCGAGATCAGCGGCGTCAAAGTCGTCAACGGCGAGATAGCGAGCTATGTCAGCACTCTCGTCGATCCCGGTATCCATATCCCCGAGTCTGCGTCCGAAGTCAATCACATCACCGACGATCTCGTCGCGGGCGCGCCGTACATCGACGACGTGCTGCCGCAGTTCGTCAAGTGGGCGGAGGGCTCGGCACTCGTCGCGCACAACGGCTTCTTCTATGACTTCGACGTGCTGCGATATCGCGGCGCGGAATTGGGCATTTCGTTCGACGGCTTCCGCAAGCTCGACACGCTCGCGATGGCGGCGCAATGGAAGATGACTTGCGGAGTCAAGGGCAATCTCAAACTCGGCACTCTGTGCAAAGATCTCGGCATCGAGCTCGTCAACGCCCACCGCGCTCTCGACGATACGCTCGCGACGGCAAAGCTGTTCATCAAGCTTTGCGGCTTCGTGGACCGCTACCGCCTCGCGACCGATCGCTTCGTCAAATGAGATATTTTGCGCCGAATCCATTATTTTTATTATAAAAGTGTTGCGCGTGCGCCAAAATTGTGATAAGATGATAGTAACGATGATAGTGTTGACTATTAGAGCGGCTGACGAAGCCGCTCAACTTATAGGAGGCTAATTATGTCCGCGATCGCAGATCAGGTCACCGAACTCGTTCGTCCCATTGTCGAAGGACTCGGGATGGAGCTCGTAGAAGTCACTTTTCGCAAGACCAAGCAGGGCGACGAATTGACCGTCTTCATCGACAAGGACGGCGGCGTCTCGCTCAACGACTGCGAGGCTGTCCACAACGCGATCGACGCGCCTCTCGACGAGCTCGATCCCACGCAGGGCAAGCCCTATACGCTCAACGTGTCTTCGCCGGGCCTTGACAGGCCGTTCAAGACGGACCGCGATTTCGCCAAACATATCGGCATGGACGTAGAAGTCAAGCTGTTCGCCCCCAAGAAGGAGCTCGGCAAGAGCTTTGTCGCGACGCTCCGCAGCCACGAGTCCGAAAAGGGCACCGTTACGCTCGAAGTCAAAGGTCAAGTCTTTGAAATTGACAAAAAAGATATAGCAATCATAAGAGAACATATAGAGTTCTAGGAGGACAAAATGATCAACAAGGAATTCTTTCTCGCGCTCAATCAGCTCGAAAACGAAGGAAAGATCGACAAGAAACTGACGCTGCAAGCGCTCGAGACCGCCATCGCTCAGGCGTACAAGAAAGAGTTCGGCGAAGGACGCGACATAGCCGTTCAGATCAACGAAGAACGCAATGTCATCCGCATCGTCGCCTACAAGACCGTCGTCGAAGAAGTGGAGAATACCGAAAATCAGATCTCCGTCGAGGACGCTCAAGCCGTAAAGCCGGGCAGCAAAGTCGGCGATATCATCGGCGACGAGATCTCGCCCAAGGACTTCTCGCGCATTGTCGCGCAGTCCGCAAAACAAGTCTTTACGCAGAGGATAGGCGAGGAGAACAAGCGCCGCGCGCTCGAGGATATGAGTCAGAAAGAGGGCGAGATCGTCACCGCTTTGATCAGAAGAGTGGACTCGTCCGCGATCTATCTCGAGATCTCCGGGTCGCAGATGGAGGCGGTCATGATGCCCTCCGATCAGTGCAAAAACGAGACTTATTCCGTAGGTCAGTCCATAAAGGTCTATGTCAAGAGCGTCGGACTCGGCAACAGGGGCAACACCCGCGTGCTCGTCTCGCGTTCGCACCGCGACTTCGTCAAGCGTCTGTTTGAGCTCAAAGTCCCCGAGATCAAGGTCGGACTAGTCAAGATCAAGAAGATCGTCCGCGAAGCAGGCTATCGCACCAAGCTCGCCGTCTATTCCGACGAGCCCAGCGTGGACGCAGTCGGCGCGTGCATCGGTCAGAAGGGCGTGCGTATCAACGCCGTAGTCCAAGAACTGCACGGCGAAAAGATCGACGTCATCGGCTGGGATCAAAATCCCGCCCAATTCATCGCGAGAGCGCTCTCTCCGGCTCAGGTCAAGATGGTCAAGCTCATCGAGGCAGACAAGTCGGCGATCGCGATCGTCCCCGACGAAAAACTCTCGCTCGCCATCGGCAAGCAGGGACAGAACGTGCGCCTCGCCGCAAAATTGACAGATTGGAAGATCGACGTCAAGCCGCTCTCCAAAGCTGCAGAACTCATCGAAGAGTCTGAGGAGAACTGATGCGCAAGCTCCCGATCAGGACGTGCGTCGCTTGTCGCCAAGGCAAGCCCAAAAACCAAATGCTCCGCGTCGTGCGTACTCCGCAGGGCGAAGTCATCGTCGACCGCACGGGCAAGTGCGCCGGCAGAGGCGCGTATGTCTGCGACGATCCCGAGTGCATCGCCAAGTGCGCCAAGCGCAAACTGCTGGACAAGGCGTTCGGCGTAGCGCTGTCGGACGAGACTTATGCGGAGATCCAAAGGCAGTATGAGCAAAAGTCCTGACGCATACATAGGCTTTGCGGTGCGCAGTCGCAGAGTCGTCTTTGGCGCGGAAGCGCTGCTCATCGCTCGCAAGCCCGTCTTTGCGGTGCTGTATGATTCGGCGCTGGGCAAGGACGGACGCAAAAAATTGGCAAGATTCGCCGAGCTGTGCGACGCGCAGCAATTCGAGATGCCGAGCGGTTATCTCGCAGAGCTGCTCAAAAGAGATGGCGTCAAGGTCATCGGGATCTGCGATCCCAACCTGGCGCAGGCAATAGTCAACACATTGAAGGACGGAGGCCCGTCCGACGGAGGTAGATAGTGGAAGGCGAAAACAAAAAACCAAACGTCAAAAAGAATATCGAGGAGATATCGGCTTTCATCTCCGGCAAGCTCAGACCCTTCCTGAATATGCTTGCCGCCAAGAAAGGCGAGGTCAAGAACGCCATCGACAAAGTCGGTGACGTCGTCGACGCAATATACGGAAAGCAAGAAGAGGAGGCGGAGAAGGAGCGCGCTGCGAAAGAGGCCGCCGATAAGGCAGCCAAAGCCGCAGAAAAAGCCGCTCGGGAAGAGCAGGAAAATGAGCCTGCGCCCGTCGCCGAAGAGCCTGCAAAGGAGGAGAGCTCCGAGCAAAAGCCCGAGCCCGCGCAAGAGCCTGCGGCAGAAGAGCCCAAACAGCCCGAAAAACCTGCCGAACAGCCCAAGCCTACTCGCGCGCCGGAAAAGCCCAAGCAGTCCACGATCTTCATCAATCCGGAAGTCAACGGCGCCGGATATCGCCAAAGACCGAGCGGAGACCGCAGACCGCCGCGTAGCGACGGCAAACCGCCGCAACAACAGCGCCAGGGAGGCAGACCGTCTGTCGGCGCTCGCGCGGAGCAAGCTCAGCCGCCTATCAACAACAATTTCAACAAAGACAAAAAGAAGGCGAAGCCGCAGACTGCCGCTCGCGACGATTCCAAGAAGGGATTGTCCAAGAGAGATCTGTTCAAGCGCGGTTATGTCTATGACGCGACTCGCGAGGACGAGGACGCAGGCAGCCATCGCCACCTCAAATCGAGGAGAGGCAAAAAGGACAACGCGTCGCCGCAGGCGATCGTCATCGAACACGCCGTCATCAACACCGATCCCGTTGCGATCAAGGTGCTCGCCGAGAAGATCGGCAAGCCTGCCGCAGAGATCGTAAAGAAGCTGTTCGACATGGGTGAGATGGCGACTATCAACGGCAGCATTTCGTTCGAGACGGCGGAGTTCGTCGCGCTCGATTATGGCATCACTCTCGAGCTCAAACTCGACACTACCGCCGAAGACAAGCTCAAAGAGATCGCCGATCTCGGCAAGAGCGTCGAGGCTGTGCGCCGTCCCCCGATCGTCACCATTATGGGACACGTCGACCACGGCAAGACGTCGCTGCTCGACTATATCCGCAAGACCAATGTCGTCAGAGGCGAGGCGGGCGGCATCACGCAGCATATCGGCGCGTACTCGATCGAGGTCAACGGCGCGAAGATCACCTTCCTCGACACCCCCGGACACGAAGCGTTCACCGCAATGCGCCGCAGGGGAGCGATGATCACGGACATCGCGGTCATCGTCGTCGCGGCGGACGACGGCATTATGCCGCAGACGATCGAGGCGATCCATCACGCAAAAGAGGCGGGCGTTTCGATCATCGTCGCCGCCAACAAGATAGACAAGCCGCACGCGGACATCGAAAGAGTCAAGCAACAGCTCGCCCAACAAGACGTGCTCGTCGAAGAATGGGGCGGCGACGTCATGCTTTGCCCCGTCAGCGCAAAGACGGGCGAGGGAGTCAAAGAACTGCTCGAGAGCATACTCTTGCTCGCCGAAGTCCTCGATCTCAAAGCCCCCGTCGATTGCCCGGCTCAAGGCTCCGTCGTCGAGGCGAGACTCGACAAGGGACTTGGTCCCGTCGCGACGGTCATCGTCCAGAGCGGCACTCTGCACGTCGCAAATTATGCCGTCGCCGGCAGAGCCATCGGCAAGATCAGATCGATGATAGATTGGACAGGCAAACGCGTCAAAGAAGCAGGTCCGTCCTTTGCGGTCCAGCTGCAAGGCTTTGACGAAGTCCCGATGGCGGGCGACAAGTTCATCGTCGTCAAAGACGAAAAACTCGCCAAAGAAGTCGCCGCAGAACGCGAGGCGAAAGAGCGCATAGAGATGCAAAACCGCGTCGCGAGCGCAAAGACTCTCGACGATATGTTCAAGGACGTCGAAGAGGGCGCTATGAAGTCGCTCGCCGTCATCATCAAGGCGGACGTCCAAGGCACAGCCGAGGCGGTCAAGCAGTCGCTGCTCGAGATCTCCGACAAGATGAAGGACGACAACGTCCGCATCACGGTCATCCACTCCGGCGTAGGCGCTATCAACGAAGGCGACGTCAACCTCGCATATACCGCAAAGGCGATCATCGTCGGCTTCAACGTCAAGCCCGAGCCCAAAGCCAAGGCGCTCGCCGACAGAAGCGCGGTCGAGATCCGCAACTATCGCGTCATCTACGACGCGATCGACGACTTCACCAAGGCGCTCAAAGGCATGCTCGAGCCCGTCTACAAGGAAGAGCAGCTCGGCCATGCGGAAGTCAGACAGACGTTCAGGATCAGCGGCGTCGGCACGATCGCAGGCAGCTACATCACCGACGGCAAGGTCGTCAGAGGCTGCAAGGCAAGGCTCGTGCGCGACAATATCATCGTCTATGAGGGCAGCGTGTCGTCGCTCAAACGCGAGAAGAACGACGCCAAAGAGGTCGCGGCAGGATATGAATGCGGCATCGGACTGTCCGATTATAACGACGTCAAAGTCGGCGATATCATCGAGGCGTTCGACCTCGTTCAGGTGAACAAGGAATGAGCAGACTCGATAGGATAAACGCCGAGCTCAAAAAACAGCTCAACGTCATCTTCGCCGAAGGCGGCTTTCGCGATCCGCGCATAAAGGGCATGCTCACCGTCATGGACGTCAGCGTGGATACCGATCTCACGCTTGCCAAAGTCTATGTCAGCGTCTACGGCGCAAGCGGCGAGGAGACGGAAGTGCTCAAAGGTTTGGACAATGCGCAGGGCTATATACGCTCGCGGCTCAAAGAACTGATCAAGCTCCGCGCGCTCCCGAAGTTTAGGTTCGTGCTCGACACGTCGATAGACTACGGAATGAAGATGGACAAGTTCTTGTCCTCGCTCAACGCCAATGACAAAGATTGAATCGCTGATCGGCAAGACAAAGACGGACGCGTTCTGGTCGCTCGCGGACAGAGCGCACACCGTCGCGCTGTTTTGCCACGTCAATCCCGACGGCGACACTTGCGGCAGCGCGCTTGCGCTTGCCGCCGTTTTGCGTAAAGAGGGCAAGATCGTAGAGCTGTATTGCCCGAGTCCCGTCGGCGGCAAGCTGACGTTTTTGGACGGATGGGAGAGCTTCGGCGCGCCCAAGACCCAAAGCCGTTACGACCTCGGGATCGCGATAGATTGCGGAGACACGGGCAGGATGGGCGAGTGCGCCGCCGTCACGGAGAAGTGCGATAAATTCGCCATCGTCGACCACCACAAGACCAACAACATGGCTTGCGATCTGTCCATCGTGCGCCCGACGGCGTGCGCTACCGCAGAGCTCGTCTTTATGCTGCTGAGCGACTCCAAGCGCGATCTCATCGATCCCGTCGTCGCGAAGCTGCTGTTCTCGGCGCTTGTTACGGACAGCGGAGGATTTTCGTTCTCGTCCGTGTCTGCCGATACATACCGAATCGGCGCGGAGCTGATAGATCTCGGCGCAAAGCAGGCACCCGTCTTTGCGCACTTCCTCAAATCTACGGACAGGAACGTCTTTGAACTGCGCAACCGCGTACTCTCTCGCGCGCGTTTCTTCGAGGGCGGCAAGATAGGCGTCATTGCGTTCTTTGCCGACGACTTCGCCGCGACGCAGACGACGGAGAGAGATACCGACGGCATCGTCAACTTCGTACGCGACGTCAACGGCGTGAAGATAGCCGTTTCGATGTCTCAGACAGACGACGGCAAATTCAAAGTAAGCATCCGCACCGACGACGATGTAGACGCGTCCTTCATTGCATCCGTGTTCAACGGCGGAGGGCACTTCAACGCCGCCGGATGCAGGATCCCCGGCGACTACGAAGAAGTGCTCGACCGCCTGCTCAAAACGTGCAGGGACTGCCTGTGAAGATCACGGCGATAGCGGCGATCGACAAGCCGACGGGGATGACGTCGTCCGACGTCGTGATCAAGTGCCGCAACGCGCTTTCCCGCGCGACGGGCGAGCGCCAAAAGTGCGGACATATGGGCACTCTCGATCCCATGGCGAGCGGAGTCCTCGTGCTCGGTTTCGGCAAGGCGGCGAGACTGTTCGACTTGATGCAGATCAAGACCAAGACCTATGTCGCGACGATGAGATTCGGTTATACGACCGATACGCTCGACGCCGAAGGAGCCGTGACTCAAACTTGCGGATCGCTCCCGACTCGCGAGGACTTAGAGCGAGTTTTGCCTCATTTCGTCGGAGAGATCGAACAGATACCGCCCAAGTACAGCGCTCTCAATATAGACGGCAAAAGAGCATACGATCTCGCGAGATCGGGCAAGGAATTCGTCATTCCGTCGCGCAAAGTCGTCGTCGAGAGCATTTCCGTCACAGATATCCACGAGACGGACGGCAAAGTCACGGAATTGACCTTTGAGACGACTTGCGGCTCGGGGACATATATCCGCAGTCTCTGCCGCGACATCGCGGCGGCGCTGGATACGCTCGGATGTATGACGGCGTTGAGACGTACTCGCTCGGGCGCGTTCGACATTCGCGCTTGCGCGAAGCTGTCCGAGTTTTGCGACTCGCCGCAGCAATGCCTTCTCGATCCGTCCCTAGTCGTAGACAAGATGCTGCCGCGCGCCGACGTCGACGAGATCACGGCGGCAAAACTGAAAAACGGCCGCAATGTCGAGCTCGGATACGAGTCACCGCTCGTCGCCGTATATTGCGGAGAGCTGCTCGGGATCGCGAGACGCATTGACGGGACATACAAGTTGGAAACAAGAATTTGCGATTGATATGAAAGAACTTTTCGGATGCGAAGTCTGTCGATACGACGAAGCCACCGAGGGCGCGACGGTTGTCTGCCTCGGCTTTTTCGACTGCGTACACAACGGGCACAGGCGCGTCATCGAAACGGCAAAAAACATTGCGAAGTCGCTCGGAGCAAAGACGGCGGCGTTTACTTTCCGCTCGGATCCGCACGCCGCTTTGGGCAGCGATCGCAAGGAGATCTATACGTTTGATGAGCGCGCGCTCAGGATGAGCGAGTTGGGCGTCGACGAGATATTCTTTGCGGAGCCGAGCGCCGATTTCTTCAAAGTGAGCGCGGTCAGCTTTTTGCACGCGCTGACGAGCGCGCACAATATCGTCGGCATCGTCGCCGGCAGCGATTATACCTATGGCGCAGGGGCAAGCGGCAATGCCGAGTCGTTGCGCGCCGCATGCAGATCGATGGGCATTCGCTGTATTATCTGCGATATGCTCGAATATGCGCCCGGCAAAAAGATCGCGTCGAGGATGATCGAGAAGTGCGTCCAAAGCGGCGATATCACGACGGTGAACGGCTATCTCACCGCGCCGTATCTCGTGCTGGGACAAGTCGTCCGCGGCAGAGCCGAGGGACACAAGCACGGGTTCCCGACAGCCAATCTCGTCTTGCCGCCCCAAAAACTCGCGCCGTCAAGAGGCGTGTATGCTACGCTCGTGACCGTGGACGGAGTCAAACTGAGGGCGGTCACCAACGTCGGGGAGCATCCGACTTTCGGCGACTACAAGTTTACGGTCGAGAGTTATATCATCGGTTGGAGCGGCGACCTCTACGGAAAGACGATCGCCGTCGAGTTTTTGCAAAGGATAAGAGAGATCCGCGCCTTTGACGATCCCAAAGAATTGAAGGCGCAGATCGACCGCGACGTCGAGTTCGCACTCGGCAATGTCGGAGGTGAAAAATGATAAAATTCGGTCCCAGCGGCACTTGCGAACAGTTCGCCGCCCAAGGCTTTACCGCAACGGTACAAGCCGCGCCGTGGCTCAAAGACCTCGGCTTGGATTGCTTTGAATATTCGTTCGGCAGAGGAGTCCGCGTCGGCGAGCAGACCGCAAAGAAGATCGGCGCAGTCTTCGCCGAAAACGACATCGAAATGTCGGTGCATGCGCCGTACTTCATCAATTTGGCGACTTTGGACGACCAAAAGGCTGCCAACAATCACGAATATATCCTCTCGTCGCTTGCAGCACTCAGAGCTTTCGGCGGCAAGAGATGCGTCTTTCATCCCGGCTCTCCCGTCGGACAGACGCGCGCCGACGCGATGGACACGCTCTATCGCAGATTGGACGCCTTGATGAGCGACGTTCTTGGCGCCGGATTCGGCGACTTGTGGCTCTGTCCCGAAACTATGGGCAAAAAGGCTCAGCTCGGCGACTTGGATGAGATCATCTCGATCTGCAAGCGCTATGATATGCTGCTGCCGTGCGTCGACTTCGGACACCTCAACGCGCGCGACACAGGCGCGATCAAGGGTTATGACGACTATGCGCGCATCGTAGACAAGCTCGCCGACGGGCTCGGCGACTTCAAGACGATCAATATGCATATCCATTTCAGCAAGATCCAATATACCGACAAGGGGGAGCTCAGGCATCTGACGTTCGCGGACGACGTGTTCGGCCCCGATTTCGAGCCGTTGATCAAGCTCATCTTCGACCGCAAATTGCAGCCGTACATAGCTTGCGAGTCGGCAGGTACCCAAACTGCGGACGCGCTGACGATGAAAAACTACTACAATTCGCTGTGCGAGGCCGTCAAATAGGCTATAAGCACCGTATTTTGTAGACTTTTGCGCGGATATGTGCTAAAATTTGTGTATGGGCAAAATGGACGACATCCTTCGCGAATACGGCACCGACGCCGCGATCATATCTTGTCCCTCGGATACGCTCTATCTGACCGGATACGACAACCCCGATTGCACGATCGCCGCCGCGGGAGACGAGCTCGTCTATTTCACCGATCAAAGATATATCGAGGAAGCGCGCGCAGCGATCGATCAAGATATCGATGTTCGCAACGGCGGAATGTCCGACGTGTGCGCACACCTCAACGACTGCAAAGTCAAGGCAGTTGCCTTCGATGCAGACAAGACGACCTATTCGGACTATCTTGCGCTGCAAAAGGCGCTTTGCGCAAAGCTCGTGCCTGTGCGCGGATTGCTCACCGAGGCGAGAGAGATCAAGTCGAGCGAAGAATTGCGCAAGATAGCCAACGCGCAGGAGATAACCGACGCGGCATTTGCGGAGATATTGCCGCTTGTGCGCGAAGGGATAACGGAGTTTGAACTTGCCGCAAAGCTTGAGTACGCGATGATGTCCAAGGGAGCAAAGCTCGCGTTTGACTCGATAGTGGCGTTTGGAGCGCACGGCAGCTCGCCGCACGCTCACCGAAGCGACGCGAGATTGAAAAAGGGCGACTTTGTCACGATGGACTTCGGCGCGAGAGTGGACGGCTATTGCTCGGATATGACGCGCACGGTCGCTTTGGGCGAAGTTTCCGACATGCAACGCAATGCGTATGCGCGCGTGCTTGCCGCCAACATCGAGTGCGTCGGAGCGGTGAGACCGGGCGCGATCTGCAGCGATATCGACGCTTTGGCGCGCAAGATCTTGGCTCAAGACGGCTTGGACCGCTACTTTGTCCATTCGCTCGGTCACGGCGTCGGCATCGATATCCATGAAGAACCCACGCTGTCACGCCGCTGCGGCAAGCCTCTTGCAGTCGGCAACGTCGTGACTGTCGAGCCGGGCGTATATGTCGAGGGTATGTTCGGCATCCGCATCGAAGATATGGTCGTCGTCTCTGATGGCGGCTGCATAGATCTGACGCGCTCGGACAAGAATTTGATAACATTGTAAACACGGGTTTGACCCGAGATATACAGCAAACGGAGGTATTTATGGCTGATTTTATTTTGGCTGGCGATTTCAGAAAGGGCATCACCTTCGTCATGGACGGCAACAAAGTCATGACGATCGTTGACTTTCTTCACGTCAAACCCGGCAAGGGTGCGGCGTTCGTCAGGACTAAACTGCGCAACGTCATCACCGGAGGCGTCATCGAAATGACGTTCAACCCCACGGAAAAGTTCCCGACCGCTCACATCGAGCGCAAGCCGATGACTTATTCCTACAACGACGGAGATCTCTATTACTTCATGGATCAAGAGACCTATGATATGATCCCGCTCAACAAAGAAGCCGTCGAGGACGCGCTCAAATTCGTTCCCGAGAACGGCGAAGTCACCGTGTCGTTCTATAACGGCAGCCCCTTCTCGGTCGAAGCTCCCAACTTCGTCGAGCTCAAGATCGTCCACAGCGAGCCGGGAGTGAAGGGCAACACCACCCAAGGCGCTACCAAGCCGGCTACGTTGGAAACGGGATATACGCTCCAAGTTCCGCTCTTTGTCAATGAGGGCGATACGATCAGAGTCGATACTCGTACGGGAACGTATATGTCGAGAGTTTGATCCTCGCGCATTTACCGCGCCGAAAGGCGCGGTATTTTTTTGCAAAATTTTGATAATTTCGTTCGTCAATACAAAAAGCTTATCGAATTGCATTCGTCGACTTGATCGGCATAGTCGGATCGTTGAAATGTCACTGCATGCGAAAATTGTGGACACAACGTCCGATATCTTGCAATATAATTCTATATATCATGCTAATTTGGAACAATCAAAGAAAAGATAATACCCATTAGAGGATGAATGATCAGCATGCAAAATCTTTGTTCTTCCCGTTCTCTTGTATACGATCTGCAATAAATAATTGTTTCATATATTCAATGCAATTATTTGTTGAAATCCTTTGCGTGCATATGCAATGTAGTTTGTCGATCAAATTTGAATTCTTAAACTCGAGCCGGATGGCAGTCAGTATTTCATACTAACACCGATAAGGCAGGCAATGACTTTCATTGAGTGATGTATATTTTATATATTAGATATGCGTTGGCAGCTGCATTGACTGTCGCTTAGAGATATTGATCTGTATATATTTGGATATACGTTGGCGACCGCATTGATCATTGTTCAGAGATATTAATTCATCTGTATTTGGTGTTCGTTAGCGGAAGCATTGATCGTTGCATAGAGATATAAATTTGAACATATTTGATATGCGTTGGCGGCTATTTGTCTGTATCCGGACGAACAGCTCGATGACTGCAAGACGCATGACTCTCTTGCGGCAAACACCGATATCGTCGAGTGATCGCAAACTATTTTATATAATTCGCTTGCGCAGTAAATTGCCGACGACGGCATTGATGTCGATGTTGACAAAAATGCCTACACATGATAGTATTTGATAGGATAGGCACATAGAGAGCTTTGCTTTTTCGAAGAGCAAGCGGTATCGATATTGCGACAAATTGACGAACAAGGAGAGAATTATGCAACATTGCGGAACGCGGGAGATCGAAACAGATAGGTTGGTGTTGAGAAGATTCGTTCGCGAGGACGCTAATGCCGTATATAAGAATTGGGCAAACGACGGCGAGGTGGCAAAATTTTTGACTTGGCAGCCGCACGAGAGCGTTGAAGTTAGCCGACAAGTTGTCGACGAGTGGGTAAAGGAATATGAAGATCCGAGTTTTTACCATTGGGCGATCGTGTTGAAAGAGAATGGAAACGAGCCTATCGGCGGTATCACGGTCGTACACGCGGACGAGAAGGTGCTCATGGCGCATATTGGATATTGCATAGGCAGGAATTGGTGGCGAAAGGGCATAATGACAGAGGCGCTCAACGCCGTGATAGATTATCTGTTCGACAATACAGGATTTTGCAGGATAGAATCAATGCATGATCCCAACAATCCTGCGTCGGGCAGAGTGATGCAAAAATGCGGCATGAAGTATGAGGGGACTTTGCGCAGTTCGGCTCTAAGCAATCAAGGAATTTGCGACGCTTGCTATTATGCAATATTGAGGAACAAGCGTTGAGCTTGTTGTCGCAAAGCAACAGGGCAGAGCGTCGAAAATCTTAATTACATCGTAGCCAAACATGGGATTTCGGAATACGCAAGGCGCGATCCATGGCGTAAAATATTATGAAAATTTTTGATCGATTCTTGCAAAGTATTCTAAATTAGGCAGAATATAATATCAATTTAGCCGATATATGGCGAATTTGATAATCGACGAGAAGATATTGTACTATATTACCATTTTTATCATTCGGATATAAGTCTGCGAGAGCCGACTCGGCGTCGGAGCATGATCGAGAGCAAATGCTTTGACTATTGTGGCAGACGTAGCCTTCTCTATAAGGAATGCGGGCGCAAGGCGCAGCGCCGATATTGACGACAAAGGTATTGTCTATATTGTTGATACAATATTTTGAATGTAAGGCTTTGGGACGAGCAGTGACAGTGCAAGTTGACGTTCTCGCAAAGAGAACGATTTTAGCAAATAGCGCGGATGCGCCGTTGTTCTCATCGTTGCTATTCATAATGGCGAGAATGATCGCGACTGAGCAAAATCGGAGCATAAATTTTTTGAAAAATTCGTTTGTCGGACAGACTGGAAATCGACGATAAGACAAAAAGTTGCGCAAGCGATCGAGTCGGCATTTTTCGACATGCAAAAATATTTGATTAAAAGTCAATTATTTTGTAAAATCAAGACAATCGACTCAATATTCTGTTTTCAGAAGGCTATGTCACAACAAACAGTTGATAAATAGCCATTTTTATAGGGGAGTATCAGAACTCCCCTACAGACTGTTATTTGCAGTTATCTATACTCATTTGGAATTTCGATATGAAATGTCTCACACAATAACTTCACATCATGTGCATCATTTTCATCAAACTCGTATCCCAGATGGAACATTACTTGACTATATG